>JBAPOI010001054.1:0-19358 GCA_049279555.1 Candidatus Sulfotelmatobacter sp.
GTTGAGATGAGAATGGCAAAGGGATTCGCGAGCATGAATGTGAGCGCGTCGGCGTCATGGCGCAAGCGAAAATGTTCGGGAATGTACACGTTTGTTTTCTCCCGCCCCTTCGGGGGCTCACAGCTTCTCCACCCCACACCCACGGCTTACGCCGTGGGCCGCATTCTTTCGCCGCTTTGCGGCTGACTTGGATTCAACCCCTTCTTTCGCATGTGCAGCAACTTCTCGACTTCGGCGATCACAACTCCGTCTACATCATCTTTCACTTCGACAGAGAAAACCGGTTCGTACTTCGGCAGCGTCTTCAGTTTCTCGCGAATGTCCTCAATCTGGCTATCGGAAAGGCGAAACTCCGCACGCACGGTTCCCCGGCCCGGTTTTCTGTAGCGGATTTTGGCGGCTTTATCCCATACGATGTAATCGCGGCCGACGTTTGCCATCAGCATGAGCATATAGAAAGCGTCGGTCATGGCAAAGAGCGACCCGCCGAAATGCGTGCCGACGTAATTGGCATTCCACCAGCGCAGCTTCATCTCGACGTCGACGGCCTTCATGTCCGCGGCGATGTACTTCACTCGAATGCCCGCACCGAGAAACGGCGGCCAGAAGTTGATCCAGCGGCGAAGGGCATGAGAACTCCTGGTGCCGCCGAGGAGTTGCAGGAGAACGCTGCCACTCTTCATTCGGGATTCACGGTTGGGGCGGAACGGCGAGACCGCGGCCATAGACGGCTTCGAGGATTTCGCCGCCGCCGCCGCGGAGCAAAATGTCTCCGACTTCGTTACCGAGTTGTTCAGGATCATCTCCGTCACGGGATTCGCGCAGGAGCTTCGAGCCGTCGGGATCGGCGATGACCGCTTCGAGATGCAAGCCCCCAGCGGCTAAAGCCGTTTCTTTTTCAAGCGAGTAATCGGCACGACTGAAGCTTGCCCTGAGCGAGGCCGAAGGGTCGTGCCCTTCCCGATCTTTCCCCAATTCCGCTCGACGGTTGCCCGATAGACGAATTTCCGCGAAAGCGCCGATGGGAACCTGGCAACCTCCACCGAGGCGGTTGAGCAGCGCCCGTTCGCAGGTAGTGGCAGCCCGGGCCGCGGGGTCGTTCAGGAACTCGAGGTGCTCCCGAGTGGCTCCGTCGCCTTCGCGAATTTCGATGCCGAGCGCGCCTTGTCCCGCGGCAGGGCACATGAGTTCGGCTGGGATAATTTGTTGGATCAGTTGTGTCTTGCCCAAGCGCTTCAGGCCGGCGGAGGCGAGAATGATGGCGTCGTATTCGCCTTGTTCGAGCTTGCGCAGTCGTGTGTCGACGTTGCCGCGCAGGGGATGAATATCGAGATCGGGGCGAATGGCCTTGAGTTGCGCCTGGCGGCGCAGGCTGGACGTCCCCATGCGCGCGCCTTGCGGCAACTCCTGAAAACTTGAGTAGCTGCGCGAGCAGAAGGCGTCGCGCGGATCTTGTCTCTCCGTGATGGCGGCAATTTCGAATCCTGGCGGAAGTTCGGTGGGCAGATCTTTTAAGGAATGAACGGCCAAGTCGACGCGGCCGGCGGCGAGGGCTTCTTCAATCTCTTTGGTGAACATGCCCTTGGTGCCGACCATGGCGAGAGCGACATCGGTGATTTTGTCGCCGGTGGTGTGGATGATTTCGATTTCAACTTCGTGGCCTCGCGCGCGCAGGAGAGCGGAGATGTGGTTGGCTTGCCAGAGAGCGAGCTGGGAGCCGCGGGAGCCGATGCGGAGTTTAGGCATTAGTGATGCACCGTAAACAACACATGCATTGTCAGTTGTTTATCTTGAAAACGCCCTACTAAGTCGATGGCTGCTCGCATAGGATAGGGATCCTTCGACTTCGTATTTCGATGCACTTCGTGCATCGAAATACTCCGCTCAGGATGACAGGGTTTTACGAAATTGCGGGGAAATGGGGGCATTAGTGGCTTGTCCCTATTTCGTCCTTTTTCTTCTGCGCAGTGGATTCTTTTTCGTGCAGATTGAACAACTTCCGCACCACATCAATCACCGTGGTGGCTTCGGGCTCGCGCGCCGCAGTTTTTAGCGTGGTGATCGGCGTGTGCATGACTTTGTTGATGATGCCGCGGGTCAGGGCTTCGACGGCCATTTCCTGCTCCGGCGTCAACGGGCCCATGCGGCTGCGTACACGGTCGATTTCTGCCTGGCGAATGGTTTCCAGATGTTCCTGCAAACTGACTATCGTCGGCACTACATCGAGGGTGTGCAGTTTGGCTTCAAAGCGTTCCACTTCGCTGGTGATGATCGCTTCGGCAAGTTCGGCTTCTTTGCGGCGGTCGGCGACGTGGCTGCTGACGGCCTGCTGCAGATCGTCGATGTCGTAGGCGAAGATGCCGTCGAGCTTGGCCATTTCAGGCGACACGTCGCGGGGCACGGCAATGTCGATGAAGAACATCGGCTTGTTCTTGCGGCGTGAAAGAAATTGCTCGCCGTGCTCACGGCGGAAAATCGCGTGTGGCGCCCCGGTTGAAGTAATGACGATATCGGCCTTGTCGCAGGAGTTGTAGAGATCGTCAAACTTGATGGCTTGGCCGTTGAACCGCTGTGCGAGGCCGACGGCGCGGTCATAGGTTCGATTCGAAACGAAGATGGACGCGCAGCCATGAGCCATCAGATGGCGGGCGGCGAGTTCGCTCATCTTGCCTGCGCCCACGATGAATACTGTCTTACCCTCGAGGCTTCCGAAAATCTTCTTGGCGAGCTCGACCGCGACCGAGGCGATGGAAACCGAAGAGGATCCCACCGCGGTCTCAGTGCGCACGCGCTTGGCGACGGCAAATGCGCGGGTGAACAGCTGGTCAAGCTGGCCGCGAACCGAACCCACGGCGCGGGCGGTGGCATAAGCCTCTTTCACCTGGCCAAGAATTTGAGCTTCGCCGACGACCATCGAATCCAGACTGGCAGCCACGCGGAATACGTGCCGTACGGCATCTTTCTCGCGGAACTCATACAGGTGCGGGTCTAGATCTTCCGCTTTGAGGTCGAAGTGCTGGTGGAGAAATCCACGCAGATCGGCCGAGCCATTGCTGGTATGAGTGATCATTTCCACGCGATTGCAGGTGGAGATGATCATGCCCTCCTCGATTCCGGGATGAGCGGTGAGATCGCGGCAGCAATCAGGCAGGTGCGACTCAGGAATCGCGAGGCGCTCGCGGACTTCCAGCGGGGCGCTCTTGTGGTTCACGCCGATGAGCTGGTATCTCATGAGGCGGCGAACCTGTGGATGGTCGAGAAGTAGTTTGCCGCCCAAGCAACGATTGCGGCGACAAAGGCGCAAGTCGCAAGCACCGCGGCGCGACGGCCACGCCACCCTGAATTCCAGCGGGTGACGACCATGACCATGTAGACGGCCCACATCAGAATCGACAACAAAATCTTGGGGTCGGCAAAGTCGACGCGCCCGTAGGCTGACATCGCGACGATGGACCCAGTAATCAGGCCGAGAGTCATGAAGGGAAAGCCCAGCAGCAAAGAGCGGTAGCCGATCTGGTCGATCACTTCAAGCGCGGGCAAAAAAGAAATCAAGCTGCTTGGCTTCTTGGCTTTTAAACGGCGCTCCTGCAGGAGATAAAGCAGGCTGGCGCCGAAGCTTAGCACGAGCGCGGCATATCCCGTGAAAATCAGGATAATGTGCGCGATCAGCCATCCCTTGTGCTGGACGAAAGCGGTCAGCAACACAGGTTGCTGGTCGAGGGCTGCCACAAAGGTCAGAAAGAACACGATCGGAAAGACGACGACTCCGGGCGAGGTGGTCTGGTAGATGGCGTAGATGATCATGAAAAACGTCATCGAGAAGAATGCCAGCAGCGATTCGCCGTTATGCACTGAGGCCCAGACGACGTGGCCGGATAGAAAAAGCTCGACCAGCGAAACGAAATGGAAGACCATGCCCAGGCTCGCGGCGTGCAACGCGATGCGGCTGAAAAGGTCGCTCGTACGGCTGAGCGCGAAAAAAGCGTAGAACAGCCCCACGAAGTAGCAAGCCAGCGCGAAGCGTAACCAAAGCAATGCCATAGGCCAGGTAAGTATCAGAGTCGGCTGAGTTTATTGCAAGTCAGGAGCGAGTCTCGATTCGTATTCCCAGCCACCCTGTCCCTCCCACGCATTATATTCTCCACATCGTCGGGAAGCTGGGAACGGCAAAGGTCACGAGCCAGTGTGATTTGGATCACATAGTCGCGGTCGGACGGAGAACTCATATCAAGGCGCCATCCCGTTCGAAGCGTGAAATACTTTCACTCACCGCAATTCCCTCCTCCAGATTCCCCAACGACTTATTCCACGCCCAGACTCGCAAGAGCTTCTTCGAGCAAAGCTGCATCGATTACCAGTCGTCGTCCGTGCTTCTTGACGTCCTCCAGTTCATCGAAAGCCTTAAACAACCGAAGTTTGGCCGCCGCGTACTGCTCGGATTCTGTGAGTTGGCGGCCATGCGCTGCGGCCCATGCTGTCACCGACTCTCCCGGCAGGAAAACACTGATTGCATAAGTCAGCTTGCGGTCGGAAGTGATGTCGAAAATAAACTCGGTCGCCGGAGCTTCGGCGTCGTCTGGCAGCGCCGCTCGGTTGCCGACGAAGTAATACTGGTAGACGTAGCCTTGGGCGCCAGTGTAGGTCTTCAGGCGGCGGACCGCCTTTGCGTTATCTGGGGACATGCGGACATTATGAACGCGTCGCGGACGGTTTGTCCTCTTGGTTTGTTCCCTTGGCGAGATACTAAATTCCCAGCCGAATCAGCCGATATGTTCTTCGAAGGTTCTGCTTCCCTCCGACAATGATGGAACATTGGAATTGGATCACTATCGGCACGCTGGCAGCCCTCGTGATCTATCAGTACTTGCGCGTCTACCAGGTTCGACGCGAATCCAGGAACCGGGAGGAGCTATTTCAGATCGTCACCGAAAATGCGGCTGACATGATCGCCCTAGTCGATGTGAAGGGGCACCGGCTTTATAACAGTCCCGCGTACAAAAGAATCCTGGGCTATTCCGCGGCGGAACTCGGGGAGACGTCGGCGTTCGAACAGATTCATCCGGAGGATCGTTTCAAGGTGCTGGAAGCGGCGCGGGAGGCGCGTAGCACGGGAGTGGGGAAAAAACTGGAGTACCGCATCCGGCACAAAGATGGCAGATGGATGGTGCTTGAGTCGATCGCCGGGACGATTCGCGACGAGAAAGGCGACGTCACCAAGCTGGTCATCGTAAACCGCGATATTACAGACCGCAAACACGCCGAGGAACAGGCTGAACACAATTCTCTTCACGACGCTCTGACCGGATTGCCGAACCGGACTCTCTTTCTCGACCGGCTGGAACGACTCTATCTTGGGGCGCAGCGACATCCAGAGCACCAATATGCGTTGCTGTTCGTCGATCTGGACAGCTTCAAAGAGATCAACGATACGCTGGGTCCGGTGGCAGGCGATCAGGTGATCGTCGAGATGGGCCGGCGTCTCGCAGCGCAGTTGCGGACCGACGACACAGTGTCGCGTCCGCAAGACGATTCGCTGGCAGATGCGGTTCTATCCCGGATGGGCGGGGACGAGTTCGCCATCCTGCTTGAGGCCGTGGACGATCCGAGCGACGCCATGCGGGCCGCACGGCGAATCCTTGCCGCGGTGGAAGAGCCTTTCCTGATGGATGGCCATGAGGTGCATCCCTCGGCAAGCGTTGGAATCGCGTTGAGCACGTCGGCGCATACTCGACCCGAAAATCTCCTGCAGGATGCCGACATAGCAATGCGGCGGGCAAAGGCGCTCGGCGGCTCTCGTTGCGAAGTCTTCGATGAAGCTATGCATACGCGCGCCGTCAATCGATTGCAGCTGGAAGCAGGACTGCGAGAAGCTATCGATAAAAGTCAATTTCGCGTGTATTACCACCCAATCGTGCAACTCAGCTCCCAGGAGATTACCGGGTTCGAGGCACTGCTGCGCTGGGAGCATCCCGAGCAGGGTTTGATTTCGCCCTACAAATTTATCGACGCGGCGGAAGACACGGGCCTGCTTTTTTCGATCGGGCAATGGCTGATCTTGAAGGCATGCCAGCAATTGCGAGAGTGGGAAGAAAATCACGAGGCTCATGCCGTAACGATCAACGTAAACCTCTCAGCCCGGCAGTTTGCCGATGCCCGCTTCGTGAGTGACCTTCGGAACGCGATTCACGAAATCCGGATCGAGCCTTCGAAGCTGCAACTCGAAATGACAGAAACTGTCGCTGCAGCCGACCCCAAGGTGACGGTCGCGGTTCTTACCCAACTCAAGCACCTCGGAATTGGCGTGATTCTCGACGATTTCGGCACAGGAAACTCTTCGTTGATTGGGCTAAGGCAATTTCCGGTTGACGCGCTAAAGATCGACCGCTCGCTGATCAGCGAAATGCTGGCGGACCGCAGCACTCGTGACACTGTGGACCTGATCATCGTGCTGGGCCACAAGTTGAAGCTGAAAGTAATCGCCGAAGGTATTGAAACCACGCAGCAGTTCGAACTTCTGTGCGAACTGGGCTGCGATCTGGGTCAGGGATATTTGTTTTCGCAGCCGGTCGTAGCTGAGGCGGCGGGACAACTGCTGCGCCACGGTCTGGAGATGCATAAGAAGTCGGCGAGGGCAGAGTAAATCAGTATTTCCTTATTTCCTTCTTGCTCGGGGTTCCCCGTTAGAAAATTCCTCTTGATCTTTTGCTCGAACCGGGCCAGCATTTCTGGACGGGCGGACCAATGATGGGCGAACCGATGATCATCGAAATGCGCACTTACAAAATCAAATCTGGCAAGCGCGCCGAGTTTCTGGAGATATTCCGGTCCAAGTCAATTCCGGCACACGCGGAAATCGGAATGAAGATATTGGGTCCATTCCTTTCTGTCGAAGATCCAGACACTTTCTTTTTCATGCGTGGCTTTCCCGATTTGCCATCGCGTGAGCCTATGAAGGCGAGATTTTATGAAGGCGAGCTATGGAAGCGTGAGCTGGAGAATCTTCTCATGCCGATGTTGGAGAAGTATGAAGTTGTTCTGGTTGATGATCCAGAAGGCATGGTTCGGTGGTAGAGCGAGCCGCTCGCGTCACCGGCTGCCGTTCCCCGGGGAGACGACCCGTCCATATTCGGAGGCGCGCGCGAGGCGGTCGAACATGCGCCACGCTGCAAAGGAAACCTTGCTGATGGCCTGTTCGCCGTCACGTTCGTTCTCCAGGAACGCGGTCATCATGCAAATCACATAAGGCCGGCCCTCGACGAAAACGATCCCTGAGTCGTTGCGAACCCCTTCGAGCGCACCGGGCTTGTTGGCGATTTTCAGACCGGCGGGAAGATCTCGGGGAATCCACGAATCCTTATTGGTGCTCAAGACTTTGAAAAAATCGTCGAGGTTTTCTTGTTTCAACACCTCGCCCCGGTAGATGGCGGCGAGCAAACTCATCATCTCGCGTGGCGTGGAAATGTTCTCGTGGCCCTCCTTCGCGGCTTGAAGGTCCATCATCTTGCGCCGCAGACGTGTGTTAGAAAGACCGCGGGAATCGAGCAGAGCATTCACGTTTTCCATGCCGACGCGGTCGATCAGGACGTTGGTGGCCGAGTTGTCGCTGACGGCGACCATCATAGTGGCAAGATCGCGCAGCGTGATGCGGGTAACTCCGGGCGTAAGTCCACCCATGATATCGCTGTCAGCGACGAGATCGCTCGCCTGCACAGTGTAGAGATCGGTTAGCTTGAGCTTGCCTTTTTGCACCTGATCGTAAAACGTTGCGAGAACGGCGATCTTGATTGAGCTCGCCTGGGCAAAGACTTCATTCTCATGCAGGAAAAATTGGTCACCAGTCTTTAGATCTTCAATGGCGACGCCCATCACGCCGCCGAGGTTCTGATCAACATCATGAATTACTGCACCAAGTTTCTGCCAAAGGATTTTTGGTTTTTCCGCTGAGGGCTTGGAGGCGGGCGCGGGACTTTGGGCACATGCTGTGATGAGAAACAAAACGATGCAGAACACAGGTTTCAAGGATGTTTCTCCTGAGGGCACGGATTGTAGCAGCACCTAGAAACTATCTGAGTCAATGGCCGCAAACACCCTATAAGCATCGCTCCGTGAAGATCACCCATCAATCTTTGCCTCGCGCAGTTGTTTCACTGCAGTCTCCGAGCTTACCGGCGAGTAGTAGACCTCTTTGAAAGTGTAGGACCGTGCCTTGGCGGCAATTACCGGCATGATCTCGATGTGCCAGTGATAGTCGTCATCAATCGTCTTCCAATAGCCGAGGGTTCTTGAGGGATGCAGACTGTTGGGCGAAGTGTGCAGTACGAGATGAAAGGCCTCCGTGACGGTGCGTACCCGCTGCAGCGTGCGGCGCAAAAGCGCCGCGAGGTTGACCCGAAGTCCGGGTTTCGAAAGACCCGTGCGTTCGAAAGATGCTTCGTGATTGCGCGGCAGAATCCAGGTTTCGTAGGGAACGCGCGGAGCGTAAGGCCCAATCGCCACATAATCGCCGCGAGCTTCGATCACGCGTGAGGCCTGGCGCTCTTCCTGGGTGAGGATGTCGCAAAAAACACAGCGCTCTTTGGCTTGAAAGTATTCGCGACCAGCGCGCAGTTCGTAAAGCACGCGGCGCGGCACGAACATGGTCGCGGTAAGCTGAGAGGTAGGGTGGCTGAATTCCTGGCCGGCGCCAGGGCCGTAGTCCTTGAAAAGACTGACGTACTTGATGCGCGGATCGCGCTTCAGATCCAAAATGCGTTCGGACGCCAGACGAAGGAATTGACCGATCTCATCGTCGCTGGCATTCCACAGATGGCGATCGTGCCTGGGGTTTTCCACCAGCACCTCGTGCGCGCCGACCGAACTCATGCGGTCGTAAATGCCATCACCCCGGCGGCCGGGCTCGCCTTCGATGTGATACAGCGGCGTGGGATGCACCACCGAACGCGCAGACCAAGCGCCGGCGCTGGGGGTCGCGGCGATGACCTGCGGCGAATCAGCGGCATCCGGACAAAAACGGCAAGCGGTCTCCAGACCGGACGCGCCCTCGGCTGGATCGTCTCCTGTCATCACCCAGGAGCGCGTAATGGGATCTTTGCGGAGTTCCATGCACTAGGAAAGCACCACGGGAGAAGCGGCGTCAACTGTGATTTCCCAGCGCATCGAAAAAAGCCCCGTTCCAGCCTTTGTTATAATCCGCGCACAGCCCGCTACTTCAACCGAAGCATGACCGAGCCGTCCACTCCGCTGATGCGGCAATATGCCGCCGTCAAGAAAGAACATCCAACCGCGTTGTTGTTTTTCCGGCTGGGAGACTTCTACGAGCTTTTTTTTGACGATGCGATTGTCGCCGCGAAAGAGTTGCAGATCACGCTGACCTCACGAAATAAGGAAAAGGGTATCGCCGTGCCCATGTGCGGCGTGCCCCATCATGCGGCCGAAGGCTACATTGGGAAGCTGATCCGCAAAGGCTTCAAGGTGGCCATCTGCGAGCAAATGGAAGACGCGCGCCTGGCCAAGAAGCAGATCGGCACGAAGTTGGTGCGGCGGGAAGTGACGCGGGTAGTGACACCCGGCACGGCGGCGGATTCGCTGCTCGGATCAGAAGAAAATAATTTTCTGGCGGCGCTGGCGCAGGTGGGCGAAAGCGTCGGTTTCGCCGCCCTCGACCTTTCCACGGGAGAATTCCGCGCCACCGAGTTCTCAGGGGAAAACGCTTTGCGCCGTGTGCAGGAAGAACTGGAGCAGCTCCGTCCGAAGGAATTATTGTATGGATCGGCGGCTCCGCTGTTTGATGGAAGGCGCCGCCAGGTTGCGCTCGACCCGGCGCAGGAAGTTGCTGCACCCGTAAATGCGCCCACTCACTTGCCTCAGCCACGGGCATCCGGAGCAGCGTGGGCCGAAACTCCGCTCGACGATTGGATATTCGCACCCGACCATGCAATTCCGCTGTTGGAAAATCACTTCGGCGTGTTGTCGCTCGAAGGGTTTGGGCTAGCGGGCCGGACCGCCGCAGCCGCGGCTGCGGGAGCGATTCTCTACTATGTGCGCTCGACGCAGCGCGGCGCACTCGATCACGTGGACCGCATCGGCTGGTATGAGCGGCAAAATTGCCTGGTACTGGACGCGGTGACCGTCAGAAATCTGGAATTGATTGAACCACTTTTCGCCGGGGCCGATGCCGGGATTACTCTGTTCCGCTCGATCGATTGCACGAGCACGCCGATGGGAAAACGGTTATTGCGGGCGTGGCTGCTGCGGCCTTCGCTCGATCTGGCAGAAATCAATGCCCGCCTCGATGCGGTGGAAGGGAGCGTAAGAGAAACAATCGCGCGTGAAGAGTTGCGGCGCGCGCTCGACGGCGTCCTCGACCTGGAGCGTCTCTTAAGCCGCGTTACGCTGGAGACGGCGAATCCGCGAGATGTGTTGGCGCTGGCGGCGTCGCTCGCGAAAATTCCGGCAATCAAGACTGCAGCCGGAAGGCTTCCGGCTGAACGGCTGAGGACTTTGCGCGAATCGCTCGACGAATTGAGCGAACTGCGGGAGCGCATTGAGAAAACGATCGTGGCTGAAGCTCCGCTCAGCTTCGCCGACGGTGGAGTAATTGCCGCGGGCATCGATCGTGATCTGGATGAACTTCGCGAACTCTCACACAATAGCAAACAGGTGCTGGCGCAGATTGAACAGCGCGAGCGCGGCCGGACCGGGATCGCATCGCTCAAGGTTAAGTTCAACTCTATCTTCGGCTATTACATCGAAGTGTCGAAACCAAATCTGCATCTCGTTCCGCAGGATTACGAACGCAAGCAAACTCTGGTAGGTGCGGAGCGGTTTACCACACCCGAACTGAAAGAGTACGAAACGAAGATTCTCGATGCGCAGGAAAAGATAGTCGAGATCGAGCGGCGGCTGTTCACCGAGTTGCGAGCGGCAATTGCATCTGAAGCGAAACGAATCCGGCAAACCGCGCTGGCGCTGGCCGAAGTAGATGTGCTTTCATCACTGGCTCATGTCGCGGCACTGCGGAATTATTGTCGGCCACAGTTCATTTCCGCAACCGATGGCGGCAGCGATCTCGAGATCATCGAGGGCCGCCATCCTGTGATCGAACAGCAGGAAATGGCCGGAGGCAGCGAGCGTTTCGTGCCCAACGATCTTTACCTGAATGGCAGCACGCATACGATTCTTCTTCTCACTGGACCGAACATGGGTGGCAAATCGACGTATCTGCGACAGACCGCGCTGATGGTGATTCTGGCCCAAATGGGATCGTTCGTTCCGGCACGCTCGGCGCGGCTCGGCGTGATGGACCGTGTCTTCACGCGCATAGGCGCGAGCGACAATCTGGCGCGCGGCCGCTCAACTTTCATGGTCGAGATGACGGAGACTGCAGCGATCCTGCATACCGCGACCGCGCGGTCGCTCATTTTGCTCGATGAAGTGGGACGCGGAACTTCCACTTATGACGGCCTCGCGATTGCCTGGGCCGCAGTCGAATATCTGCATGCGCGCGTGCGGGCCAAGACTCTTTTTGCCACGCACTACTTCGAGCTGACAGAATTAGCGGAACAACTTTCTGGAGTGAAAAACTATCATGTGTCGGTGAAAGAGACCGGTGGCGGAATCGCTTTTCTACGCAAAGTTGAGCCGGGAGCAGCGGATCGCAGCTACGGCATCGAAGTCGCCAAGCTGGCTGGACTTCCGAACGAAGTGATCTCGCGGGCGCGCGAGGTGCTGATGGAACATGAATCGGCGGAACGCGAGCTCACAGAACATCTTTCGCCCGGAGCATCGCCTCCTCCGACGCAGTTGACCATCTTTACGCCGATTTCCCAGCCGGTGCTGGAGAAGCTGCGGGGAGTAGATTTGAACCGGCTTACGCCGCTTGAGGCGTTGAATCTGCTGGCAGAGTTGAAGAAAGAAATCTGACCACCAAAAGCACCAAAGAGTAAAAACTTCCGATGGCAGTAACTCGAACAAACCTCAAAACGTGCGCAATCGGCCAACTGCTGATCGTCGGCTTTGACGGCTTGGAGATGACGCCCCATCTCAGTTCGCTGTTCAAGCGCCTGCAGCCGGCGGGAGTGATTTTGTTCGCACGCAACATCGTGACGGCCGAGCAAACATGGCGGTTGCTGCGCGATTGCCAGAAGTACGTTTCGACGCCGCTGTTTACCTGCGTCGATCTTGAAGGCGGCCTTGTGGACCGCTTCCGCGACGTTCTCGGTCCCACACCCTCAGCAGCAGATGTCTTTGCCACCGGCGGCCGCAACCTTTTCCGCAAGCATGGGCAGATCATCGGGGAGAATTGCCGCGCTTTGGGATTTAACGTCGACTTCGCTCCCACCCTCGATCTGGCCTTTGAAGCCTCGCGCAGCGTAATGGCTTCGCGAGTGGTTTCGGCGGACCCGCGTGAAACCGTTGCTTATGCTCGCGAATTTCTCGTGGGCCTTCGAAGCGCGGACGTGCTGGGATGCGGCAAACACTTTCCCGGTCTCGGAGAAGGAAAACTCGACAGTCATCGCGAATTGCCTGCGATCAAGAAATCGCTGAACAAACTTTGGACCGAGGATCTTTTCCCCTACCGCATGCTGCGCACGCAGCTGCCGCTGGCAATGATTTCGCACGCGGCGTATCCGCTGGTCACGCCGGCTCACACTCCGGCTTCGATCTCCAAAAAATGGATTACAGATATACTGCGCAAACGTATCGGCTACCTCAACCCCATCGTTTCCGATGATCTCGAGATGGGCGCGGTCCTGTCGGCGGCTTCCGTGGGACAGGCTGCCGTTGAGTTCGTGCGTGCCGGCGGAGATCTTTGCCTGATCTGCCATCGCGCCGACTACGTTGCGCAAGCCTACGATGAGTTGGTGAAGATGACGGAAGATGATTCCAAATTTGCCAAACGCGTCGATGAATCGGTACGGCGCGTGCTTTCGTTCAAGAAGAAGTGGGCAAAGGCACTGCGACGCAAGCCGGCGCTCTCTTTGACCATGGTCGAGAAGCTTACGCGGAAACTCTGGGAGTTTGGCGAGGAAGTGAGGCTTGCAGCTCTGGCTCGGCGGGAGAACGATCGTGAGAAAACCAATTCCGCGCGGACTTCGCCTTCGCCGCGCCGATTATCGCGCAGATGAAAAAGCGCAAAGAAGATATGATCGTGGCCGGAGTGATGAGCGGGACCTCCGCGGATGGCATCAATGTAGCGTTGGTGCGGTTTCGCGGTGCCCCCACCCGTGCGCATCCGAGATTCGAATTACTCGGGCACGCGGAACACTCGTATCCAAAGAAGGTTCGCGCAGCGGTGCTGGCGGCGATGAATGCTACGCGCGCCAGCGTAGCCGATCTCGCGCGATTGAACTTTCTGTTAGGTGAACTTTATTCTGACGCTGTGCTCTCAACCGAGCGGCAGTTTCGATTGAAGGCCGATCTGGTCGGCTGCCACGGACAAACTCTCTACCATCAAGGCGAGCCCCAACGTTTTCTCGGGCGCAAAGTGGCGGCCACGTGGCAAACCGGCGAGGGCGCGATCATCGCAGCGCGGGTCAGTGTGCCGGTAATCTCGGATTTTCGTCCGGCTGATATGGCCGCTGGAGGACACGGCGCGCCGCTGGTTCCATTCCTCGACTACATCCTCTTCCGCGACGCACGCCTGGGAAGAATCGTGCAAAATATTGGCGGCATCGCGAACCTTACTGCGATCCCGGCGGGCGCTGCCGCGGGTGATTTGATTGCGTTCGATACAGGGCCGGGCAACATGGTGATCGATGCCGTCACCCAGAAATTATTCAATCAGCCATTTGACCGCAATGGCAGAGTCGCCGCTTCCGGGAAGATTCTTGATAGAGTCTTGACCGAAATATTAAAGCGCGACTTCTTTCGGAAGAAGCCTCCTAAAACTGCGGGCCGCGAAGAGTTCGGGCGGGAGTTTGTGACAAAATTTGTTCGTATGTGCGGACGGGCAGCGAAGTCCGACATGGTTGCGACAGCCACGGTGCTGACTGCAAGATCGATTGCAGATGCTCTTCGCCGGTTTGTGCTGGCGGTTCCGGGATCGCCAGGAAAATCTACGAAAGGACACTTTCAAGAAATGATTCTCTCCGGAGGCGGAGCGAAGAATTCGACGCTGGTTACCATATTGACCGGCGAACTCGCGGCTCTCGGATTGCGGCTGCGCTTCTCCGACGAATTCGGTCTGCCTTCCGCCGCGAAAGAAGCGGTTGCGTTCGCAGTTTTGGCCCACGAAACCTGGCACAACCGGACGTCGAACGTTCCGTCGGCGACGGGCGCAAGTCGACCAGCGGTGCTCGGTAAAATCTCGTATCGTTAATTGGAACTCGTAAGCGAGCTTCAACACGTTAAGGAACTTTCAGGCACTCCTTAAGGAACATGCCGATCTACATTGCACTGCTTCGCGGAATCAACGTTGGCGGGAACAAACGGATGAAGATGGATCAGCTTCGAAAATCGTTTGAAACGCTCGGTCTCGATCGAGTTGCGACCTATATCCAGAGCGGAAATGTAGTATTCAAAGCGGGCAAGGTTTCCCCGTCCTCGTTGTCCAGGAAGATTGAAGAGAGAATCCTGGGCGACTTCGGTCACTCGGTCTCCGTGATTTTGAGAACTGCGGACGAAATGAAACAGGCGATTGAAAAAAATCCTTTCTTAAAGGATCGCGCCATCGATCCCACAAAACTCCACGTTATGTTCTTGTCCAATGCGCCCGCATCATCTGCTCTGGAGAAACTGGAAACGATGACGATGAAGCCGGATCGCTCCTGCTGCCTCGGCAAGGAAATTTACCTTTACTTCCCGAACGGAACTGCGCAAAGCACTTTGATGAAAACTCCTCTCGACCGCGTGCTATCTGTCGTCACCACGACGCGCAACTGGAACACGGCAAACCAGCTCTTACAGATGTGCGTGGACTGCCTGTGATATCGCGAATTTCTACAGTTCTTACCGCTGTTACTTTGCTCGCTTCCCTGCTCTCCTGCTCTCACAAGGCTGACCCGAACACGCTGGTAATGCTGATCGAATCAAGTCCTGCCAATCTAGACCCGAGAATCGGCGTGGATGCGCAATCGGAGCGCATCGACAACTTGATTTTTGACGATCTGCTTTCGCGCGGCGACAACTTCGACGTGGCCCCGGGACTGGCCGAGCGCTGGGAAATCCCCGACCCACTTACCTACGTTTTTCATCTGCACCACGGAGTGAGATTTCATGATGGGCAACCGCTCACCGCGCGCGATGTGAAGTGGACCTTCGATTCACTGCTCGCCGGCAAAATTCGTAGCGCCAAGGCGTCGACGTATCGCTTTGTCGATCACATCGAGACGCGAGATGATTTCACGGTGCTCTTCCACATGAAAGAACCGGACGCTGCGCTCCTGTGGAATATTTCCGACGGAGCGATCGGAATTGTGCCTTTCGGGAGCGGAAGCGAAATCGCAAGCCATCCCATCGGCTCCGGGCCGTTTAAGTTTGCTAGCGCCGAGACCGACAAAGAAGTCATCATCGAACGCAACGACGACTACTGGGGCGAGAAAGTGAAGCTGGCTCGTGTGCGCTTCGCGATCGTCCCCGATACGACCACGGAAGCCCTTGAACTGCGCAAAGGCACAGGCGATTTATCCATCAATTCGCTGACTCCGGACACCGTGCTGACCCTGGAGCGCGAACCGTTTCTTACCGTCGAGCGAGCGCCCGGCACCGAGATCCAGTACCTTGGCTTCAACCTGCGAGATCCGATTCTGCAGGATGTGCGGGTGCGACAAGCGATTGCGTATGCTCTCGACCGGCGGCCGATGATCGAGTATTTGTGGCGTGGGCAGGCGCAGCCCGCGCGCAGCGTTCTCCCGCCGCAAAGCTGGGCTTACAACGGCAACGTAACGCCTTATGATCACGATACGGAAAAGGCGCGCCAACTTCTGGACGCCGCCGGGTATCCTGCCATAAACGGCGTGCGCTTTCACATTACCATGAAGACGTCCACGGTCGAGAGCACGCGTTTGATGGTCGCGGTCATGCAACAACAGTTGCGCGAAGTTGGGATTGCACTCGATATTCGCAGCTTCGAATCGGCTACATTTCTTGCCGATGTCGTTCACGGAGCGTTTCAGCTTTACGGATTGCGCTGGGTTGGCGGCAACCAGGATCCCGATATCTTTTACGTATTTCACTCGTCGAGATTTCCCCCAAACGGGGCGAACCGCGGCCATTACTCAAACGCGAAAGTGGATGCCCTCATCGATCAGGCGCGGCGCGAAATCGATTCCAACGTGCGCAAGCCGATTTACGCCGAAGTGCAACAAATTTTAGCTGAGGAGCTACCCTACATCGACTTGTGGTATCTCGACAATGTCATCGTCCACAACAAACGGGTGCGCAATGTGCGGCTGAATCCGGCGGGCAATTACGATTTTTTACGCACAGCCGAGTTGGCGAAGTAATGGAAGCTAACCTATTCCCGCTCGAGCAGTTTTTGGGCCTCGGCTAGGTAGGTTTCAAGGTCAATTGTTGCTAAGCGCGCAGACACAGGGAGCTTCGCGTCGAAGGCGCTTACAAATCGTGCCGCCGTTATAACAGCCCAGGCAGCGCACCCTGACGATAAAACAGCGTCGGGGAAGAGCGCATGGTTCTCAGAGCTGGACTCCCGAAAGTCAAACCGAGATTTCAACCTAAGGATAAGCTTCTCTTCTCCCTCATCATCCCCGAAGACCCGTTTCGGGTGCGCAAGGAAATTCCTGAGGGAAACCAGCGTATCTGCTGACTGGTAGGGCTCGCGATCAATGGGGAATCCCTCAACGCGAGCGAGTGCCAAAGCTATTTGATACTTCGCCAATGTCGGCTGCCTATCGAATCCTTCACTCCAAACCTCGCGCAGGACCTTCTTAAACTTCGTCTCTCGGGATGTCCGCGAGATGCCTTCCTCAAACAGACTATTGATGGAGATCTCCAAAAAGCTTGTCGCACATATGATGGCACCTACTACGCAGGCCTGGGTCTGGAACGATGAAGCGCCCCGGACAACGGGAGCACCCTCTAGGCACGATGTCTTGGCAAGGCTCAGTGCAGCGCCTAGGTAGAAATGGTTCATCATAGTTCTTATCTGAATGGTCATAGGCATCCATTTCCCACGCGATGGCCCGGCTTGTCCATAACATCAGCCAAGCTACCCGTTCTATGGCAGCGATCACCCTTTAAGGATATTCGGAGAAGCCTTCCGCGTTCGCCGAAGGCCCTAGAACCCGCGTGTTACCATCGAATTCTACCCTCCTTATGCGAATCCTCTTCATTGGCGACATCTTCGGGCGGCCGGGACGGACCATCGTCAAAGACAAGCTGCCAGGTATCGTCCACGATCATGCGATTGATCTCATCATTGCCAACGGTGAGAATTCGGCAGCGGGTTTTGGCATCACTCCCGCGCTGGCTGAGGAACTTTTTGAACTCGACATCGACGTAATCACCACCGGCAATCACGTGTGGGACAAGCGTGAGATTTTCGACTACTTCCAGATGGTCGACGGCAATGGAAACAGTCCGCAGCGCCGCATCCTTCGGCCGGCGAATTACCCCGCGGACATGCCAGGCTGGGGCATGTATCAGGGGCACAAGGAAAAGGTGCCTTACGCTGTCATCAACCTGCAGGGGCGCGTCTTCATGGCTGCGAATGACGATCCCTTTCGTGTCGCCGACCAACTCCTGAAGAAGATCGATGCCAAAATAATCTTCGTCGATTTCCACGCCGAGGCGACTTCGGAAAAGATTTCGCTGGGCTGGTATCTCGACGGACGCGTGACCGCGGTGGTCGGAACGCACACTCACGTGCCTACAGCGGATGAACGAGTGTTGCCGAACGGTACTGCCTACGTCACGGACGTGGGCATGACAGGCCCTTATGACGGCGTGATCGGCGTGAAGAAGGAACTGGTGGTGAACAAGTTTCTAAATGGCATGCCGGTGCGCTTTGAGCCAGCCACGGGCGATGTTCGGTTGTGCGCCGTGGTCATCGACTGCGACGAGAAAACTGGCAAGGCCCGCGACATCCAGCGGCTCATGCTGACATAGGTTTCTGCAAGAAAACTGTGCGGTTCCGTTCTGAACATGCGGTCTGCCGGTTCGGGTTACCGAAGGTACCCGGCACTAATAGGTAATCTGCTAAAAGCCGTAGGCGGGGTAAAATCAAGCGGATGCAGTCGTCCTTTCTCCAGCTACTTTTGATTGCGGTTCTGGCGACCTTGCCGGCATTTGCGGCCGACGATGCCGCCGTAGTTCCCCCGACTAAAAGCTCTGTCACCTGCGGGAGCAGCATGCCCGGCAGCATCAATTGCACGCCGACGAAAAAGGATCTAAAACAGGCGCGCAACGCTTACGCCCGCGGATTGAAACTGGAGAGCGGCAAGTATTTTGAAGAAGCTTTCGAAGAGTTCGATCAAGCAGCGCGACTGGCTCCGCAGAATATCCAGTTTCTTTCGGCCCGCGAAGTCGCCAAGTCACAGATAGTTTTTCAGCGTACGGTGCGTGGCGACGCGCTGATGGCCGATGCCCAGCGTACACCAGCTGCGCTGGAATTTCGCGCTGCGTTGAAGCTCGACCCCGACAATCAGTACACACAAAAGAGGCTGGAGGAAGCACTCCGCGACCCGGCTGCTCCGCCGAGTCTGCCGACGGCTGTGGCCGATTCCATCGAAATCCATCTGAACCCAAAAACTGACCGAGCCTCATTTCACTATCACGGAGATGTGCGCGGACTGTTTAAGGAAGTGGGCACCTCCTACGGCGTCACGGCGCAGTTCGACGATTCGGTACCGGCCAAACAGGTACGGTTTTTTGTTGACGACGTCGATTTCTCAACCGCGCTGAACCTGGCCTGCCGCGCCAGCAAGACGATGTGGGCCGCACTCGATGCCCACCAGATGCTGATCGCCGCAGACAACACGGAGAATCATAAGCAGTTCGACCGCATGTCGCTCGCCACGTTCACGGTGCCGGGCGCGACCACGCCGCAGGAAGCAACTGAGCTGGTGACTTCACTGCGCAACATCTGCGACTTTCAGAAGATCAGTTCTGGACAAATCGGAACCGTGGAGGTCCGCGCGCCCCAGGCGACGCTTGCCGCTTGCACAAAACTGGTGCAGCAGTTGACCAGTGAGCGGCCGCAGGTGGCGTTCGATATGGAGGTTTACCAGATCAGCCACACCTTCACCCGCGAAATCGGCATGCACCTTCCGGACACTTTCAACATGTACAACATTCCGGTCGCGGCGCTGGCAGCGCTTGGCGGGCAAAGCGTTTCATCCCTGGTGAACCAGCTGATTTCCTCTGGCGGCATCAATCAGGCTGGGAGTTCTGCATTGTCC
>JBAPOI010001055.1:0-1851 GCA_049279555.1 Candidatus Sulfotelmatobacter sp.
ATCCTGGCCAGGGGGGCGAAAAGGAAGATGCCGCTTTGTGGGCCGCCGCGCAGCCGGCCAGATTCGCGGGAACCACGGTTTGTGTTCCGCGCTGCGAAGATCGAATTGCACTGGCACTTGCACACGGTGGACTGGATGGCCACACCCATAGCGATTGGCTCGTGGATTGCGCGCTGATACTGCGCACCGAAATGTGCGACTGGCAGCGATTGCAAGAGATTCTCCTGGCGCGACAATTGTCGGTACCCGCGGCGATTACGTTCCACTATTTAAGAGATGTGCTGGAGTTTGAAATCCCGGCGGGCTTTTTGGCGCAACTGTCAGCAGCCGCGACGCATCGCCCGTTTGCCATGTATTCGGGCCTGATCCAAGCTCGGCCCAAAGATCGCGTGGGACTGCTGGGCCAGGTGCTGCGCGGGCTTGCGAAGAAGCAGCGCAAAGTGGCCGGACTGCGACGGATGCCGGCGCAAATCAAAGACCGCGAACTGGTCATTCGCCGAGTTTCTTTCAGCGCCGCGAGCGCGGATGGAGCGTTTGTCGGATCGTATCGCTTAGAGCGATTGCCTCAAAACCATCGGCAAGTGAAGCTCGAGGTCGATATCGTGCTGGACGTTCAAACCACCGCGACACGGCGGCGGATCGAAATGGAAATCAATTCGGCCAGTAGCCACCTGGCCCGCATTAGGTTCCGTAACTGGGTGAAAACGCGGGGACCTCTGCGGCTTCGTGTTTCTGGAACGATCGTCAACCCTTCATCGGACGAGACACTGGAACTGGTGTCGCGGCCCAGCAAGCAGTTGCGGCGTTATGCCAGCACATCGGAACGGGAACGTTATGGGAACTTGCCGTTCCGCGTGATCTCTTACCACATTCGACAAGTCCCGATCTTAACTCGGCCAGCGGCGGAAACCATTTGATAGGCCACCCCGATCCGTACGGGCGGGCCATGGCTGGATCAGGGCACGGTTGTTCAGGCCGACTCTGTCAGCAACCCAAACATCACACTCGCCTACGTTACCCTCACGCCCGAGCCAAGCTCGATAGTCCTGGCAGTTATCGCCGTGGCTGGCCTGGCCGTGGCGTCGTTCCGCCACCGCCGCCATAGCAAACCCCAGCGGTTTTTCGCCCGAGACAACTTTTTATACCCAGTGTACCCACCGTCTGACGTACTGACCGATGCGGATTGCATCTGCACCCTACTCATAAAGCTGGTTGACACGTTCTACGAGCCCCACTACGGTCTTGTGGGCCATGCCTGTCAGCCCGCGTCGGTCTGCCGTAACGAAACCGCCAAATCTACTAAAACAGGGCTTTGTAGGATTTATTACAGCCGTGCGATTATCCTGCATCTTGCTGGATGCCGAAAATCTATTAGGCCGATTCTCCGTGGCAGATAGCTCCGGATAATTCGTCCCAGATCCAATCGAGTGGGTGGCCTACTGTATTGCCCACAAAAATCAGGGATTAATCCCCCGCTGGCGGACCAAAGAGCTAAACATAAACCCATGGCTCATGGCTTGTTGTGGTCTAATCAACTGGCAAAGTGTGATCCGGCGCACTTACTGCACCGAGTACGCCGATGTGCACGAATCTCATGAAGCACAATGAGAAATGCCATTGCTGACGCCGGGTTACCAACTTTCCCGAGGAAAGTTGGCCTATTCTGTGCATAGGGAAGATGCCTGGACCGACATTCCGAATTCTACTTTCGGTGAGCGAAAATAATACGCATTCCAATTATTGTTTACGGCTAGCAGACGAGTGCTAGCTGGGGTTGGTGGGACGGGTTCGAGATGCCCACAATGGCAAGCTCTTTTTTCAAGGAGGAGTTGCCATGCATATCGAACCGCG
>JBAPOI010001056.1:0-2867 GCA_049279555.1 Candidatus Sulfotelmatobacter sp.
GGCCAAACAAAATCTTCTCGACCGCCGCAGTGTCGGAAACGCAGAGCCAGACCACTTCGGCTCCTTGTGCGGCAGCGGCCGGAGTTGGAGCCATGCCGGCGCCCTCCACGAGCGTGCCCGGCGTCCGGTTCCATACGGTTACTTCGTGGCCTGCCTTGACCATATTCGTGGCCATGGCCTGCCCCATGATTCCAAGACCCAAAAAAGCTACGCGCATCGATGGACTTCTCCTCGCGATGAAAGCAACTTACGAATTAGATATGAGCGAGAGGATCAAGGTCAAGCAAAGTAGGGACTGTTCCCCTAACGTGCGGAGAATTACAAAGGCATGCGTCACATGGCGAGTGAAGAATGCAATCCGTCTCTTGCTTTGTGGTCAGTCGTCGGCTGTGCAAGAACATTCACATCGACACTCGATCATCTACCCGGTATAGTTTCGAGGACGTGGTGAAGACCGGATCGATTTGAGTCGCGGTTGGTTCCGCGTCAACCCCTGCGAAATTGAAACTTCCGTAAGAATCCAAGGATACCTTCGATGAAGAACAGGTTCCCCGTTTCCTCCGATAAAAGCACTTCGTTTTCTCTCCTTACCGCTGTGCTCGCGCTGGCAATTTTTCTTTCCGTCTTGCCGGCAGCGGCGCAATCGGGCGTGGTGAAAATCAGCCAGGATACGTTCACCAATAGCGATAGCGATCACATGACGGAAGTCGAGCCCGATATGTTTGCATGGGGTAACACGATTGTGAGCGCGTTTCACGTTGGCCGGCGGCCGGGTTCGATCGGTTGGGGCAGCGCCGATGTGGGGTTCGCGACTTCGACCAACGGCGGCGTGAGCTGGAAACATGGAAGCCTTCCTGGGCTCACCGTGAACTATGAAGGCGGGACTTACGGCGCCGCAGCCGATCCCTCAGTGGCCTACGACGCGAAACACGGTCAATGGTTGATTTCCACGCTGCCGCTGGTGGGCTTGAATGGCGGAGCGCAGTTCATTGGTGATGTGGCTGTAAGCCGTTCGCCCGATGGATTGACTTGGGGGAATCCCATCAACATCGATAAGACTCATCTCGACGACAAGAACTGGAGCGTCTGCGACAACACGCCAAGCAGTCCTTACTATGGCAATTGCTATACGGAATGGGACCAGGCCTACGGTACCGGCGATGTTTTGATGAGCGTATCAAGCGATGGCGGACAAACTTGGGCCAAAGGACTGGCCTCTTCGGACCACGCTGGCGGTCTGGGCGGTGAACCGCTTGTGCAGCCGAATGGAACCGTGATTGTGCCGTTTCAAGGTGGCGGCATTGATGTGTTCAGCTCGACCAATGGCGGTGTGAGCTGGGGTAAGAGCCAGGCCATCGCCAGCATCGACAGCCATTTCGATGCAGGTGGAATACGGAATCCGAATCTTCCTTCCGCTGCGATTGATGGTGCGGGCAAGGTGTTTGTGGCGTGGTCGGATTGCCGCTTCCGCAAGAGCTGCGCGTCGAACGATATCGTGATGAGTTCCTCTTCAGACGGCAAAACCTGGAGCGCGGTGACGCGAATTCCCATCGATCCAACCACGAATACTGTGGATCATTTTCTTCCCGGCATCGGCATTGATCCGGCAACCTCGGGCAGCACGGCGCACATGACGATTGTTTATTACTACTATCCGGTTTCGAATTGCACTGCGAAAACCTGTCAGCTGGATGTTGGGTTCGTCACATCGTCCGATGGTGGCTCCACTTGGACGGCGGGAGCGCAGATTGCCGGACCGATGCGGCTGGCGTGGCTTCCGGTTTCTGACAACGGACCGATGGTGGCGGACTATATTGGAGTTTCTTACGTGAACGGCAATCCATTCGGAGTATTTGCTGTAGCGAAGACGCCGACCGGCACCACGCTGGCGGAATCCATGTACACGACCAAGGCCCCACTGCCGGCTGCTGGCAGCGCACCGCGATTCAGCAGGTTTGCAGACAGGCCGGTGCCAGGCGCGAAGTCCGACCACGAAATGCACTTCTACTACGACGATGAAGGGAAGAGGGAGATTCCGCGTTCGCGATGGATTGCGAACACTTCGGGGCAGTAGGCAAATTCGTTTTCGATCAGGCCGCCGGCATTTTCTGCTCGGTGGCTTCATTTGTGCGGTTTAATTTTCGCCTCACCACATCTTTCCCATGACCACCCGAATTGGTGGGGGGAACCGCAGGAATTACGCGCGCTCGCAAGTAAACTGAACTAAAATGTTGCGTGTGGCTCGCAAAAGTCATCCAATAACTAGAATCGGTAAGGATGATTAAAGCAACGCTTCGCAATCCGGCTCTCCGCAAACGCGCCTCGCAGTTCGGGCGTCTGGTCCGGCACTCAGCCGTGACTCCACTGTGCGGCGAGACCCATAAGCCCCGGCTTGTTTCCAACGGACAGTTAGGGGTTACATTCATCGGGCACTCCAGCTTCTTTTTGCAGATGGGTGGGCAGAGCGTGATGATCGACCCGAACTTCGCGCGCTGGCTTTTTGTGCTGAAGCGGTTGCGGCGTCCGGGGCTTCGCGTGCGTGACTTGCCAGCCATTGATGTGGTATTGGTAACGCACGCGCATTTTGACCATCTGCATCGGCCGTCGCTGCGGGCTATCGTGCAAAACAATCTGCGTACACGAAGAACCGCACCGGCAATTATTATCCCGAGCCACGTGACCGACCTTGTTTCTGACTTGGGTTTCTCCGAGATCATCGAACTTGATTGGTGGAAGAGTTCGCGGCACGGCAACTTGACGGTGACGCACGTTCCTTCGCGGCATTGGGGAGCGCGGATTCTCAAAGATTCGCACCGCGGTTACGGCGGCTTTGTGTTGCAGGCGGGGAAGCATTCGGTCTATCACGC
>JBAPOI010001057.1:0-10738 GCA_049279555.1 Candidatus Sulfotelmatobacter sp.
AACGCACGGGAGGGAAATGTACCAGGGGCCATGCACTCATGGCGCGGGTAACGTAACCGCAGGTAATCGCCGGGGTAATTATGCAAAAGGCTGAGAAGGGCAGCCTTCGCGTCTCATTAGCTTTTCAGATTCTAATTAGGCGCTTTTGTCTCTGCACTGTCGATGAAAAGCCTCTTCTGAAAGGTGTGCGAGTATGAAGGGGCGCAGCGCCAAGCCGGTTACCAGCAGGTGACCATTCGAACACGCTCTCACTTTATCAACGCGCAGCCCATGATCGGCGGCGGAAGAAGGTTATAATTTCTCAGGGATATGCAGAGCTTGCGGTATGCGTTGGTTGCGTACGTAAAAAGTCCAGTGGGAGAGTTCGTAGAGAATCTCCGGCGGGAGCTGCATCCCGACCTGCCTTACCTTGCGGCTCACCTCACGCTGTTACCCCCACGCACACTGGGGGGAACCGAAAGCGCCGCTCTCCAGGCACTGGCCGCAATTTGCGGACACGTCGATCCTTTCGAAGTAATTCTCGGCGAAATGGAATCGTTTGCTCCAACCACGCCTACGGTTTACATCGGCGTAGGCCATGGGGCAACTCAGCTCGAGGAATTGCACAATCGGTTAAACACTGAAGCGCTGGCCGGCAGAGAAGACTGGCCCTACATTCCCCATGTCACGATCGGGAAGATGGCGAGCGAACAAGCGGCCGAGCAGGCACTTGAAATTGCCCGAAGGCGCTGGCAGCAATATTCCGGCTCACGCCGCCTTCGGCTCGACCGGCTCACTTTTGTGCGCGAAGACGCGCTAAATTGTTGGATTGATCTGGCGCCTGTGCCTCTCGGTGGCACCCTGGTTTCGCCGTAGTCTCACGCAACGGGAAGAATCGGGAAACTAATTGCTTCCAGCTCTTCCCTAAGCTGTGCAGTGGATTGAAACTTTACGGCGTGCATCCCTATCTTGCGCGCTGCCCGTGTATTGATCTCCCGGTCATCGACAAACAGGGTCTCGCTCGGCGTGACTCCAAGCCCGCGCAGAGTGTGCTCAAAGATGGCGGCATCTGGCTTGATTAGACGAACCTCCGCGGAGAAGGTTATGAAATCGAACTGATCGATCCAGTCGAAGTTCTCCCGCAGGTAATCAATCATGTCGTGATGCATGTTGGAGAGCAGCGCCGTCTTAACTCCGCCTTCGCGGAGCCGCTTGAGCCACGCCACCATCCGCGCATTCGCCGATCCCCACATGCTCACGTCCCACTTGCAGACGCGATCAATCTGTTCCGGACCGATATCGGCGCCTGCGTCTTCCGCCAGCGCGGACCAATACGCTTGTGCTGTCAAATCTCCGCGGTCGAAGGCACCCCGATTTTTGTCCCACAATTTCTGAAATGATTTTCCGTCCACACCGAATACTTTCGCCAGACGATGGAATTCCTCGTCCGATGGCCGGTGACAAAGAACTTCACCGTAGTCGAGGATAACGGCAGTTATTTTTGCCGCACCGTTCCCGTCAATTGCCATTCTCAAGCCTTCGCCTCTACTTTTTTCTTGTTTCTTGTGGACCTTAGATGTTGTCTCGCAGATCAGAGTCCGACTGCCGCCGTCGGCTTCGCTTTCAACACCTCGTTTCCGGCTCTGCTTTTCTCAGAGTCATTCTTTGCCATAACGATCGACGTAGCGACGCCGGCCACCCGCTCATACGACCACAGCCGGTCTTCGTGGTGATAGGCATCCGTCACCACGATCACCTCGTCGGCCCCTGTATTGTCGATTAACTTCTGCAGTCCTGCCTTTATCGTTGCCTGCGATCCCACAAGCGCTTCGCTCAGCCTCGCCTCCACCACGGCTCGCTCCCAGTCAGTCCATAGCGGCTCCATCGAATCGACTGGCGGTAACAATTCGACTGGCTGGTTTCGAATCAATCGCAGAGAGCGCTGCAGCGGAGTGGTAAACAACCGTCGTGCTTCCACATCCGTCTCGGCCGCGATCACCTGCAGGCCCACCATCAGGTACGGGTTGCGTAGGACTTCGCTCGGGCGAAAGCTCTCGCGGTAGAGCTGCGCCGCGGCGTACAAATAGTCAGGAGCAAAATGAGCGGCGAATGCAAACGGCAATCCTAAGCTGCCTGCGAGCTGCGCGCTGAAGCCGCTCGAACCGAGCAATGTGATCGGCACATTGCTGCCCTGACCTGGAATTGCTTTCACCGCTTGTCCGGGCTTCTCGGGCCCGAGATAGACACGCAGCTCATCGAGCAGCGCAGGAAAATCATCTCCGTTCTGTCCGAGGTCCCTGCGGAGCGCGCGCATGGTTTGAAAGTCGCCGCCGGGAGCGCGTCCCAACCCTAAATCGATTCGCCCCGGGTAAATTGCAGCCAGCGTGCCAAATTGTTCCGCCACCACGAGCGGTGCATGATTCGGTAACATGACACCACCGCTGCCCACCCGAATCGTCTTGGTCGCTGCAGCGACGTGACCGATCAGCACCGGCGTGGCTGAGCAAGCCAATCCAGAGATCGAATGATGTTCCGCCAGCCAGTAACGCTTGTACCCCCACTGCTCTACATGCTGCGCTAAATCAACTGACCGGGCAATCGCGCTACCCGCGGATTCCCCGGGCCGCATGCTTACCAGATCCAATACCGAAACCGCTAAACCATTACCCATGAAAAGTTAGATGAGATGTCCCGTAAAGCGATGCGAAGTGCTCAAACAGCGGAAGTTCTGAGGGATGCTCATCTGCACGCACGAACAGAGGCGCAGTCTCGTCACTGCGAGGCAATAAGCGCCCGTCGCAGTGGTAATAAAGCTAGAGCGTGCTTTAGAATCAACTCACCAGTAATGTCGGGGCGTAGCGCAGCCTGGTAGCGCACCTGCCTTGGGCGCAGGGGGTCCGCGGTTCAAATCCGCGCGCCCCGACCAATTACCCGTCGGAACTATGATTCACAGCGTCAAAGACCTGTCACCTGACCAAAAGCTGGCCATTGAAAGCCTGCTCGGTCGCCCCATTTCCGAAGGAGAGCAAGTCAGCGTGCGCACGGTGCCCGCTTCGCCGGAATGGCTTGCGTCCATCCAACAGGACTCTAGGAAAAAGGGCACCGATAAACTCACGATGGAAGAAATCGACGTGGAGATTGCCGCAGCGCGGCGTGAGCGCGGCCAGCGCCCCGGACAATGATTCGGGTTGTCATCGACACCAACGTTTTAGTTTCAGCATTGTTGACGAGCGGCGGCTTGCCGGAGGCTGTCATCAATCTTGCCATTTCCGGCGAGGTGCAGTGGTTTGCCTCCGAATCGGTTCTCGCCGAATACGAAGACGTGCTGAAACGTCCTCGGCTCGCAATCGATTCTGGCAAAGCCGCAGACGCGATGACCAGAATCCGGGCAATTGTTTCCGTGGTCTCACCGGCAGTACGCGTCACTGCAGCAAGCGACCCCGACGATAATCAGTTCCTCGAATGCGCCGAGGCCGCACAAGCCCATTACCTCGTTACCGGAAATATTCGCCATTTCCCGGAGGTCTGGAAAGAAACTCGCATCGTGACACCTCGCGAGTTCATCGACGCTTGGACAGCGGCTCCCGACGACTTGCTTTAACGGTGAAGGCATTTTAGTGCCCGGTGAACGTGATTCATCGAAGATGGGCACGAATCCATGCAATCAGTTCTGTCTTGCGCTGTCTTGGCTTGCGTCCTTTAGTGCGGCGCGAGCGCTGATTTTTTTGTTGGGCGGCGCGGGTTGCCCACTTCACATTTCCCGGTTCATGTCTAGCCGCTCACTAGGAATTCTTCCGGGTTCTTGTGGTTGCCTTTTTCTTCTCGGTCAGTTCGGGCGGCTTCCTACCATGCAAAGCCAGCGTCAGCTCGTCGTAATTGTGCAGAGCGCTGAGCGCCTTTTGTAACTCACGGGCGCTAGGAGCTTTGACCTTGAGGTCATGGCGCTCGATTTCCACGCGCCGCCCCTTCCTTTGCTTGAGCCAGAGAGTAATAACCCCGAGGAGTGCCGCGCCGGTCGCCGCGAGCGGGCCTTGATGCTGTGCCAGGTCGAAAACGAGCGCCCAGACATCATGGGTGGCAGGATTCTGCCGCATCAGATGCGGCTCAAGGCCAATGTCGTGTGCGCTGTCTCGGAGGTCTTTCGGGACGTTTTCCTCCCCCGGCGCGCGGTACAGGTGAAGCGTCAGCGCACGGTCTAGGCGAAGAATACGGACGGTTGGCATGGTCTTAAGTCCAAGGAAGTTTCCCGCGCCCATCCGTGAAAATGAGCGTGAGCGCCCCTCCGAAAGTACCAGGTTATATGGCCGCTCGAATTGCTTGCCGCTAGGTCACCATCCTGCCACGAAACTTCTGGAAGGAAGCGCACCAGAATGGCCGGACTTTCGGGGATTGGACTTCCAGGCGCGGCGCACGTTGCCTGCGCTCGAAAAACGGGTTTGCTCCCGTTGCGGGCAAGGAGCGAACCAGCTTGACGGTCGGCGGCGTCAGCGCGGCGTCCTGAATCATCAGCCGGTCGTGCGGCAGGAGGTTTTCAAGAACCACCGGCGAAGGCGTGTAGGTATAGGTCACGACCGAAGCGGACACGTTGCTCACGTACCCACCGCTGGCGACCAAGTTGTTGGCGGTGGAACCCGCCATATATTGCGCGTGCGGATGATTCTCGCCCTGGACTTCGGCGTATACGAGCGTCCCCAGCAATCCCAGCGCGATTGAACCTTTCAGGTAGTAATTCATGATGATTTCCCCAGAGCGGAATGAGGCTCCCGCCTGCTAAATTCTACCGCAGCCGCCGCAGAAAAACTTGAGTCCAAATGCTGCCAAACACCACGCAAAACCCTATATCAGGACACAGGTAAAACCTAGACAGGCCAATGAGATAGACTTTCCGTTGCTGCCTTGGGCGCAGGAGGTCCGCGGTTCAAATCCGCGCGCCCCGACCAATAGCTCTCTCAATCTGCAATAGGTTCGCGACTTTGAAAAAAAGCGTCCCAGACTCAATTTCAGTCGTGGGACGCAAGTTGCAGCGCTCAGTTGAGGAGCACTCTGAACAGCCCTCTCTCGCTCAGGTGCCGCTCAATGACAGCCTAGAGTCAGCGGAACACTAGGTAAATGGCACCCGAGTGGAACACCTCGCCACAGTCGTGCCATCGCTGCTGGTATTAGCTTCCCGAAAATCGTTGCGTGAGAAGGCGGCTCTCCTAGCAGGGACAGACCGCCACATAGATCTATCCGTTGAAGCGTGATTCGACCCTGATGAAACTCGTCGCGAACTAATGCCAGGCTCAACTCGCAACCTCAGAGCACGATGACCGCCGCACCATTGATGGCGTCATTCTTCACAGCGGCGAGCGCTTCATTGGCTTGGTCGAGAGAAAACACCGTGACCTTGGGCTGGAGCTGGATATCGGCGGCGATTTTGAGAAAGTCGCGAGCGTCGGTGCGAGTCATGTTGGCCACGCTGCGAATTTGCCGTTCGCCCCACAACAGGCGGTCGTAATCGAACTCGGGTATGCGATCAAGATGGACGGCGTTGATGGCGACAATGCCGCCTTTACGCAGGCTCGAAAGCGCGGCTATTACCACATCTCCGCTGGGTGCAAACGTTACCGCGCGGTCAAGCGCGACTGGCGGCTTATCGTTTTCGTTACCTACCCACGTCGCGCCCAGTGATTCTGCCAACTGGCGATGCGAAGCTCCCCGTGTCGAGACATAGACTTCGCACTTCCAGGAACGCAGGACCGCAATTGCAAGATGCGCAGAGGCGCCAAAACCGAAGAGTCCGACGCGGTCGCCGGGCTCCACGCCCGCGACGCGCAAGCTGCGAAAGCCGATGATGCCCGCGCACAGCAACGGCGCGGCATGCAGGTCGTCGAGTTCGGGAGGCAGCGGATAAACAAAATCGCTGCGCACGGCGGCATACTCGGCGTATCCGCCGTCGACGGTGTACCCGGTGAAGACCGGCGAGTCGCAAAGATTCTCGAGGCCACGGCGGCAGTACGGGCAGCTGCCATCGATGCCGCCCATCCACGACACGCCAACACGCGTCCCGCGCGGTAATTCAGGCGTTGCCCCACCTTCGACGATCCCAACGATCTGATGACCGGGGATCAACGGCGTCTTTTTTGCTGGCAGTTCGCCATCGACGATATGAAGATCGGTGCGGCAAACTCCGCAGGCACGTACGCGCAGCAGAACTTCATTCGGCGCGGGTTGAGGTTTGGGTGCCTCTAGAATCTGGAGCGGACTTTTCGACTTCGCGAGGATCGCGGCTTTCATGGAAATTAGCGCAGCGACTGGGGCGGCACTTGAAAGCCTAACTCAAAACTAATTAAGAATCGATCCCGGATCGCGAAGCACCTGCGCAAGTTCCTCCATGAATTTCGCCGCGCGCGCGCCATCGACGACGCGATGGTCGGAAGAGAGAGTCAGCGTCATCATGGGACGCACCACTGGTTTGCCTTCAACGGCAACGACGCGATCGGCAATGCCGCCCACTGCGAGAATTGCAGCTTGCGGCGGCGTGATGATCGCTGTGAACTGATCCACGTGATACATGCCAAGGTTGCTGATGGTGAATGTGGCATCGGCAATATCAGTGGGGCGCAACTTCCCTGCCCGCGCCCGTTCAGCCACATCCCGACGTTGCTGCCCAATTTCCGGCAGAGTCGCCGTGTGAGCGTTGGGGATCACGGCGGCAACTACGCCGTCATTCACTGCGATGGCGACTCCCATATTCACACGATCATGAAGATGGATGCCTTCGGCCGTCCAACTTGAATTCAAGCGCGGATGTTTGAGCAGTACTCGCGATGTGAGCGCGACCAGCAGATCGGTGTGTGTGATGCGAATCTGGTGCGTACGTTCGATCTCCGGTGCGAGCTTCTCGCGATAGCTAATAAGTGCGCCGCCATCGATCTCACGCGTAACAAAGAAGTGAGGAACGCTAGTCCAGCTCTGCGTTGTCCGTTCGGCCATGAGGCGGCCAAGTGTGCTTGGAACTTCAACGCTGGCTGATTTTTTCTCGGCCGTCGCCGTGTTCGAGACGACCGGCGCAGCCGCCGCAGCTTGCACATCCGATGCAAGAATTTCACCACCGGGACCAGAACCGCGCACGGTGGCGACATCCACGCCCAATTCCTTCGCAAGCCGCCGCGCCTTCGGAGAAATCCTAGCGCTGGAAGCGGCAGAAGATTCGGGAACTTTAGCCGCAACCGGTGCAGTATGCGCTTCCGTTTTTTGCGAAGCAGCCCTCGCCGCCGGTGCGGCGGTTGCAGAATCTTTTTCTGCCGGAGGTTTTTCGCCGGGAGCCACGATCCACGCAATCGTCTGCCCGACGGGAATGTCGGCACCAGCGGCAGCAGAAATTCCCGCGAGAATCCCGTCGGCAGGCGCTTCCACTTCCATCACAGCTTTGTCGGTTTCGATGTCGAGAAGCGGCTCGCCTTTGGTAACGCGGTCGCCCTCTTGTTTGCGCCAGGCAATAAGCTTGCCGGTTTCTTGCGCCATCTCGAGGGCGGGCATAACAACACTGAAGGCCATAGTCGTTTTAGTGGGGGAAGGCTACGCTATGGCCTTCAGTCCGAAACTCCTACCCGCTCAGTTTTCGCGCTGGCCTCAATCATATCCAGCACGCGCGCGCTGGGCGGAGCTTCAGTCTCTCTCGTCGTGGGCAGCGGCCCGTTCACCGTGACATAATGCGCGCCCGCCACCAACAATTCTTCCGCCGGGAAGCGCGTGATCACTTCGTGCCCCGTCGGCGTGACGACGATCTCTTCTTCAATGCGCGCTGCGCTCCAACCGTCGGTCGAAGGCCAGAAAGTCTCCAGCGCGAAAACCATGCCCGGCTCAAGCGTCTGCGGATGGTCGAGCGAAACCAGACGCGAGATTACGGGCTTCTCCCAAATCGCAAGCCCGATGCCGTGGCCATATTGCAGGGCGAACGCAGCTTCTTCATTGGGGAAACCAAAATCCTGCGCCTTGGGCCACACGGCCGCGATTTCCGCGGTGTTGCGTCCAGGCCGAATCAGTTCGATGGCGGCATCCAGGTAGTCGCGGCAGCGTTTATAAGCATCCACCATGGCATGGGAACCGTAGCCGATGGTGAAGCAACGGTAATAGCACGTGCGGTATCCCATGTAGGAATGCAGAATGTCGTAGTAAACCGGATCGCCGGGACGCAGCACGCGGTCGGAAAAGACGTGAGGATGCGGATTACAGCGCTCTCCGGAGATGGCATTCACCGCTTCCACATACTCCGAACCGAGATCGTAGAGGACCTTACTCACTAACCCAACCGCTTCGTTCTCGCGCATACCCGGTTTCATGGCGCGATAGAGTTCGTCGTAAGCGGCATCGACCATCATTGCCGAGGTGTTGAGCAGAGAAATTTCATCCTGGGTTTTGATAACCCGGGCGTTGGACATGAGTTCCTGGCCATCGACAACCGTAATGCCCTCGCGTTGCAGCGCAAAAAATACAGGAAGCTCAATGATGTCGATGCCGACTGGCTCTTTGTGCAGGCCGCGCATTTCGAGCTCGATGCGAATTTTCTTGGCGACGTCTTCGGCGCGTCCATGCTCGGGCGACATGGTGCCACGCAACATGGAAATACCAGGACGCGAACGGTCGCCGAGCCACGGGCAATTCAATTGGTGATGTTTGGCAGCGGATCCGAAGTCCCAAAGAATCGGTTCATCATTCTGCGGCAACAGTGTGAAGCGGTTGGCCTTGTCCTGCGCCCATGTGCCTATGTGCGTCGAAGTCAGATAGCGCACATTGTTCATGTCGAAGCACAGCAACGAGCCCATTTCGGATTTTTTGAGCAAATCTTTTGCGCGTTGCAGACGCTCGCGGCGAAGGCGATCAAAGTCGATTCGCTGTTCCCAATCGACCGCCATGGTTCCGTGAGTTTTGAGTGCCATATGAACAGCTCCTGGCTTCTAGCCATTGGCTTTTAGCTTGAACCTAACCAATTATGCTAAGACTTCAAGTCGGCTTACACATCGACCGTGCCGCATCGAACACCGTTTGCTCCGTCGGTACCGTTGCATCCTCTAACGGCGGAGAAAACGGGATCGGCACGTGCATCGCTCCCATACGTTTCACCGGAGCGTCGAGATCGTAGAATGCGCCCTCGGCGATCACGGCGGCAAGTTCTGCAGTCACGCCGTAGCGACCGTAGCCTTCATCGAGCACAATCACCCGCGAGGTTTTCTTCGCCGAGTCGATCAAAGTTTTTTCGTCGAGTGGCCAAGTTGTGCGCGGGTCGACGACTTCTGCGCTGATGCCTTCCTTCTCAAGTAAGATCGCCGCGCCCAGCGCAACTTGCACCATGCTGCTGGTGGCGATCAGCGTGATATCGTCGCCGGCGCGCTTCACATCGGCGACGCCGAGTGGAATCGTATAGTCATCTTCCGGAACCGGGCCTTTCAGCTTGTACATCATTTTGTCTTCGAAGAAGACCACGGGGTTCTCGTCGCGAATTGCCGCCTTCAATAACCCCTTTGCGTCATAGGGCGTCGAAGGCAAAACCACTTTCAATCCCGGAACGTGGCTGAACCAGGCGTGCAACGACTGCGAGTGCTGAGCAGCCGAGCGTCGAGTCGCCCCGAGAGTAGTGCGCATCACCATCGGAACTTTCCAGTGCCCTCCGGACATGTAATGAACTTTGGCGGCCTGGTTCACCATCTGATCCATCGTCAAGGTGATGAAATCGCCGAACATAATATCGACGACGGGACGTAGTCCGGTCATCGCAGCGCCCACAGCCACGCCAGTAAATCCTGCCTCAGAGATAGGAGTATCAACCACGCGCTTGGTGCCGAACTCTTCGACCAATCCGGAAAGAACTTTGAAAGGCGTTCCAGCTTCAGCCACATCCTCGCCAAGGATGCAGACACGCGAGTCGCGACGCATTTCTTCGGCCAGGGCCTCGCGCACTGCCTGCGCAAAAGTAAGTTCGCGATCAGGCATAGACGTGCATCTCCACTTCGTCCACGCTGGGATACGGCGCGGCAATAGCTGACTTCACCGCTGCTTCCATCGTCACTCGAATTTCCGGAGTGATTGCGTCGAGCGTCGCCGCATCGGCATAACCCTGATCGATCAGCCATTTTGCCAGGACGATAATTGGATCGCGGTCGGTCCTCCAAAGATGTTCTTCCTGCTTAGAGCGATAATATTCGCGATTGATGTCGCCGACGTGATGCCCGCTGTAACGATAGGTATCGCATTGCAAAAACGCAGGTCCGCCACCCGCGCGCGCGCGTTTCACCAACCGCGTAGCGACTTCATGCACGGCGCGCACGTCCTGGCCATCGACGCTCGCCGCCTCAATTCCGAAAGCAAGAGCGCGCCCTAGAATCGTGCCCGCCGTAGTCTCTTGAAAGTGGGTGTATTCGTTGTATTGATTATTTTCGCAAACGTAAATCACGGGCAGCTTCCACAGTTGCGCCAGGTTCATCACTTCGTAGAGAGATCCCTGGCCAAGCGCGCCTTCTCCAAAAAAGCAGACGGCAACGCGATCCGTGCCCAAAGTCTTGGCGGTAAAAGCCGCGCCCGTCGCGATGCCCACACTACCGCCGACAATTGCATTCGCGCCCAGATTGCCGGTCGCAGGGTCTGCGATGTGCATCGATCCACCTTTGCCGCGGCAATATCCCGACTCTTTTCCGAGCAACTCGGCAAACATACGGTCCGGCGATGCGCCCTTGGCCAGGCAGTGTCCATGGCCACGATGGGTGCTCGTGATGTAGTCATC
>JBAPOI010001058.1:0-2550 GCA_049279555.1 Candidatus Sulfotelmatobacter sp.
GCACTGTGCTTCGGATTCAGTGGGCCATCTCATGAACAGATTTTGACTCGTAAAAGCTGGGATGGGAATGAGAAGGAAGTACCGAAAGCGCTAAGGTTTTTCGCTTACCTCCGGCGGGAGTTGGTGGGGTGGAGTGGGATGCCATTGGCGGTCCTCAGGGCTTCCATGATCCTCCGGCCAATAAACTCCGCCACCTGGGGGACCACCGCGTTTCCGAGCGCGCGCAATCGCTTTGTACGGTCGCTTAAAGCTCGGTCCAGCCAATCGGGAAACCCATCAGCCATTCCACGAACCGGGGATTCAAGCGCCGGCGCGAGCCAAGGGTACTCGGCGAGGATGTCTGGCCATCTTGGATCGGATGGGCCGGGAGCGAACTCGGGAAAGCTTCCGCTATTTCGTTCAATGGTCTCGCGTTCTTGCTCCGTGTCGCTTCGCTGGCATCCCCCGATTTCCAATCCCGGCTTTGTGGCGTCGGGAAGAATCTCGCCTGCTGATCCAACCCCGCTTCGTTCTTCCGGTCCCCGCCGCGGCTCCTGAAGCTGTCCGTCGCTGGAGTCTGCCAGTGTTCCGCCTGTTCCGCTATCGTGAACTGGTGACCGGCTTCCGTTGAGTCTTGCCGGTTCCGTGGGCCTCCCGAACCCGGCGCATCCGGGGTTCTCCAGAGCCTGGTCATTCCCGTAAGTGAATCGCCTTCCGAATTCGGGTGATTCCCGGCTGATTCGCCATCCTCCCGCCGGGCCGTGGGCCATGTCCTCCGCTGCGCACATTGTTCCAGCGCCGGACGATATGGCGCTCCTGGGTATACCGAGCGATTTCCACCACCCGATGAGCTGCGGGTTGTAGGCCACAACGAAGACCCGCTTTCGAAGATGGGACGCGCCGAAGTCGGCCGCTCGAAGGCAGATCCACTCCGCGTCGTACCCGAGTCCGGCCAGGTCTCCGAGAACTGATCCAAACCCGAGAGAAAGGTGCCCTGGGACGTTTTCCAGGAACACGACTCGCGGTCGAAGTGCGCGAATGAGACGCCCGAACTCGGGCCAAAGATGGCGAGGATCGGCAGCTCCGCCGCGCTTTCCGGCTTGGCTGAAGGGCTGGCACGGATAACCACCCGCCAGGCAATCGACCGGCTCCAACTCATCTGTTCGAACGGTTCGAATATCCCCAAGGCGCTTCACCTCCGGCCAGTGCTTGGCGAGGACCTTTTGACAGAACGGGTCAATCTCCATCTGCCAGCGACATTCCATCCCAGCTCGCTCAAGCCCAAGATCGATTCCGCCGATGCCCGAAAAAACAGAACCAAAGGTCACGCTAGCGATTCTAACCCCTCGGGACCTGAAAACGAAATATCCGTTCGTACTGGACCGCCCCGCCGGAGGCAACTTCAAAGAAAATCTTGGAACTTGGTTACCCTGTGGAAAACAGGTCGCTTAGCTCGAAACTAGTTTCTTGAAAATCGGAAACCGGTTTCTTTTTCTACCTTAGTTGTATTTGTAAGCTCTTGTTAGAACATCTCGCGCCGAGGCTGCTGTGAGTTTCTCCCTTTGTTCTACTCTTGACAAAACCATGACGAACAGACTCTCTTGACAACAAAACCAGAAAGGTGTAGTAGAATAGGGGTGGCGTCGGTCCGGGGTCTCGCCAGAACCTGGAATCGAAAGTCGGGTGGTTGCGGTTCTGGGCTGATCCTCGGGAATCGCAACCCCCCGGCGAAACACAGAAACGAGGATCGTTAGTTGCTCCCGCAAAGGCTCCCCGCAAATTCAGAGGGTATCCCCTCCCGCTCCGCAACACTCGGTTACGCACAACTCCCCAACTCAGTCGTAGAAAATCAATCGCTCCTGGCAAACGCGGAACTTCGGTTCTTGATAATCGTCTGTCGGCGCGGGCCCGAGAAAACATGCTCCGATCGCAACTGGGAGGATTGGACCGGGCTTGATCCCAAAATGAAAGCCCACGCGATACGCGGGCTCAAAGAAAAAGGGCTCGATGTCCGCGGCCGCGGCAACACAGCCAAATTCAGCTTCGACCGCGGCAAGTGGGATTCTTGGGTCCGTACCCGGCCAAGACATGAACGGGCGCGGACGGTTGGCCGCAGCAAGACGGTAACCGCCAAGCCGGGCATGCAAATCCATCAGGAATGCCGGGAGCGAGGGTGTGGAAGGCTTTGCGAGCCTGAAAAAATCGTATCAATAGATTCAATCGGTTCCGAGCCGAATCGGAAACCGGTTTCCAATTCACCGCCGCCGGAATCCCCTCCCGAGAAGCCCCAACCACAACCCGAACCCGTCAAACCCCAACCATCCAGCGCTGTCACCGTTCAACCTCAGGTCACAGCGCAACTTCAGCAGTTACTTGGAATTTTCCTCTCCCTTGGCGTCGAAATCTGCCAATCCGACATCATGCGTTGCGAAAAGGCATGGCGGAAACTCAACCCGGAAGAACGATCCACAGCCATGGCTTACGCGCTGGCGCGACACGCGGGCGACTGGAGCGCGTGGGCTAAACAGTTCATTCCAAGGCCCTGGAACTACCTGGAAGGAAAGCAGTGGG
>JBAPOI010001059.1:0-8195 GCA_049279555.1 Candidatus Sulfotelmatobacter sp.
AAGTGTGCCAGTCTCTCCCAGGCGAGGGCGTTAGAAGGCAGTTAGCTTGTCACCACAACGAAAAGACCCCTTCCTCCCCTTTCCGGTTTAGAATGTCTGCCCGTAGTCAAAATGAAATCGAGGACGATCATGCGCCGCACTTACATCCTTCTTGCCACTTGCCTCTTTGCCGCCATCCTCCCCACCGCTCAAAACCAGGACTTCAGCAAAGTCCAAATGAAGGTCACAAAAGTTTCCGGCAACGTCTACATGATCGAGGGTTCCGGCGGAAACATCGGAGCTTCGGTCGGCGACGACGGCATCGTAATCGTCGACGACCAATACGCTCCCCTGGCCGATAAGATTCAGGCCGCGCTGAAAGGCATCACCGACAAGCCGGTACGTTTCATCATCAATACCCACTATCACCCCGATCACACCGGCGGGAACGCCTACTTCCAAAAGCAAGCCCCCATCATTGCGCAAGACAACGTTCGCAAGCGTCTGGAGAGCGGCGGCGGATTGGGCAACGGCGGCTCAATCCATCGCGAGAACCCGGCCGCGCCTCACGAAGCTCTCCCCATCATCACTTTTGATCACGACATTACGGTGCACCTGAACGGCGAAGACATCCGCGCCCTCTATTTCCCCGCCGGACACACCGACGGTGACTCGATCATTTTCTTCCCCCACTCAAATGTCGTACACATGGGCGACGACTTCGTCACTTACGGCTTTCCTTTCATCGATATCGAAGGCGGCGGCAGCATCAACGGCATGATCGACGGCGTGGCGCAAGTCGTCTCGCAACTCCCTCCGGATGTCAAAGTCATTCCCGGTCATGGACCGTTATCCACTCTCGACGATGTGCGGGCTTACCTCACCATGCTGAAAGAAACGCGCGCCGCCGTGCAGAAGGCGTTAAAGGAAGGCCAGACCCTCGACCAGATGAAGCAGGCGAAACTGCTCGATCCCTGGAAGAAATATTCCGGAGAGTTCGTCAGCCAGGACATCTTTCTGGAGACCCTCTACAACTCACTCACCGGGCAGAAGACTGGAAAATTAATCAAGCACAACTAAGCAGGCATGTATCGCGAAGGGTTCGACCGCACTTCATAAGGCGCAAACCACTATGAAGGCCATTGTCTATCACAACTACGGTTCGCCCGACGTTCTTAAGTATGAAGACATTGCCAAGCCTGTTCCCAAAGACAACGAGGTCCTGATAAAAGTGCGCGCGACTTCCCTCAATCCACTGGACTGGCACTTCATGAGAGGCGTACCCTACATCGTTCGCATAATCGCCGGGCTGCGCAAGCCAAAGTTCATAGGCATTGGCGCCGATGTCGCCGGCCAGGTTGAAGCAGTCGGCAAGACCGTAACCCAGTTCAAACCGGGCGACGATGTGTTCGGCGGTTGCCGTGGAGCCTTCGCCGAATATGCCTGCGCTTCCGAGTCAGAGTTAGTCGCGAAGCCCGACAACATAACGTTTGAACAGGCATCTACAGCGAGGATAGCGGGCTTGACGGCGTTGCAGGGTCTTCGCAAGAAGGGCCACCTTCAATCCGGGCAGAAGGCGTTGATTAACGGTGCGTCCGGAGGTGTGGGCACGTTCGCCGTGCAAATTGCAAAATCGTTCGGCGCCGAGGTTACCGGCGTCTGCAGCACCAGGAATCTGGAGATGGTCCGATCAATCGGCGCCGACAGGGTCATCGACTATACGAAGATGGATTTCGCCCAAGATTCCACCAATGGTGAGCAAAGTTATGACATAATTCTCGACCTTGTCGGCAACCATTCCTTATCAGCGTACAGGCGCGTCTTAAATCCCAAGGGGACTCTGGTCATGGCCGGAGGGCCGAGCGGACGATGGAAGGTCGGTTTGGCTCGCGGCCTACGAGCCCGAGTTTTGTCAATGTTCGGGTCACGAAAATTCGTCGGAATGATGGCAAGAACGACGAAGGAAGATCTGACGACCCTGCAGGAACTTCTCAAGGCCAAAAAAATCGCCCCAGTCATCGACAGGCAATACAGCCTGAGCGAAGTTCCAGAGGCGATCCGCTATCTGGAAGAAGGCCACGCCCGAGGAAAAATAGTAATCACCCTGCAATAGAACAACACATTAATTTTTTTCAGAAGCAGTGTGACCGCTGTCCTCGATAGGTCCATCTCCGTTGTAAAGCGGCGCGAGATGAATTCCGTGCATCGCGGCAATCGTTTCCATCTCCTCAACCCGCTCCGGCGTGATGAACCCTCTTCCCTGAGAAAACGGTTCGAAGCGACGCTCCAGAGCAAGAGCCATTCCTTCGAGGAGGCATCCGTGCGCAACGTCGGGAAACGGATGTCGATTCAGAATTCCACGAAAATCCGGCGTGAATTTCATTCCTCCCGTAATTTGTCCGAGGCCGCCGAAGAAAACTTTGGCATCGGGCATCTCCGCACTTGGAGCCAGGTTCTTCGGATAGCCTGCATCGCAAACGATTGCTCCAGGCGCGAGCCGCCGCCCCAATAGAAGCGTAGGTGAGGCTAGACTTGCCGCGCAGATCACGAGATCGGCCTCCGCTGAGAATTGCTGCGAGCCGGCATGATCCGAATCAGCCGCGCTCTCTACCTCAACCCCCTCGGATTCTAATTTCGCGGCAAGCCTGCGCAGCCGTTCCACGTTGCGTGCGCAAAGCTGCACGCGCCTTACAAGCGGCGCTAAACAGCGCACGCAGCCTGAACCCACATCGCCCGTCGCCCCAATAATCAGCAACGTCGATCTCCGTAGGTCGCGCCCATCCATCGCACACATCTTCTTGATGCCTTGGACGATAAATGCGACGGTCAAAGTATTACCCGTCGTGAAAACCGTATCGTGTTTTTCTGGAAGCAGATCGAAGTTGCCCTCGATCAGAATGGAACTGAATCCACCGAGGCTCACGACCCTCGCTCCCGCGCTGATCGCGCTCTGCGCCGCTCCTCGAACCCGCGCCAGGTTGTCACGAAGGTAAGCAGAGTCCAAACGGTCGGGAGGAATAAACGAGTCGATGTAGATTCCGCGCGCCTTGGCGCCAACCTTCGATCCAACCTCAACGTGACACACCGTTCTCGGCAGAATCCACGGCAGAATGTCTTTGATCTCGTCGTCGGGCAGCGGCGTATGCTCTGGTCCGCGCAAAACTGCGAGCACGTCCGCAGCCGCTCTCCAGCTTTCCTGATGTCCGATCAGCGCGAAGTCGACATTACCGATCCGTCCTCTTGTATCAACTCCCCGTTCGCGTCCATCTACACTAGCAACTGAGTTACCCATGCAAGTGTTACCTCCCCGGGCAGCCCTAACTTATCCAGCGTCCTAAGGTACTGTTGCAGAGACGCTCCGCGCAGCTCGGCAGCACTCAGGCTGATCCCAAACAGCGACGGCTTCACACAACTGCCGTGGCATACTTCGCAATGCCCATGCACGCATTCTCTCGCCAGCATCTCCGCCAGCGTGGTCATGACCTCAAAATGCAGCTGCCGCACTTTGTCGTCGAAGCGCAGCCTATCCAACTCGCGCTCGGCTCGAAGAATCGCCATCGCATGGTCGATATGCTCCTCTTCCTCGGCCGCAATCGCCGCAAAAGTCTTCCCCAGACTCCCCGGCCCGACCCTCCCGACGCGCGCATAGCTGGCGACGGCGAATGATTCGAGCATGATTTCCTGCACGATCAGGCAGCCAATAAAGTCGCGTTCTGCGATGCGGCGCATGAAAGCCTCGCGAAGCCGCTTCCAATGCTTTGCCTCAACATTGCTGGGCACCGGCACTCCGAGCCTGCGCCCCTCGGCGGCGAACGCCGCGGCATGCCCCTTTTCGCCTTCTGCATGCTCCAATGCGTCGGCTACCTCCGCCGGGGCGTCACGTATCCCTGCCAGCGCGGTGTAGTTCATTGCGGCGACCAGTTCGCCCGTCATCGCCTGCGCCAGAACGTCTTGCCAGATCAGTGCGGTAGGCGAAAGGGCGGCACATTCAACCGGCAGTGAGCAGCTCAAATCCACATTCGATTCCACGCGCCCTCCTCGACCTCCAATTAACCTGCCTAAGAACGGCTCGGTCTTGCCCATCGACTTGCTCATATATCGGTACGCAGAAAACACGAATCGGTTCCATATTTTTGGTCGTGACCTAGGAAGGACAAAAACTAGGGAGAAGGTCGGTGGCAGTGCAATGTGTCCAATCCCTTTGTGGACAGCACATTGAGGGAAGGCCGCCCGCGAAATATTGCGCCAACCGCTCAAGAACACGCGAAGCACTTCCCGATTCCCGCTCCGCCGTTTTATGATCCCTTGGGGGAGTTGCTCTCTACTTTGCGTCCAACCCGCCGTGAATTCGCGCAGTCGGCCGTCGCCGCTGGCATCGCTGCCGCGCTGCCAGCAGGTTTGCTCTCGAGCTGCACCGTCTCCTCGAACGCGGCGCGCACAGCCAATTCCGCTGGCTCGCTGGTTTCCCCCGTCCCACAGTCTTCGACGCCTTCCGTCATATCCTTCCCTCAAAATTTCTTCTGGGGCGTATCCACCTCTTCCTATCAGACCGAAGGCGCTTGGAAAGACGATGGCAAGGGCGAATCCATCTGGGATCGCTTCGCGCACACGCCCGGAAGAATTAAGAATGGCGATACCGGCGACGTGGCCTGCGATTCTTATCGCCGCGTGAGCGAAGACGTTGCGCTCGTCCGCGCGATGAATCTGAACAGCTACCGCTTTTCTATTTCCTGGCCGCGGATCCAACCGACGGGTGCCGGCGCGGCAAACTCAAAGGGCATCGATTTCTACAGCCGCCTCGTCGATGCCCTGCTCGAAGCCCGAGTCCGCCCATTTGTCACGCTCTACCATTGGGACCTGCCGCAAGCTCTTGAAGATGCCGGAGGCTGGCCCAATCGCGATACGGCGTCCCGTTTTGCCGACTACGTCGAACTCGTCGCGCAAAGCTTGGGCGACCGTGTTTCCGATTGGATGCTCTTCAACGAACCGGCAGCCTTCACCTACCACGGCTACCTCGAAGGAATTCACGCTCCCGGCCATCAGAGCATCCTCGACTTCCTGCGCGCATCGCACACCGTAAACCGGGCGCAGGGCGCGAGCTTTCGCGCCTTGAAGGCTGCTCGTCCGTCAGCTCGCATCGGTACGGCGTTCAGCATGTCAGCATGCGAGCCCGCTTCGAATTCAGACGAAGATAGGCAAGCCGCCGAACGCGCTCATGCCATTACTAACTTGTGGTTCCTGGAGCCCGCGCTGAACGGCCGCTATCCCGAGGCGCTCGCGTTTTTTCCTGAGACTGCCATGGGAATCAAATCCGGCGATCTGGAAAAGATTCGAGCGCCGCTCGATTTCATCGGTATTAATCTTTACTACCGCACCATCGCGTCGGCGGCCAGCGGAATCGAGCGTCTCGCTCACCCGCAGCAATGGCTGTTTCCGGTAAAGATGGTGGGCGGCCCGGGCCCGAAAACCGACATCGGATGGGAAGTTTGCCCGCAGGCCTTGTATGACATGGTCATGCGGACCACCCGTGATTTCAACCGGCCGCAGATCGAGATTACCGAAAGCGGATGCGCCTACAATGATGCCCCTGACACGAATGGCGTCATTTACGATCCTCGCCGTATCGAATATCATCGGCTGTATCTGCAGGCGTTGGCGCGCGCCATGGCCGACGGCGCCGACGTTCGCGGCTATCATGCCTGGACATTGCTCGATAATTTCGAGTGGGCGGAAGGCTTCAGCCAGCGTTTCGGCCTGGCCTATGTGGATTTCAAAACCCAGAAGCGCACGCTGAAAGAATCGGGTCGCTGGTATTCGAAGGTTGCCGCGGAGAATCGCGTCACGCCCGTCTGAGGATGCGACCGAAACTGCGCGGCAGATGCTTCTTATTTCGAGTCTGAAATTTTCAGACGATCTCGTTCTTCCGCTAGCTTTCTTTGCAGCGCGGGGTTCACCAGCGCCACCGGCACGTTTACATCTCCAACCTTGAACTCGGTAGGATCGAACGTAGCGTATCCATCCTTCTGGCCCATGTGCCCGGAAATCGCGACCCAGACGTCCCTTCCGCCAATTTCCGTCAGAAATTGCCCATGCACCGTATCGCCTTCGTAAGTCACCTTCTGATCTTTTATATTCGGCGCTCCGCTGCCCACCTCCGATTCCGGAGATAACGCCGCCGCACCCGCACTCGCACCCAGCATCTGGTTGATAGCGGCGCCAATCGCGTCAGAGTTCGAAATAGCGTGCGATTCAGCAGCCTTTGCGCTCTGGGACGCTGGTAAGTTCTGGTTCATCGGCGGTACCGCGGATGTCATTGCCGAAGACGCCGCGGAATTCCCTGCGCTGCTCTGGGCTTGCCATGACCCTGGCGAGGTTTGCTGGGCTGGCATCGAGGCCGGCACCATCGGGTCCGGTTTTTGATCTAGCGCTTGCGAGTTTACAGGTTGAACATTGGCCGCCGTCCCTGCCATCGGCTTCGGCTCTTGCGCTACTGGCGCGGGCCTTTTCACCAGCAGAATCACTGCCACAACCAGAACCACAAGCGTGGCAATACTAATGATGCGGTCGAGCTTGAGCGTCATGAAAAGCCTCGAACGGTCGGCCCCAAAAAAGAAAGACAAACGGGCCCGCCATCATCGTAGCCGGAACCGGCGCAGGGTATCAGGTTGCAGAAGTCACTAGTAAGGATGGTACTTCGGTCACATAGGAGAGGGACAAGCCATTATCCCAGCTTCTTTGTCAGCAGTTCATTCACCAGTTGCGGATTCGCCTGTCCCTTGGAAGCTTTCATCACCTGCCCCACAAAAAACCCGAGCATGGTCTTCTTGCCTGCGCGGTATTGTTCGAGCTGCTTGGGGCTCGCAGCAACCACCTCGTCGATAATCTTCTCCAGTGCGGACGTGTCGGAAGATTGTTGCGGCCGGCCTTCCTCTTCGTAAACTTCCGGAAAATCTTTTCCCCGCTCAAAACAAAGATCGTAGAGATCTTTGAGCATCTTGCCGGAGATCGCTCCACTCTCGACCAGATCAGCCGACGCCGCCACGCCCTTCATCGAAATCGGAGACTGCTCGATTTCCGCTCCCATCGCTTTCAAGCGTCCCATCAGTTCACCCTGTACCAGGTTTGCTACGCGCTTGGGATTCTTCGCGGCCTTCGCCGCAGCCTCAAACTGATCGGCCAACGACTTCGAAATGGTCAGCACCTGCGCGTCATACTCGGTAACCCCAAATTCATTCACGAATCGCGCCCGCCGCGCCTCCGGTAACTCGGGCAAACTTTTCGCAATCTCCGCCTTCCACTGCTCATCCACTACCAGCGGCAGCAGGTCAGGCTCCGGAAAATAACGGTAATCATGCGCCTGTTCTTTCGAGCGCATGCTGTAAGTCCTGCCTTCGTGCGCGTTGTAGAGCCGCGTCTCCTGCGTGATCTTGCCGCCGCCCTCGATCACATCTACATGCCGCGCGATCTCGTAGACCAACGCCTCACGGATAAAGCGAAACGAGTTCACGTTTTTGATTTCGGTTTTCGTTCCCAACTCTTTCTGCCCGCGCGGATGCACGCTGATGTTGGCATCGCAGCGCAGCGATCCCTCCTCCATGTTGCAGTCGCTCACCCCGGTGTAAAGAATGATCTCCTTCAACCGCGTCAGATATTCGTAGGCTTCATCGGGCGTAGCGATGTCAGGTTCGCTGACGATCTCGATCAATGGTACCCCGGTGCGGTTGAGGTCGATGGCGGTTTTCTCTTCGGAGTCTGGAAACCCTTCATGCAAGCTCTTGCCAGCGTCTTCTTCAAGATGCACCCGCGTGATCCCGATCCGTGTGGCGCGGACACTCTTGTCCGCGTCTTTCCCCTTAGCGCCGATCTCGATAAATCCAAATTCAGCCAGCGGCTTGTCGTACTGCGAAATCTGGTAGCCCTTGGGCAGGTCGGGATAGAAATAATTCTTGCGCGCGAAGATCGAAGTCTCATTGATCCGGCAATTCAGCGCCATCGCCGCCCGCACGGCAAACTCGACCGCCTTGCGGTTCAGCACCGGCAACGTTCCCGGCATTCCCAGGCACACCGGACAAACATTCGTATTCGGCGCCGCGCCGAATTGCGTGGAGCAGGAACAGAAAATCTTCGACGCCGTCAGAAGCTGCACGTGCACTTCGAGCCCGATGACGGGCTCGTAAGCGGTGCGAGCAGCGATAGCGGCGTCTGCAGAGGTCGAC
>JBAPOI010001060.1:0-26282 GCA_049279555.1 Candidatus Sulfotelmatobacter sp.
GAGTGAAGTCAACTTGTCCAAAAGCGGCGGAGACTGCCACCGCCGAGAATGCCGTCAGTAACGAAGCGAAGATAATAGCTCTTACGAGCTGCCTGATTTTCCACATGCGGGGATTTGAACTCACTACCTTCGATTCCTCCGACGGCATAAACGCTGCCCGCGACGGCACGAAAGAAATGCCGCCCGCGAGTCAGCCTGCAAAGCAATGTGATCCTGAAAACGGCGAGTGCGTCGAACCGGAATCGCCAAACAAGAATCTTAGACTAGAGTCGCCCATCGCGCCAATTGACCCGGCGAAATGTACCAGCGCAGTTTACCTTGTCATCTGAGCCTCGCCGTTTTTCAGGGCGAAGCGAAGGGTCTCCCGTTGAACCGGCCTAAGCGCGTGAGCCAACCATCAATGATCCTCCTGCAGCAACTCCGGCGAAGGCACAGCGCCGGATTCTACCTGCTTCTCACGTTCCGCCCTGCGTTCGTTGTCGATGCGGACGGAGGTCTCCAATTCCTTCTTGCCCTCGTCCTTCCGTCCCATATGGATCAGCACCTGCCCTCGCACATAATGAATATCGGTACGCCGCGGATCAAGCTTGCCGGCGGCATCAATCGCACTCAGAGCCTGCTGATATTTACCCTGCCGCTGATAAATCTTCGCCAGGCCTACGTACGAATTCACCAGCTTCGGATCGCGCCGCAGCGCCTCGCGATAACTCTTTTCCGCAGCCGTGTCCTGTTCCATCAGAACGTAGACGTCCCCGAGTTCGTCGTAATTCAGCGCGAGATCAGGCTCCACGGTCACATCCTTCAAAAATTCATCCCGCGCGCGTTCGTAGTCCTGCTTTTTCAAATAGGTCAGTCCCAGGTTGAAGTGGACGAACGTCAGCTTCGGATTAGCCTCTGCCGCAGCCTGAAAGTCGGCAAGAGCCATGTCGTACTGCTCGAGGTTGAGATGGGCCTTCCCCATGAATAAATGAAACTCGGGTGAATTTTCGCCGGCCTTCACCAGTTGCGCCGTAGCTTTTTTGTCCAGTTGCTTTTGACCGGCCCGGTGAGCCGCAATCGACAGCACATAGAGATAACTTAACTGGCCCGATTCCTGCGTCCAGAGCGGCTCCAGCGTATTAGCCGCATACGCCCATCGCTCGACAAAGAAATAACACAGGCCAAGCAAATGCCGTGGCTGCACCGCATCGGGCTGATCACGAACTACCGATTCGAAAGCTGGAATAGCTTTAAGAAATTCATTTTGTCGGTAGTACGCGAGCCCAATATTCAGCCGGATTCCCGGCACCTGCGGCAACAATCGCTCTGCTTGGCGCAGCATCTCAAGCGCCCTGGTCCATTGCTTGCGCCGCATGTAGACGACTCCAAGATTGGCATAAGCTGCGCCCGCTTTCGGATCCGCCGTCAACACTGCACGAAAATCTCGTTCCGCAGGATCGAGTTGCCCATGGTTAAGAGCTTCTTGTCCTGCACGAAAAATTTCCGCCGGATCTTTCGTCGCGGAGGCCACAGCGGCCGTCCCGCGTGGCTTTGCCGTGGTTTCTGGCGATGAACTTTGCGCCGCCATTGCCGCCGTTAAGGCCACCACTAGCAGACTATTTGTCACTAATAATCCAATTCTGGCGCTTGACACTCGTCTCACTCTCTGCTGTAGTGTCCGCCAGCCTTCGCGTGGAACGCAAGCTACTCCGGCGGGGCAGTACCGCTTTGGCGGACACAGTATTTGATGCAGATCGTAACGCATCGCTTTCTAAGGCAGTGTTTCGATGGTCACGATTCGTGATGTAGCCAAGCAGAGCGGATTCTCTTCCACCACGGTCTCGATCGTGCTGAACGATGCTCCGCTCGCACGGTACATTCCTCCGGCGACCAAAAAACGCATCGAGCGTGCCGCGGAAAAGCTCGGCTACCGGCCCAACCAGTTTGCCCGGTCGTTGCGCAGCAAGCGCAGCCATACAGTCGGCGTCATGGTCTTCGACATGACCGATCCCTATTGCACGCTGGTCCTGCGCGGTATCGAAAACACGCTGTATCAGGCTTCCTACCTGCCAATTCTCACCGATGTTCATAACGAACGCAGCCGTTTCGAACGCTATCTCGAGATGTTGCTCGACCGGCGCATCGAGGGCCTCGTGGTTCTCGCCAACTGGCTCTTTCTCGATATCAACGTGCTCGCCGATCTGGAAAAAAGCAGCATCCCTACCGCTCTGATCGCCTGCGAACTCAAAGGCGATTCCATGAGTTCCGTCATCGTCGACAACGAAGTCGGAGGCTTCCTGGCGCTCGAGCATCTGCACTCGCTCGGTCATCGAAAAATCGCTTTCATCCGTGGCCCCAAGACGTTGGCGGACAGTTCTCCGCGCTGGCGCGGAATCCGCAAGTACGCGAAGGATTGCGGACTCGAACTTGATTCCCGCCTCATTGTCGATCTTCCGGAATCCCGTGACCCGCTTTCGAGCTTTGAGGCGGGGCAAAAACTGACCGAGGACCTGCTGAAACAGAAGCGGCAGTTCACCGCTTTGTTGGCTTTCGATGACATGACCGCGTTCGGCGCTATCCGGGCCCTGAGCAAAAATGGCCTGCGTGTGCCCGAACACTGCTCCGTAATCGGTTTTGACGACGTCGCCGCCTCCGCCCTTTGCACTCCGCCCCTCACCACCATTCGCCAGCCCATGGAGGCGATGGGCGCAAACGCCGTCGGCATTGTGCTCGAGGGAATCCACTCCGTTCTGGAAAAACGTGAGGTCGCTGCCAATCACCGAAAGGTCGTACCTGACTTGGTGGTTCGTGAATCTACGCGTAGCATTCTGTAGGGAATTTTGCGTAGGAGGTTTTGCGCGGGGGTCTCGGTTAAGCAATTTCCGATCCTCATGGTTGGCCTCGCTGATTGGCCTCGAATCGTTGCACTTACGCTAGGATTCGCCAGATCGCTTCGCTAGGCCTTCACGATGCAGCCACGAAACGAATGCTCCGAATCGCCTCCGAGGGCAGTAAAGTGTTTTTTTCTTGACATCGGATGCCCAATAAAAGCACTATTCATACGTTTTAATAAACGATTGAACGTTTTTTGGTTGAGGCCGCGATCTAGGGATCGTCGTTTACAGTTTCAGCAGAATGCACGACGGAAAAATGCGGGTGATTCCGGAGTTGATCCGGAACAAAGAGGAAGGTTGATCATGATCTCGAACCGTACACCGCTGATAATTGCAACGCTGGTGTTGATTTTCTGCGCGGCCGCCCTGGCCCAGGACACCGCGTCCATTACGGGTACGATCACCGACGCGAGTGGCGCCGCCGTTCCCGGCGCGCAGGTACAGATTAACAATTCCGAACACGGCGTCACCCGAACTGTGAACAGCAACGAAAGTGGCGACTTTCTCTTCGCAGCCCTCCCCATTGGCTACTACGACGTCACCGTGACTGCCACAGGCTTTAACAAGTTCGAAGCCAAGCGAGTGAAGCTCGATGTTGCCCAGAAGGCCCGCATCAATGTCGCCCTGCAAGTGGGCTCGGTAACAACGGAAGTGGTCGTCCAGGGCTCGGAAGTAGCTCAAGTGGAAACGCAATCCTCTGACCTGGCCAACACCGTCAGCGGCAAGGAAATCAGCCAGCTTGAGCTCAACGGCAGGGATTTCACGCAACTGGTCGCACTCTCCCCCGGCGTTACCAACCAGTCCGGGTCGGACGAAGGCGAACCGGGCGCTTCGACTGTAGCCTTCAGCATTAATGGCGGCCGCACCGAGTACAACAATTTCGAAATCGATGGCGGCGACATCATGGATAACGGCAGCAACGAGACGCTGAACGTCTATCCCAGCATCGACGCCATTGCAGAAGCGAAGGTTTTGACCTCGAATTACGGCGCACAATTCGGCCGCAATGCCTCAGGAACCACAGAGGTGGAAACCAAGTCGGGAACAAGCTCCTTCCACGGTGACCTCTACGAGTTTCTTCGCAACGATGCGTTCAACGCGACGCCGTTCGGACTCACTTCCGTCCCCGGGTATAAGAAACATGACTTTGGCTTCACAATTGGCGGTCCGGTCTACATTCCGGGTATTTACAACAAGAATAAACAGAAAACATTTTTCTTCTGGTCCGAAGAATGGCGGCGCGAACTGACGCCGGCCTCGGGATTCTTTTCCACCACTCCCGTGCCGAGCATGAAGGAACGGGCAGGAGATTTCTCTGAAGTTTGTCCCGCGCCTGGACCCAGCTTCACCGATTGCCCTGTTGTTCCGGGATTCTTGGACCCTAGTGGCCATACGCCGAATTTGAATGTTGTGCCAGGCTTCGCGGCAAATCAGCCGATTACCCAGCCGCTCCTTGCCATGATTCCCGAGCCGAACGGCTCGGATGGAGCCTTGGGAAGCGCATTAGATACCTGGTTTGCCACTCCGACCCTCCCAACTCATTGGCGGCAGGAATTATTCCGCATCGATCACAACGTTACGGACAAAGTTCGCATATCGTACAACTACATCCACGATTCCTGGGAGCAGCAGTATCCAGTTCCCTTGTGGACAGGCGGCACGAGCTTCCCGACGGTGCAAACCGCTTTTACGAACCCCGGCGTTGCTATGGTCGCCCGAATTACAGCCAACCTCACGCCGACACTGTTGAACGAGTTCGTCGCGGGCTATACGACGGATCACATCGGCACTCATCTCACCGGGGCTTGGCAGCGTCCGCAGGGCTATCCCGCAGTCGGCTTGTACGACAACGGATTCGATGGCAAGCTTCCTGGTATCAACATTTCCGGAGGGCAATTCGGCGGCGGTTTCTCCGAAGATCCAGGCTATGTTCCGAACGGCCCGTTGAATTCGAACCCCACCTTTACTTTCCGCGACAACGTGACCAAGATTGTCGGCGGCCACAATTTGCAAATTGGCATCTATGTCGTCGACGCTCACAAAAACGAAGTCCCTCAGCCTGGGTTCGGCGTCAACGGCCAGCTTGCATTTACCAACACCAGCGCAGTATCGAGCGGAAACGCCTTTGCGGATCTTCTTCTTGGAAACATCGACACCTTCACTCAGGAAGGCGCAGCTCTGAAGATGCACGAGCAGTATCACATCTATGAGACATTTTTCCAGGACGACTGGCACGCCACGCGGCGGCTTACGCTGAACCTCGGGCTGCGATTTAGTTTCTATGGCACCTATAGCGAGAAGAACAAGCTGGCTTGGAACTTCGATCCGGCTTTCTACACTCCGGGCGCCACCAGCGTCTTTTTCGATCCCAACAGTGGAAACTGGCTGGACAGTGGAAATCCGTTTAACGGCTGGGTCGATTGCGGCGTAACCCCCGGAGTTCCCAATGGCTGTTTGAAAAATCATTGGTGGAATCCTGCGCCACGTGTAGGTTTTGCCTTCGACCCCAAAGGCGACGGCAAGTGGGCCATTCGCGGTGGGTACGGAATTTTCTTCGAGCATACGAATGGGAACGAGAGCAACACCGAGTCCCTCGAATACGAGAGCAAAAGCACCCCAATCACGGCCGTGAGTAACGTGGCAGGCTATAGCGCACTAAACCCCAGCATATTGAGCGGGTCGGGTACACCGCCGTTGCAATTTGTTTCGCTGCCGGAAAAGGCCACCTGGCCATACATGCAGCAGTGGCATCTGGATGTGCAGCACGACATTGCGAGAGGCCTCGTAGGCACGCTTTCCTATGTGGGCAGCGCCGGAGTCCACCTCACGCGCTCATACGAGTACAACCAGATGTCGCCGGTCGCAGCCAGTGCGAACCCTTACAGCCCGGGCCAGATCATCACCGCGGACGATTGCGCCTCCATCAGCATCGACCAGGTTACAGGCCAGGCTACTGCGACCGCGAATGTGGATAATAGCGGCTCCACGCAAACTACCACTGGGACTTGGGCCAACAACCTCGCCGTTGCCTGTGGCAACAGCGCAACTCCATACCGTCCATTTCTCGGCATCGGAAACATCGAGCGCAAAGACCAGTCCGGCTCTTCCAATTACAACGCGTTGGAAGCCTCGCTGCGCCATAACATCGGCGGCCTCGAACTCAACGTCGCATACACCTACAGCCACTCCATTGACGACTCCTCGGACTACAACGACACCGGCTTCGTGAATTCCTACAACCTGAACGCCTACCGCGCCAGCTCGAATTTTGATCAGCGCCACAACATCAGCCTCGCCTACGTTTACGACTTGCCGTTCCTGCAAAAAGGCCGCAGCCTCTCTCACAAGCTCCTGGGCGGATGGCAGTGGTCCGGAATCACCCTGATTCAAAGCGGATCGCCCTTTAGTGTCTACAACGGAGGATTTACCGCAAGCGGCGATAACGCAGGGGTTGCCAATGGTTTTTCCACCGGTGGGTCCTATCCCGACCTCGTCGGCGATCCGAGCAAAGGAAAGTCCACCAGTGGTTTGGCCGGCCCGATCCCCGGCTTCAGCGGGCTTTACTATAACCCCGATGTATTCGTGCAGCCCACAGGGCTTACCTTCGGCGACGCCGGCAGAAACATTCTGCGCAACCCATGGCGCACGAATTTCGACATGGCGCTGCTCAAGCACTTCGCAGTCACGGAGAGCAAGTATTTCGAATTCCGTGCCGAAGCCTTCAACGTGTTCAATCACATCGAATACACATGGATCGGTGGCGATTCGGGCTCGGCCGCCAACAACTCCGGCCACGGAACTGACGGAAACACCATTGCCTGCTACGGATCCGAGGCGCCGTACTCCGCGGGAGACGCGACCAATTGCGCAGGCTCGACCTACCTGCGCTCCGGGTCGTCACATCTCCCGCGCATCCTGCAACTAGGGTTGAAATTTATTTTCTAGAATTCTCCCCCCAGTGCTGAAAAAGCGATCCCGGCCCAAAGGCCGGGATTTTATTGTCACGCATTACTTAACGACGAGCCAGAGAACAACTAACCCTAGCCTCAACCCACCTGTACCGGCTGCGGTGCCGCTATCACCTCCAGCGCACTTTCCAGGTCGGCGATCAAATCGTCGGCATTCTCGATCCCTACCGAAAGCCTCACCATCTGATCGGTCACACCCATCTTCGCGCGTGCGCCGGCCGAAATCATGGCATGCGACGTCAGCGCCGGAATCGATACCAGCGACTCGACGCCGCCAAAACTCGTCGCCAACGTAAACAAGGACAGTGACTCACTCACCCGCCGTGCATTCTCGCCGTTGCCTTCCACCTCAAACGAAACCATGCCTCCACCGCCGCTCATCTGCGCGCGCGCCAGCCCATGCTGTGGATGATCCTTCAGAAACGGATAGTGCACCTTCCGTACCTTCGAGTGCTGCGCCAGGAATTCCGCCACGCGCTGCGCATTCTCGTTTTGCCGCATCACGCGCACCGCCAGCGTCCTCAGTCCGCGGATCAACAGCCACGACGCATGCGGATCCATGCAATTGCCCAGCGTGATTCGTGTGTCTTTAATCTGCTCAATCAGCTCGCGCCGCCCGGCCACAGCCCCGCAAGTCAGGTCCGCATGTCCGCCCAAATACTTCGTGCCGGAATGCATGACTAAATCGATGCCGTACTCGGCCGGGTGCTGGTTGATGGGCGTGCCGAAGGTACTGTCGATCATGCTGATCAGTCCGTGCTGGCGGGCCAGCGCCACGGCTTTCTTGAAATCCACTACCCGCAATCCTGGATTCGTCGGCGACTCCAGATACAACATCTTCGTATTCGGTCGAATGGCCTGCGCGTGCTGCTCATAATCGGTTGTATCCACAAAAGTGGTCTCGATGCCCATTTTTGGCAGCCATTGCGATAGAAATTTGCTGACGCCGCCGTAAATTTCGCGCTGCGCGACAACATGGTCGCCGGTCTTTAACAGCGCCATCAGCGTGGTCGTGATCGCTCCCATCCCTGAGGCAAAGGTCAGCGCGGCATCCACGCCTTCGAGCGCCGCAATGGTTTCTTCGGCAACCGTGTTCGTCGGGTTCGACCAGCGAGTGTAGTAGCGGTCGGTCGAAGTGATCCGCTCCTGTTCGTCGTTGTCCGTGACTTCAAACGTCGAAGTCTGATAAATCGGGGTCGAGACCGGCCCATGTTTCTTCTTCAAATCCGCCGCGCCCCGCACCGCCTTGGTCTCGGCGCGATGAGTATTCCGTTTCATGGATACCTCGTTTCGTCCAGACTAAATGCCAAGCCGCGCTCCCGCAAGCCGAACCCACAAGCGCTAGTTTTACAGCGAGGTCATCTAGGTTGAAGCGCCGGAAATGAAGTAGATGATTCGGCCCACGCCAGAGACGGGCGCCATTACATACGCGACGCCCAAAACTGCTTGACGCGAATATAGTGAAAGTCTCCATTACGGCTGCAGGACGCGGCTGTCATGTATGCGCTGCTTTCGTCGAAATTGTCGACTCTGTAGGAGTAATTCTCGAAGCGAAGAATTACGGAAACGAAGATGATGCAGATCACAAGCTAGGAAGAACCAATTCGCGACGTCAGATTTCATGGAGCGAGAACTGAATGGTTAAGGAGCCGTTCGGCATTTCAAGCGAGAACGAAAAGGTCGATACCATTCGAGGAGAGACCAGTCGGCGCACACACCTCTCATCGTGCGCTAATAAAAATACCCGCAATGTCTCCCTACAGGCCTTATGCCATTCGGAGCGTCTCCGCAGATCTCGCTTCGACCGCATCAATCCACCACGTTGGATTGAAGCAATAATCAATGAAGCCATAGGTAGCAGGCTGGCCAAACGCCAAGCGCGTGTCGAAGTAGGAATACGGAGCAGGACCGAAGGAACAGAATCCGCCCTCCAGGCCGACGATCACGCCGCAAAAGAGAGCGACGGCTGCCTGCCGTCCCGCCTTTACAGCGATGGTCCCCGAAACCGGGAGGCTGCTGTCCGATTTATATGAGGCTTGGGGCAGCGAGATGTTTGTGGGCCATCCGACGAGCGTCCAGTTCGAGAGGGGCTGGCTCGCGGCATCACTCGTTGTGAGCATCGAAATGGGTGTCCCGAGGTAGCCCACGTTCGCTGGTGCTTGGACGACGTGGACGCCGCAGTCCACTACAAAATTAAAGGATATCACTCCGTCGGACGGCGCCGGGGGAAAGACTACGGTCCAATTCCACTCCCGGCTCCAGAGCCTTTCCGGGCTCGGTTTCTGCTGATCGGTATTACTAAGGTATCCCTCATAACTGACTTGACCATGCCACAGCGAGGAGGGCACTGTGTCGATCTCGCCAGAGGTCCCAGGGGCGCCCGGTGTATAGCTTGGGCCTTCGGCCATGATGGGTACATCCATTTCGTTGCACGACCCGAACAATCTCCCGACTGCGATAACGAGTCTCAGTAACTGTACGTTAGGAAGTTTTGCAGCACGAATCACTCCGCCTGGCGGCCGCTCTTTCTGTAGCCTTCGTATTAGTTCGATTCTACGGCCTGCCAACCGCTTGGCGTAGGCTTCTGGCGTCTCTCCCAAAGGGGCGCGCTGCCCCGCGCTAAAGGCGTTCTCCCGTTCGGTGATCAAATTGAGCTCAGCCTTCAGCAGAGTGAAGGAACTTACTTCGTTCGCGAGTTGTTTGGTGACCAGATTCTTTCGCGGCATTTTCTTCCTACTCCTTCACGGGCTTTGCATTTTGACATCCCGGATGACCCGTAACATACCCCTAACTGTGTCGGGGTGCAATGCTCGTGACTGAACTGATGTCAAGCTGCTTGTGTGAATAACGGGAGCGTGCGGGTTTCTTTCCAATATCGTTAGTCTCCGCCACACCGCTTCTCGTACAATGGTAAGTTCACAAATTCCAAGCGGATTCGCTTCAAGAAATCAGAGCACAGTTGCCATGAAGAACAAACTGAAAACCAAGCCCTCCCCACGCAAGCAAGCAAAAACAAAAGACGCAGAGTCTCACTCGCGCGCGCAGCGCGCCATGGCGAAGCAGGCGGCCGGCACGCCGCCGCTGCAATACATTCCATGGCACACGATTCCACTGGAAGAACTGAGCCCGCTCTTGCAGCGCCAGTTTGTCGTCGGTCAGGAACTCATGTTGGCCCGCATGCTCTTGAAAAAAGGGTGCGTTGTCCCCGAGCACAGCCACGTTAACGAACAACTCACTTATATCGTGGAAGGCGCTCTGAAGTTCTCCATCGATGGCCGGGAAATCGTGGTTCGCGCCGGCGAAGTTCTTTGCATCCCCTCGAACATGCCCCACAGTGCCGAAGCTCTCGAAGACACGGTTGACCTCGACGTGTTCAACCCTCCCCGCGCCGATTGGATCAACCGGTCAGACCAGTATCTGCGAGGCCAAAAATAATTTCCGACTCCATGCGCTCTTCTGCCACTTCTGAGCCGGGCGTGCCTTCAGCCACTTTCCGCTTTCACTGCATTGGTTGCGGTGCGATCAGTCACGCTCCCGCGCAGGATTTCCGTTGCTCGCAGTGCGGCAATCTGCTCGAAATCACCGATCCCTCATGGAAATCCGGCAAGCTTTGCGCTGCGGACTTGAAATCCATCTGGCATCAGCGCCGCTCTTCCAACTCGCCTCTCGATCTGAGCGGCGTGTGGCGATTCCGCGAACTTCTCCCTGCCCCCCAGTCTGAGCGCCATGTCATCACTCTGCGCGAAGGCAACACTCCGCTGTATGAACTTCCTCGATCCTCTTACAGCACTGGAGTTCGGCGCCTTTTCGCCAAGCATCAAGGGATGAATCCGACCGGTTCCTTCAAAGATGCTGGCATGACCGTCGCTTCAACCTTCGCCAAGCAGGCCGGATACTCGTGGGTCGCCTGCGCCTCCACCGGCAACACTTCGGCATCCATGGCTGCTTACGCCGCGCGCGGTGATCTGCGCAGCCTGGTCCTCGTGCCCGAAGGCAAAATTTCCTGGAGCAAGCTCTCGCAGGCGCTCGATTACGGCGCCCTCACCTGCCAACTCCGCACCGATTTTGATGGCTGCCTCCGTCTGCTGCAGGAACTCGTGCGGCATGCGCCTGTCTATCAGCTGAACTCCATCAACCCATTCCGCCTTGAGGGACAAAAAACTCTCGCCTTCGAATTGCTCGAACAACTCGACTGGCATCCGCCCGATCACATCATTGTTCCCGGAGGTAATCTTGGCAACAGCTCCGCAATAGGCAAAGCGCTGCTCGAAATGCGCGAGATCGGCTTGATCCCGCATCTGCCGAAGTTATCCGTAATTCAAGCGGAGGGTGCCAACGCGCTGGTTCGCACCCTGCGCGAGGCGGACGGGAAGCACCTCGTCAACGTAGAAGCGGAAACTCGCGCGACTGCGATTCGCATCGGCAATCCCGCTTCGTGGCAAAAAGCGGTGAAAGTGATCCAAGCTACCGGCGGCGCCTGTGATCAGGTCAGCGAACTTGAAATCGCGCAGGCCAAGGCCGAAATCGGCGCCGAAGGTATTGGCTGCGAGCCCGCCTCCGCGGTGACGTTAGCCGGCTTCAGAAAACTACTACATCAAGGTTTTGTGAAGCCGAACGAAATGGTGGTGCTGATTCTGACTGGAAACTTGCTCAAAGATCCCGATTTCACCATGGAATTCCATCGCGGCGACTTATTTCGTGACACGGTGCACGAATCCGAAAGCGCCATCCTGAATCCGCTTCGTCATCCTCCGATAGTTCTCGACGCTACTCTCGACGCCGTACTCAAAACTCTGGATCAGGCCGAGAAGTCCCATCCAATAAACTCGAATGTCTAAGACCGGCAAAAATAAGACCGAAAAGGCAAGCACGAAAAAGCGCAGACGTCCGCTCTCGCTACACTTGGAGTTGCCGGCCACTTCGGCGAACCTTGGCCCAGCGTTCGATGCTGCCGGCCTCGCGATGAATCTCTATATCCAGATCGATGCCCGGCCCGCGTCCGATTTCTCGATCCGTGCCACCGGACGCGACCCGGAAATCTGCGGCTCGGCGGAGAATCACCTCATCCTCACCACCTACTGCGAGGTTCTCCAAACTCATGGGTGGGACATCGTTCCTTTATCTCTTCGCATCAAGAACGATATCCCCATCGGCAAAGGTTGCGGCTCGTCCGCAGCGGCTCGACTGGCGGGCATTGCGCTGGCCAATCACTTCGGCCATTTGCATTGGACGGATGCTCAAATCATCGGCGAAGCTTCCCGGCGCGAGCACCATCCCGATAATGCATCGGCCTGCTGGATGGGTGGCCTGACCGTCGCGCGGATGTCCGGCGAGGCCGAGGCGCTGGTGGTTGGGATTCGTCCGAAAGGGAAATGGCCCCTGCTCCTCGCCATTCCCGAGCAGCGATTGTCTACCGACGAGGCCCGCCGCGTTCTGCCCGCAACCTATCCCCGCGCCGATGCGGTGGTTAACATTCAGAACTCCATGCTGCTGCTTGCGGCTTTCATGCAGGGACGCCCGAAGTTACTCGCCGTCGCGCTCGAAGACCGCATTCATCAGCCTTATCGCGCCGCACTTTGCCCTTTGCTTCCATGCCTGTTGGAGTTGACTGGCAAACCCGGCATCCTTGGCGCAGCCCTTAGCGGTGCCGGTCCTTCGGTGATCGTTTTTCTCGATCCAAATTCCTCGAGTAAAAAGGCACGTGAATCTGTGGCCGCTCACCTGAAGCGAAACGGACTCCGCGCTGAATTGCTGCTCACATCCGTTGCTCCGCGACGCGGCAGCCGCTAGCCGCCGAAGTCGAGAGCTACCCGCAGTCCGCGTCACCGGCTTCCCGGCGGCACGATGCCATTCATGCGCAGGTATTCCACCATCTGTCCATAGTGGTTGGAGCAATGCGCACCAACGCTCGTGGCGACTCCAAGCCGCGTCACCGATCCTTCACCGAACGGGCTCTTCACTGGTTCCACCAGATTCTTTTCGTTAATCGTCTGAATGGCCTTGTACACGTAGGCAAACGAATCTTTCAGATAGCTGATGATCTCCGCCTTCGTCTTAATCGACGCCGGCCCCGACTCGTCGCCCACATCCACCGGTGGCTTTTCGGCCAGAATCGCCCCGCCATAAATGTAGTTCACCGCCGCAACGTGCTTGATCTGCTCGGCAAAAGTCCGCACGCCTTTGAACTCGCCACTGGTCGGAGCGAATCCGAATTTATCCTCTGGCATCGCCTCCGCCGCCGGAACGAACTCGTGCTCAGCATTACTCACAGACTGGTCCAACACTTGCGTGACCGTTCGATGTTCATCCTTCCTCTTGTTGTTCTGAGCCGTCGCAATCGTTGCCAACCCCAGTAAACAGCATGCAAAACCGATGACCGTTTTCCTCATCATGATCTCCTCCACTTTCTTTGATCGTCTTTCATTGATCATTCGACAGACACCGGTCGAAAGTGCCTTACCCTGTATTCCCCTGGCTCGCCCTGAGCGCGGTCGAAGGCGCCCTCTGTGTTTACGGTTTTGCCCAACTCCGCAAAAGGCGATCTACCCCGAAGCCTTCGCCTCCCCAAACGGCCATTCCCGCCCGCGCCAAGCACGAATCATGTAAACCGCGAGGCCGGCAAACAATATCACAACCGCATATCGTACTTCCTTCAGCGCGTTCTCGCGATTGAACAGGATAAATAAGAATCCGGCAATCGCCAGCAGCGCCGGCAAAGGATACAACCACATGCGAAACGGACGCACCACATCCGGCCGCGTCACTCGGAAAACGATCAACCCGACAGCCTGCACCAGGAACTGCAGCACCAGCCGGATCACTACCAGCGCCGCAATCGCATCCCGCAACCGCAGAAAACAAAATGCCGCGGCCACAGCTCCCAGTGCCAGCAGCGATACATACGGAAAGCGGTAGACTGGATGTACCTTGGCGAATGCCCGGAAATAGTTTCCGTCCAGCGCCGCCGCGTAAGGCACGCGCGAATAGCCCAGAGTTAATGAAAAAACCGATGCAAACGCCGTCACAATCACCAGCCCCGTCACCAACCGCGCTGCCCACGCTCCATAAATCTTCTGCATGAAGATCGACACAACGTACAACCCGGTATTGTTCTGCCCAGCATGCAGCATCTCTCGCCAGGGCACCACCGCCAGAATGCACAGGTTCATCATGAGATATAGACACGCAACCAGCAGAATGGAAAGCAGCAAGGCTCGCGGAATATTGCGCGTCGGATCTTTTATTTCATCGCCCAAATAGCAAACATTGTAGTAACCCCAGTAGTCATAAGTGGACACCAGAAGCGCACCGCCCAGTCCGGCGAAAAACCCGCGCGACAGCGTAAACGCGCCGGGAGGAAAATCGAACGCGCGCGCCGCGTTGAAATGCGTCAACCCCGCGAAGATGATCCATCCCATCGTCCCCATCACAATCACCCACAGCGCTTTCGAAAGCCGTCCGATCACTGTGATCCGTCGATAGAGCAGGACGACCGTGAAAATACAAATGCCGATCGCCAGCGCGGTTCCCGGCGTCACGACCCAACTGATTTGCAGTGATCCCGCCCACGGGATGTGCGCCGACGAAGTGTGCGCGGAATAAACCGTTTCCAAACTCGGCCAGTAGTATGCGGCATAGCCCGCGAGCCCAATGCAGCCGCTGGCAATCGACAGCGGAGCGCTGAACGAAAGTTGCCAGATAAACAGAAACGAAATCAGCCTTCCCCATTTCTTCGGCCCATAAATCTCACTCAAGTAGCGATACGACCCGCCCGATCCCGGGAACACCGATCCCAACTCAGCCGAGACCAGCCCGTCACACACCGCCAGCAGCGCCCCAACAATCCACCCCAGCAGCGCCTGCGGCCCGCCCATTGCGCCCAATACCAGCGGCATGGTGATGAACGGCCCCACGCCGATCATGTCGATCATGTTCAGCGCAGTCGCGCTCCCCAGCCCCATCCCGCGGATCAGGCCAGGGGAACTCGATTCGCTCTGAGAGGGACCTTGCATTGGTGGGTGAGCCGACGTTGTCGCAGCCGAGCCTACGGAAGAAGCAAAACCCTCCCGCTAATCTTCCGCTGTTCAAATGCCGCATGCGCCTGGGCGGCATCCGCCATCGGATACGTGCGATCAATCCGGATGGAAAGTTTCCCCTCGCGTATCCAGTCAACGAACTGCTCAAGGTAATGAGGATATTCTTTGGAATAAGGACTGCCGTTCGTGCGGGTCAGAAACACCGATCCCTTTTCCTGGAGCTTCATGAGATCAAACGGGGGCACGTACCCGCTCGACTGTCCGTAGATCACAAGGTAGCCACCGGGAGCCAGGCTGTCGAGACTGGCCTCAAACGTATCTTTGCCGACTCCGTCGAAAACCACGCTGACCCCTCGGCCTCCAGCCATTCGCTTCGCTTCCTTTGCAATATTGGATTGCGTCGAAATAATAACCTCGTCCGCGCCAGATGCTTTTACAAATTCAGCTTTCTCCGCGCTCGAGGTAACTCCGATCACGCGTCCTCCGCGCATCTTCGCCATCTGACAAAGCAACAGTCCAATACCCCCAGCCGCTGCGTGGATCAGACACCAATCTCCAGCTTTTACAGGATACGCAAAATGCGTGAACGCATACGCCAGAAATCCCTGATTCATACCCGCCGCAGCTTGTTCTAAGCCGACGCCTTCCGGAACGCGGATGAGCCACGCGGCTGGGGCAAGCGCATGTGTGGCATAAGAATCTCCGACGAAGGCAACCCGGTCTCCCGCGTGAACATTGTGGACGTCAGGACCGACTGCCTCCACGATTCCGACTCCCTGACTCCCAAGAGTGGCTGGCAGATCGGGTTCATTTCCCGCACTGGGGCGGTAGAACGCTTGCCCCACAAGCTCTCCGCGGCGCTTCTGAATATCGAGAAAATTAACGCTGGCCGCCTCCACGCGTATCAAAGCCTGCCCCGGGCCGGGGATCGGCGTCGGAACTTTTTCCCATTGCATGACCTCCGGACCACCGTAGGAGTGAATACGAATCGCGTGCATTATGTTTGTCTTTTCTTGCGTCTACTTCTCGCGGATGAAGCTCTCACTGAGAGGACGGAACTACCCGGGAATACTGCCGTCGTCTACATCTACGCCAACATGAACATACTTGTCGGTGTTTTCGAGTAGCTGCACTTCAACCGTCTATTTCTTGCCGCAGACTTCAACTTGGTAGGCCACTATGTCGCGCAATTCAGCGATAAGTTTCGCATAGGACTTCGCACTCCACTTTTTAACCTCAGCATCCAGAACAGGTCGCCATTGTTCTCGTCGCTTCATGGTGCTAAAACTCACGCACGAATTACTGGCAACTGGGTACTGGCTACTGCTTTTCATGCCCCGCGCTCAACAGATTCACGTACAGCCGCACCGCTCCCGGAACCCCCGCCGGCAACTGCCGGAAGAACGCGTACCCCGTGTAAATATACGTTCCCTTGCCGTACTGCGCCCGCAGCAGTCCGCCCTTCTGCGCGTCTTCGCCCGGATCGTGGCACGAGAGCAGCGGCTTGAAATGCTCATCCCACTTGTCCATAAAATAGAGCCCACGTTCCTGCACCCAACCGTCAAAGTCGCGAGCCGTAATTGTATTCGGATAATGAAATATTCCATCTTCCGGCGCAAGAATATCGACCGCCGCATCCTCCACCGAAACCCGCGCCCGGCTCAGTTCCGCCGAGTACGGCGTAAAGTGTCCGCCATTATAGTCACCAACTCCAGCGTTGTACTGCACCACCAGCGTTCCGCCGTCATGAACAAAATCGAGCAACTTCTTATTATTGGCCGCCACTTCTTTCTGCGTGTCATAAGCTCGGATTCCAAGAACTATCGTTCCGTACCCGCTCAGAATCTCGCTCCCTAACGTGTCAGCGGGAATCACCCTCACGTCCATCCCCACCTGCTTTAGCACCGTCGGGATGTCGTCACCCGCGCCCATGATGTAGCCAATCTTCAAATCATGCGGCACCTTGACGTCGACAATACTTACCCGCTGCACTGCCGGCTGGTAATAGTAGAAGCTGCCCAGATCTTCGCGCGAAACCAGCGTGTAGCCTTCGCTGAACTTTTCGTTCTCACCGGCCAAGTCTGACTGCAGAACGGCGCGCACCACGGCTTTACCTTCCTGCAACCCCGCAGGGAACACCTTGAACTGAAAATCGCGCTTCTCGCCGCGTTGCGTAAAGTCCACAGCAAATTGTGGCGGTTCTGATCGCCAACCTTCCGGCAATTCCAGGTGCAACACCCCGCGAGTCTCACGGGTTAAATTGCTGGTCACACCCACCGTCACCGTTGAACTCGCTCCGTTGTGCGTCGAGATCACTTGCGTGCCCGGTTCCAAAGCAACCGAAAATGCCGGGACCACCGCCAGCGGCCGCGCCCGTTCCACGCCCGCGTCGTCCATAAAGCGAGTTACAACCGTCGCCCCGACGCCGCTCTTTCCCTGTCCGCCACTTGCGTTGGCGATCGAATACTCCACCTGCGCCCGCAGCAACGGAGGCGGGAAGGGAAGCGTCGCGTACTTCTCATCGTCAATGTGAACCAGGCTCTCCATCTCGGGATTGTCGCGATGCCAGTAAGGCCGCGTGTACGCCACATTTTTCGGCACGCGCAAGCGAAAGACGACGTGTTCGTTCTCTCCCGGCTTGATCGGAGTCCGCTTCGTCTTATCGGATATCGTGGCCCAACCCTCCGGCACCTCAAGCTTCAGCCGGTCGATGAACACTCGGTCTTTCGAACCATTATGAAAATCCACGGCCACTAGAAAATCTTGCCCCGGCGAAACCGCAGTCGTCGCCTCTGCTTCTTTCAGAACCGCAGCGCCCGGCTCCGCGCGAGTAACCACCGTCGCCGCCAGCGTCACGTTCAAATCCAGATTCAGCGCGGTTTCCGCCTGTTCGCGTTTTTCTTCCAACTGCATCAGCAGATCGGCTTTCGCGCCCGCGCCCAAACTCGCTTTTTCGACTTCTGCGCTCGCCTCCTCGAATCCCGCCAACACTCCCATCAAAGGCGCGGCCACAGCCGCTGGATCTTGTCCCTTCGCATCGTCGCTCGCCTGCCGAACCTTCTCCGCGATCTTCGATAATTCTTGCTGCAATTTCGGAACTTTCACCTCTTCCTTTCCTAATCTCGCAGCCAGCCCTGGCAAACTTGTGTCGATCCCTTCGAAAAAATCTTTTTCGTGTCCATCCTTATCCAGCTTCGCAGGCGAAACCGAATCCACCAGCCGGTAGAACGTAAATCGATCTCCCGGATCCACCGTCCAGTTTGCCGATCCTTGCGATAGTTGATGCCGCAACCCTCGCATCGCAAACTGCACATACGATCCCTCCAGATCGGCGCTGGCCTCGCCCGTATTCAGCTTCAACGTCCAGTCCTTATCTGGACAAGTCATCGCGCCAAATCCGCAAACGTTTCCTATGTAGAGTTTCTTCGCCTGCCAGGGTTGCAATCCCTGCGCAATCTGCTCGGGAAACCGTTTCGGATCGGCCGCCGCGCGAAACGCTTCTTTCGCCAGAATGCTCGAAGCCTGATGATGTCCGTGTCCATCGCGTTCCGTGCCCGAAAAGCGCGCCACCAGCACATCCGGACGAAACGTCCGAATCACTCGCACCATATCCGCGAGCGCCACATCGTGTCCGCCCCACTTTGCAAATGTCTCATCCGGACTCTTTGAAAAGCCAAAATCCGCGACCCTCGAAAATCGTTCCTGCACACCGTAATACTCGTCCGCCGCCAGCAACTCCAGAGACCGCAGCACGCCCAGCACGTCCGACAAATTGCTGCCTACTTTATTTTGTCCGCCTTCGCCGCGGTTCAGCGTCATCAGCAGCACACTTGCCCCGTGCCCGCGCGATTCCAGCGTCAGCATTCCGCCATCTTCATCGTCAGGATGCGCCACCGTTTGCATCAGCCGCGCGGTCGTGCCCAATCGCCGCAGCGTCTGCCGCAATCCCAGAATGCCTCGATCCTGTGGAAGTTCGGCGGGAGTTCCCTGATAAGGGAGCTGCGGAAAGTTAACATCTGACGCCTTATGACTTTCGACTTGAGGCGCAGCCGCAACGGGACGCGGAGAATGCTCACCCGTCTGCTGCGGCGAAGCCACCAGCAGAACGGGAATCAACAGCGGCAAAAACGCGAAGGAATTGCGGACAAATGAGTTTCGAATAAAACCCCGGAAAAGCTGCACCGAATGGCGGACAAGGTTAGGTCCCGAATATTTCACCCTACAAGGATGGGGCCTAACCCCTGTCCGACGCAAATTTTTCCGCCAGATAAATTAGATTTGCGCCGGGCCAAGAACCACACACTAAGGCCTGAGACCTATTACCCGAGACCTGCTCTACTGCCGCCCTTCTTTCAACGCTTCCTGGCACGCGCTACCCGCCGTCAGCACCTCATTAAACGCCGTTTCCTTGCGTAAGCCTTTCAACAGCGGGTCTTCCAGCAGCGCCGAATAGGCGCAATAATTCTGTTGTACCGCCGCTTTCAGCAGCCGCAACGCCGGCTCATTCTGACCGCAATACGCCATCAGCGCTCCCACGTGGTACCACGCTTCCGGATCAGGTTCCATCATGGTCGAAGATTCCGCCTCGCGCACAATCCGGTCGAAATCCGCTGGTTTCTGCGACTGAGTGCAGGCCACCAGCAGCTCCCGATGATAAGGAGTCGCCTTCGCAACGCTCTTCACACTCTCGCGCGCCTGCGCCAAATTACCCGCCGTCAGGTAAACATAAGGCTTTACCCATGCCGACCATTCCGACCCCGCGTCCAGTTGAACAAAATCCATCGCACGGTCGGTCTTGCCGAGCTCCAGGAAAGCCCATGCGCAAGACCGGAAATCGAAGTTCCCCGGGTCGAGCTGCCGCGCCGTATTGCACTCCTGCGTAGCCTGCTCCTGCATCCCGGCATAACGCAGCACATAGCTTAAAGCAAAGTGGGCATATGCGCTCTGCGGACGCCTGCGCACTAAGTCTGTCGCGGCATCGTAGGCCCGGCCCAGTTCGCCCCGCTCCACGCGGTTGGTAATCAAATGGCTTGCCGCTCCCACCCGGTTCGGATCGAGCCCAATGGCTTTCTCGAACGCCATATTCGATTGCTGGAACATCTTCTCCCCGCCGCCGCCGTAATACGAATCATAGTAATACCGCAGCCCCAGCGCTTCCCACGCCGGCGCGTAGCCCGGGTCGACTCCCACCACATGCTCCAGCACCGCGATCGCATCCTTATTGGGACCAGCATCATGCGGTAGCGCCAGGCTATGCAAATAGAGGTCGTACGCCTCCTGGCTCTTGGGTCGCGCCGCCGTAGTGAAATCTCCTCCCGTGCCGCCGCCCAGCGCGGGCAACAACCCATGCTGCACCTGAGTGCTCAATTGACTCTGCAGCGAAATTAAGTCATTCACATTCGCCGTGGCGCTCCCTTGCCACAGCAACCGATCGCTGGCCACGTCAATCGCCTCCAGCGTCACCGTTAACTGTTCTCCCTGCCGCATAAAGTGCCCGGTCAGCAGCCGGCCCACGCGCAGTTGCTGCCCAACCTTGCGCGGATCCAAATCCTGTTCCACAAACTTCCGCGTAACCGAAGACGGCCGCACCTCCAACGAACGGGAGTAGGTCAGCACACTGGTCAACTCGTCCGCCAGGGCAAATCGCAGGTAATCGACGCTGAAGTCTCCGTTCATGTTCTGCAATGGCAAAACCGCAATAGCATTTTGCAACTCCGCACTCGCTGCCGACCTGTGCTTCAGCCAGTAAGCGCCCACCGCCGCCAGAACCGTAACCAGAATTGCTCCCATTCCAAGCAACAGCCACAATTGCAATCGGCTGCCGCTTCGCCCAAATGTTTTGCTCGCCACCCGCAGCCTGCTTTGGTGCAAGCCGCTTTTCACCAATCCGGATTCCGTCTGATGTTTCAGTACCTGCAAGTCCGCTTTGATCTGCGTGGCGCTCTGATAGCGCTGCTTGCGGTCCTTCTCCATCGCCTTGCCGATGATGCCTTCCAACTCCACCGGCACCTTCGGATTCAATTCTCCCGGCGGCACTGGCTTGTCGTGCAGCACCGCATCCAGCGTCATCAGCGAGTTCTTGCCGGTGAATGGTTTCTTTCCGGTCGACATCTCATACATCACCACGCCGAACGAAAACAGGTCGCTGCGGAAGTCGATTTCTTCGCTCCGGGCCTGCTCCGGAGACATATAAACCGCCGTGCCAGGAATCACACCGACGGCAGTCAACGAATTATCCAGAACTCCGCCGTCGCTGTCGGTCCCTACGTTGTGCACCAACTTCGCCAATCCGAAGTCGAGTACCTTCACCTGACCGCTCGGAGTCAGAAAAATATTCGCCGGCTTGATGTCCCGGTGCACGATTCCCTTGGCATGTGAGGCCGCCAGCGCATCCGCCACCTGGATGCTGATGTCGAGCAGCTTTTCCGTGGCTATGGGCTGGCCGGCGATGCATTGCTTCAGGCTCTCGCCCTCCAGCTTCTCCATCACAATGAAGGGATGCCCGTTGTTGTCTTCAATGCCATGGATCGTGCAGATATTGGGATGGTTCAGTAGGGAAGCCGCGCGAGCCTCGCGCGTGAATCGCTCCAGCGACTTGGGGTCGCCCGCCAGGTTTTCAGGGATGAACTTGAGCGCGACATGCCGCCCAAGCTTAAGGTCCTCGGCTTCATACACCACGCCCATGCCACCGCCCCCAAGCTTTCCCAGGATGCGGTAGTGGGATACTGTCTGGCCAATCATGAAAACACTAATCCCCCGAACGCGGTAATGTTAGGCCCGCCAGCGCCCCCGGTCAACCACTGACGTGGCATTATGCGATGGGGAATGCTACAAGAAGCGATCTCATAAATGGTTTGGGAAGGGCACGGCTTCAGCCGTGCCACTCAAACCAAGTAAAGATGAGGGCTTTAGCCCCCAGAGGGAAACTTACTTACTCTTCGTGTCAACTATGGAGATGGTTTCCAGATCTAGATAAAGCACTAGCTCTAGAACGGCACCACTCTAGGAAAGAGCGTCGCTTAGAAAATCACTAGTTCTAGCAAGGCATTGCCCCAGGAAAAAGCACGTTTCTAGAAAATCAATTTCTCGCCTCCCTTACGAGAAGTGGAGTGCCGCGGTGCTGACGGCATAAGGCGATTTCCAGTACGTGAAGCTGCCATTTCGAGGCCCGACCGGGACGAATGCCGATAGTGTCCTAACACTGCGTTGCTGACTTGGGATGCTTTTTGGGAACGACCTGAGAGACGTAGCACTTCTCATGTACGGCGTGTCCGTTCTCGTCGGTTTTGCTGGTTTCGATGGAAACAGGCTTATGGCAGATGGGGCAAGTCGGAAGAGATGGCAAAGGTAAAGGAGTGGTCATAACCCGCGTCTCCCACGTCTAGGATGGAGATTCGGACTAGCGAATTCTCTCCCGGCGGAGTAGGAATTGCAAGTCTTAATCGTGCGTTGCTAGAACACTCGCAGGATTCCAAGATTGCAATGGTTGTTTTTTGTGCATTGTTTCTAGCATATCGGCTCTAGCAGATCAAATGTCAAATGGATGCCGACTGTAGCTCCCGCGTGAGTCCTTGGAGCACGGTAGCGTGCTTCAACACGGATGCGGCTCGTTTCCCCTTATATCCTGATTGCCAGTAGGCGCAGAGCGAAAAGACCAGCAATGCACTATTAGGACACCACCCGAATGCCGTCCTCGGTGTACTTTTCGGTTCTTTTGTGAGATGAATTCTAGTCAATAAATTCGGCCCCTACCGCTGGGCGTAGTAACCAGTTCGCGTCCGTGCCGTAAGGCCGGGTTTGTCAATTTTGATCTGAAGGTTGTGATACTCGTTCGGATTATCAGCGGGAGGAGAATCGAAGGACAATATATAAAAAGCCTTTCCGTCGGCCACGCACTTCGCCATCGACGATACGATGTCATTACTTGAAGTAAGCACCAGCCCGCCGCTCTGCACTGCCAACACCTGCAACCCAAGGTTGCCGTTCTGCACGCTCTTAGCTGCCTTCACGCCCTTGAGAAATGTCTCGTAATAAAACGTTCGCAAGCCGCCGGCATCTGCGGTTCCCACCGGGTCAATGCTGTAAACCGTCATCCGGGCTCGTCTCAGGGTCGCAGACAAGGCGACGATTGTACTGAAGAGACCCTCCTGATCTTTCTGGCTTAGATATGTATTTGGCCCTGAAAGCAACGGCCAACCAGTGCTTAGCCAGATCAGCAGCTTTCTGCCGGGCTGCGTCAACTCATAGGCGGTAAGTCCTTCGACCATACGAAGGGAAATCTGAGCGCGGTCAACCGCCCCATAAAACCCCTGCGACCTCCCGATCACGCGCAGACTCGACGCATTGGCCTTCAAAGAGTCTGCCAGAGCGTTTCCGTCGCGCGTCGGTACGGGCTTGATCTCGGTCGACTTGTCGGTAAGAAAAACCAGGGACGTCGGCATGAGAAGCTTCCCGCCATCCTGCCGCAGAAAGTTTTCCAACTCTTGCCGCTGGTGGCTGACGCTCAAAAACGAAGTATTGACCGCATCCACCAGCAAAATAGCCTGCATTGGCGGATCATCCGGCTCCGCCGTCCCATTCACCGCTCGAAACCCGGTAATCGTCTTCGGCTGTTTGTCATCGAGCAGGGTAAACTCCTGTTGCTGCAAACCAGCTACAGGCTTGCCGGATTTGTCGGTCACCACCACATCGAGTGAAATGCGCCGATCGACAGCGGTGTGGTCCGTGGCCTCCGCCAGCGGTGCGGCCGGAGCCGGCGACACGGACCGTTGTGCAAAACCTGAAACCGGCAGCACAAAAAAGAAGAGCACTGAGAGCCAGAAGTAACGCATATTAAAACCTCACATGATGCCTGAGATACTCACGCGATAAGCATCTAGTCCCACGCTGAAAGCGATTCCCAAACTGGCACCCAATCCGTCCTTCCGTTTCTGCCCCCCCATCCTGAGTCATGTACCCAGTCTAATGATGGGATTACTGTAAAGGCGAACCTAGGAATACCGGGGAAGTTCTGCCATGGCAAAAGCAAAGATGTCCGTAAGCTACTCTCCTCAACTGCAGGAGGCCATTCGCCGCCGTGCCACGGAACTGTTCCGCCGCAGCGGCGCCGTCCCCGGCCACGATCTAGAAAACTGGTGTCAGGCCGAACTCGAAATTCTCCAGGAGCACGCCGCCCAGCTCGTTCGCCCCGCCGTCGTGATCAGGTTCGAGGGCGTGTTGTACACCTGCGAGTATGAATCGGCCGCAGTCGGCAGCTACACTCCCGGCGAATGGAAACCTGGCGAGTCAGTACCCCTCCGCATTGCCGGAGACAAGGTTTACCTTCGCCGTCACGATGGCAGCGAACTCGAAACCATCATTACAAAAAGAGTCACTCAGCAGGTTTACGCCGCCCGGCTTGCCGCTCACCGCTAAGTAAAGGACTCTCAACCCACATACAATCCCGCCGACGCTCCAACCCACTCCATGTCCCGGTTATGATCCACTCCCATCATCAACCCGCGCCCCATGCGGATAATCGTCAGCACCGCCGTCAGCTTCTCCAGCCACACGTACATCACTCTTACTTCCGCCTTGGTCATGCCCAGCGGGGTCTCGATCACCGGCTCAAAATTCAGCCGCTCCTGCAAAATGTAGTCGCTTCGCTTTTCCGACGGAATCGCCTCGATCTCCTGTTTCTTTGGCCCAATGACAACACCCAAACCCGCAAACGAATAAAGAGGCTTCAGCGCATAGTTTTCCAGATCGTCCGGAATCCGCTCCAGCCGGTCCAGAAACCAGGTCTTCGGCACCGATTCGTGCTTCAGATAGGGAATCGAAAACTTGCTGATGCGGAAATACCAATTCGGATGCCCCGCCCACTCCACATTCAGATCGTCGCGCCAATCAAAACCCAGGCCCACATTCCTGCGCTGCAATTCGTCGGCAATCGCCCGGTTGTAAATCCGCTTGATTTCAACCCGGCCTCCGCGCCGCATGTAATAAAGCTGCGACCCATGTTTCCGGATCGACGTAATATCGACCGTCCTCACCCCCAGCATTTTTTCCGTGAGGTTGAAATCCGGCAATGTTTTCTGCCCCTCCGGATCGATCTCCATCAGAATCACATTTTCCGGATCCTGCTGTCCCACAATCGCCGACCGCAGCAGCTCACGATAAGATTTTTCATCCAGCCCGCTCAAGAAAAACTTCAGGTTCTTGCCGCCTTCAAATCGACGCATTCCAAAAACATCGATGTAGTTTTGCGCCAGGGTCACCTGATACGCATAGAGAGAAGGGAAGGCCTGCAACTCCACCAACTTGGGTTGCAATTCGCCGTTTGCACCCAGCACTAGCCCAAAATCCACTTGCGCAAACATGGGATGATCGGGCTCATTCGCAACGCGAAATTGCGCCGGAATCGAAGCATTCGATCGCTCCCGGTACTCCTTGTTCTCCACCAGTTGCCAGATCAATTCCTTCCCGTACTCCGTCATCCGGTCGAACAGCGCCTTTGGAAAAAAACAAGGAGTCTCCGCCAGCCGGAATTCCACATGCGTATCGCTCGCGTCGTCGATTCGCTGCAAGAACGTCTGATATTTTTCGGGAGTAAAACTGTCGTTAAACTGCTTTCGAAGGGAGGGAATCATGGTGGCAACACGAAATTCTAATCCCGGATTTCCATGCTGCGAATCAGACCATCGTCGAAAGAGTAAATATGCTTGACCATCCGGTCGAGTAGGACTTTGCCGTCCAACTCGCGCACGACCTGATGAACGTCCACCACTACGCGGCCCCTGGTATCGGCTTCAATCTTTACCGGATCGACATGAGGATTGATCATGCTCCACTGCCGCATCCAGTAGTCGCGAACGCCGTCGCGCCCGTATACCGTGCCACCTTCCATGCCGTTGGGCCATTCGACATTGGGCTGCATGCCGGCCAGGCAAACTTCGATGTCGCGCGCATTGAAGGCCGAGTATAGATTCCTGATCATGTCAGCCGTGGATTGTTGAAGCGTCAACACTATCTCCGACATGTGCGCCCTATGCTTCCACCAAAAACTTTCCATCCTGCATGATCTGCTCGTCATCCACCCAGATGTTGAACTTTCGCCCAACCACGTCGATGTGGGTCGAGCAATCCCACTCCGCCCCAGTGTGCGCCCCATAGGGATTTCCAAACGCGATGTGCACTCCGGGATATTTCTCATCCTGCAGGATCTGGCCAATCACATTTTTCAAATCGATGTTCGTTCCGATCGCAAACTCGCCCACCCGGTCGCTGTTCCCATCGGTGTGCGTGTATTTCCAAAAATCATCTTCCAGCTCGCGGTTCTCCGAGTGCGCTTCCGTCAGCCGATTGCCCTTCATGTGCACGGTCAGCGGCGTCTCCTTCAGATCTCCGAACTTCGTGCACAAATAATC
>JBAPOI010001061.1:0-1611 GCA_049279555.1 Candidatus Sulfotelmatobacter sp.
GATGGCAGCAGCGGCGGCATTGGCGGTGTCCAAGTTGAACCAGACCTCCTTGCCGCCGTGAGCCAGCCTAACCTGCCATGTCGGGATTGCCACAGGCCCACCCCCCTTGTTGACATACGTCCGCTTCCGTAACCGGGAGGCCCAATAATCCTGATGCGTTTTGGGCAGCTTGCTTTTAGCTTTCGTTGCGGCGACCGCTAATCGCTGTCCGGTTTTCGATGTTTTGAACTGTATTTAAGAAATCTCTGCAAAAGTATTGAACGATGAGCGAAGCCGGGGCATCAGAGACACATGCAAACCAAACGCGATACCCAACCCAGCTTTTTTGACATGGCCGTTGAGCAACGCGGTGTGCCCAACAAGGTTTTGGAGACCATCACCCGCGAGGTCGACTTCACCCGGGCGGAGCAGCAGGTGGCCGCAACCTACAGCGCCATTGGGCGCCCGGCCTGCCGCGTGGAGGTGCTTTTGCGCGTCATGATCCTGCAACACCTTTACGGCCTGAGCGACCCCCAGGCGGAAGAACAGATCAATGACCGGTTAAGCTTCCAAAAGTTTGCCCAACTGAGCACCAGCGAAGCCGTGCCGGACGAAACGACCATCTGCCGTTTTCGCCAGCGGTTGATTGAATGTGGTTTGCACGAACAATTGCTGGGGTTGCTCAACCGGCAGTTGGAGAGCAAGGGATATTTTGTCAAACGCACCACCATGGTGGACGCGACCATTGTTGAGTCGAGCCGCAAACGTCCCCATCCGGAAGTGGCGTCCAGCGGTACAGCCCCGGACGGCCAGGCCAGCTACACGTTCGTCCGCGGGCGTAGTTTTTACGGGTACAAGGCCCATGTCAGCACGGACGCCGGCCATCAGTTGATCCGGGCGGCGGTGCTCACTTCGGCCAACGCCTGCGAGGCTCACGTCTTTGAACAAATAACGCCGGCGGACACCCGGGCGGTTTATGCGGACAAGGCGTATGACACCAAGGCCAATCGAGCCTGGCTCAGAGCGCATGACATCACCAATGGCATTTTGAAGAAGCCGGCCCGGCACATCAAGCTGTCGGAGGAGGATTTGATTGCCAATCGTGAGAAGGCCCTGGTTCGCAGGCATATTGAACGGGTCTTTGCCCACCTGAAACAATGGCAGAACTACCGGCGTGTGCGCTATTTGGGAGTGGTTAAGAACCAACTGGAACTAACCCTCAAAGCGGTGGCCTACAATCTGAAGCGGTTGGCCAAGCTTGTGGAGTGGCAAACCGTTTGAAAACGATCGGATCGAGGCCGAATCAATCCCATGAAGAAGAAAAGAAAACCAAACCTGGCGAGCAATGAAACCATCGGCCACGAATTAACGTCGGTTTTCCACCTCGTCCCAACTGATTTCAAAAAAACAGCCTTTTGCAGACATCTCTTTTTAACGGTTTTTCCGGGCGCGAGAAACCGCTGAAGCGGATGTACTCACACCACCGTTGCGGCCCACCCCGCTGAAGCGGGGTGTTAATGAAAAGCCTGCAACTCAATGACTCTCCTGTCTCTGACACCGCCTCAAATTTTGAGATGCCCCTTGCGAGGCCAAAATCAGGCCGCCGCGACCAGTTGCCGCGCGAGTTTGATC
>JBAPOI010001062.1:0-3924 GCA_049279555.1 Candidatus Sulfotelmatobacter sp.
GACGTAGTGTACTTGGCTACATCCCCGCTGAGAGTCACGGTTTTCAATGTGGTCGTCCCGTCCTTGAAAACCACAGTACCGGCGGGCATCCCGCTAAACTGAGGGGACACAGTCGCTGTGAAGGTCACAGCCTGCTGGTAGTTCGACGGGTTCTGCGACGATACCAGCGTCGTCGTAGTGCTGGCCTGCGTAACCACTTGATTTACCGCGTGCGACGTGCTGCCGCTGAATGAAGTGCTGCCCTTGTACACCGCCGTGATTGATTCCGTCCCCACAGCCAGCGTTGTCGTCGTATAGCTCGCAACGCCGCCGGCTAAAGTCACAACTTTCAGCGTCATCGTCCCGTTCATAAATGTGACTGTACCGGTCGGTATGCCGGTGAACTGCGGCGCGACCGTGGCCGTCAACGTCACCGATCGTCCGAAGGTCGCGGGATTTTGTGACGAGGCAAGGCTGGTCGCAGTCGTGGCTTGGCTGATGACTTGGCTAACCGTGATCGAGGTGCTGGTATTAAACTTCGAATCGCCGCTATACACCGCGGTCAGGCCTTTTGTTCCCACCGTGAGCGTCGAAACAGAAAACGTCGCAGTACCCCCATTCAAGTTTCCGGTACCCAACACCGTCGAGCCTTGCTTGAATGTGATGGCTTCTCCATTGGGCGGCGTGCCCGCGCTGGAAGTGACCATTGCTGTAAGCAGCACCGGTTGGCCGTAGACGGAGGGATTAGGCGACGATGCCAGCGTGGTTGTCGTGGCTACGAGTACCACTTGATTCACAGGAGCCGATGTGCTCGTGTTGTGGTTCGCGTCGCCTTGGTAAGCTGCCGTAATAACGTTCGTGCCCGCAGGCAACGCTGACGTACTGTATTTGGCAACGCCGGAGCTGAGCGTCACAGTGGCCAGACTCGTCGTGCCGTTCAGGAATTGGACTTTTCCCGTAGGAATGCTGCCTGGCGATGAAACGGTCGCCGTAAACGTCACCGATTTCCCGGATACCGATGGATTAATCGACGAAATCAAGACCGTTGTCGTCGAAGCCTTCGTTACCACCTGCGATAACGCAGCCGACGTACTCCCTGTAAAGTTGCCGTCACCCCCGTACACCGCAGTAATGGAATGACTGCCAACGGTGAGTACGTTGGTCGTGAAATCCGCCCCATTGTTCGACACCGGCGCGCTGCCCAGCGTTGCGTTGCCATCGTTAAATGTAACCGTGCCGGAGGCTTGTCCACCGAACTGAGGCGTGATCGAAGCCGTGAAAGTGATGGCCTCTCCAAACGTCGAGGGGTTTGCGCTCGACGAGAGCCCGAGCGTCGTACTCGCTTGATTGACGATCTGATTCAGCAACCCCGAACTGCTGCTGAAGTTAGCGTCTCCGTTGTACACGGCTTTAATCGAATGGACGCCGGCGGTGAGCGTCGCGCTCGAAATCGTCGCGCTGCCTCCGCTGAGCGTCGCCGTGCCCAATGTTGTCGAACCGTTGCTGAACGTCACCGTGCCGGTCGGAGTGCCGGAAAGATTTGCGGTTACGGTCGCGGTGAACGTCACCGTCTGCATAAACGCCGACGGGTTCGGTGAAGACGCTAGAGTGGTGGTCGTCAAACTCGGCGGATATGGATTGTTCTGGCTCAGACTCATCATGCCGCCCGTCGCAAAGCAGACGTCGTTCGCGGCTCCGTCTACTCCACTAATCAGGGCGCTAATGTTGAACGTGCTCTCGATACACTTCAACAGTGAGGTATGGGTGAAAACGGTTGAGGTAATTTGCGTTTTGCAGAATCGTCCAACGCATAACAACGGGACTCGGATGCCGGTAGCCCAACGAAGTGGATCCTGCGATGGTGCAATGTGGTCGGCGAAGCCGCCAAAGTCATCCCACGTGATGAATATTGTCGAATTGCTCCACAGGTAAGCGTTGTTCATCACCGCGTTGACCTGGGTCGCGGTCCACGCTTCACCGGTCGAAACCAGGCTGGGAGGATGCTCCGATTGTTCCCAAGTGCCGCTGATCCACACCACGGATGGCAGATTACAATTGCTATCCGAGGTGCACGCGGCTGCATCTGCCGCGAACTGCGTGGAGGGATGAATTTTTGTCGCCCAATCGCTCCCATAGCGCAGGTGCTGGACGTAGCCAGCCGGATTCCATTGCTGATCGACCGGGGAAGCGTTGCCGTTCTGGTAGTAAATGCCCCAATTGACTCCCGCATTGTCCAGCAGGTCGGCAATGGTGGTCACGTTCGGGCACGCCGAGCCCCGTCCCGCGCTGAGAAACTGCTTGCTCGCCGCATCACATACGTCGCCCGAAAGCGCCGTGCAGATTGGGTCGGCGATGTTGCAGTTCGCCGTGGGAGAAGTCACATTACAGTCAGTCGCGAGGACGCAACTGTGCGACAAGCCGGTGCAAATTGAGTTGCATCCTACGGTGCGGTGAGTGTTGCATACCCCCGGATACATCTCCTTGCCCGTTCCGCCCTGTAGGTCGATGCCGTAAAAACTTCCGATATACGTGTTGCCGTTTGAGCAATAACCGCCGCCCGAAGCCGCGCAGTCTGAATCCAATGTGCACGATGCCGTCGTTGTTACGGAACAGTGCCCCGTACCCAGATCAATGTTGCAGGTTCCATTGCCCACGCAGTCCGCGTTGGTCGAACACAGAATCCCCACGTTCGTCGAGCAGCGGCCGTAATGAAACGCATCGCACGTCCAGATATTGTTGCCGAGACCATTCGGCGGTGTCCCCGCCGTCATCCCCGGATTATCTTGCGCTTCATTGGACGTTGCCGCGATCATGTACAGATGGTTCGGGTACGACGGCCCCATGACGCTGGCGAACATGTGATCCGCGAGTCCATAGCTCGTGGCATAGGACCAATACGTCGGGATGGTCGTCGGCCCATATTGCTTCGCCCAATCGCTTGAGCCGCTGCAATTCTCGTTAAACTGATTCATCAAGCCGTTGTTGTAGTCAGAAGTGGAATTGACAAAATAGTGGCCGCAATTCGTATCCGCCAGGTTGGGGTTGCCCGGAATCACCGCCAGCGTGCCACCAGAACATCCGCCCTCTGCTCCCACGCAGTTATAGCTGGTGATTGGCCCGCCCGTAACCCCGGGGAATTGGCCAAAATAGTGATCTAACGATCGATTCTCTTTTACGATAATAATAATGTGCTTCAGAGACTGGCCTTGCGCCAGGGAAGCGAGGAACGCGAGCAACGTCATGAACAAAATCGCGCGCCGCATTCAGTCGCCGTCCTTCTTCTTTTGCCAGAACTTCCACCACGGCGTCTTGTCCGCCTTCTTGTCGCCTTCATCCTGATCCATATCGGTTTCTGTGTAAGGGTTGTAGGCCTGCACCGGAAACACGCCCATGGGTTGGTTTGTCACGGGACTAATCGCCATGCACAGTTCGCCGTGATTCAACAGCACACCGTTGTAGACGGCTGGATACGGCAGTGAATCCTTCGGGCAATGTCGGGCGGCTAATTGCGGCGTCACTGGTTTGCGATGGACACAGCCGGTCGCAAGCATCACGAGGAACAGCAGTGTGATCAGCCGCTTCAATGGAGCCCCTCCCGAATGAACGGGCAGTTAAAACAGTAAAATTTGCAGCGAGGCGGCTGCTACGCGCTGGGGCTCCAATGAGTACCGTCACCTTAAATTGAGAGCGAAACAGGCGTCAATGGGAAAGTGCAGCCGCCATGGATTGCGTCCCTAGAAGGGAAACGCGCGATAAAGTTCGAGGCCTGGAAAGTGCGCGCCCTTCAAGACCTCCGCGACTGGGACAACCGAAGGTTCGGGCTTTAGAGGCTGCGTGAGAACTAGTTTGTAATTGCAGGCAAGATGAGGCAGAAAGAGAGGTATGGGACGATTTCTGCCGTACCAGCCGGATCAGGCGTATCTGGTGCCGCCGAGCGTGAAGGAC
>JBAPOI010001063.1:0-6981 GCA_049279555.1 Candidatus Sulfotelmatobacter sp.
ATGTCCCATATATCCTAGGTCGTACTTCGCCCTCCAATACCCACCATGAATCGCGATCGCCAGTGGATACGGCCTCTTCCCCTTCGGCAACCGCAAGTCCACAAACTGATTCGCATCCCCGCCATAAGCCACGCGCGAATCAGCCCTAGGCGGGGCCAAATCCAAAATGTCATCGGAAGAAGTTGTCATGCGGACCTTGTGCTTCTGGGTGCGAGGTAACTGGATACTAGGTACTGGGTACTAGGTACTCGCAACACGGGACTCGCTACTCATAGCGCAGCGCCTCAATCGGATCCAGCTTCGCCGCCCGCATCGCCGGCACCATGCCGCTCACCACGCCCACCACCGCCAGAATCCCCGTCGCCACCAGCAAAATCATCGGCGAGACGATCAACCGGATATCCGCCGCTTCCGCATGTTTCGCCATCGCGCTATAAAAAGTCAGCCGCCCTACTCCAATCGAAACCATGTACGACAAGAGAATCCCCAGCATCCCTCCCACCGCCGTAATCACCATCGACTCCGCCAGAAACTGAAACAGAATGTCCTGCCGCCGCGCGCCCAGCGCCTTCTCCACTCCAATTTCCCGCGTCCGCTGCGTGACCGTCACCAGCATCATGTTCATCAATCCCACGCCGCCTATGCCCAGCGTCAACGTCCCGATGAACGCCAGCAGGCCCTTCAACGCCATCTCGATAATCCCGAACTGCGAGAGCTGCTTCTGCGCATCGAACAGATGAATCGCCCGCTTATCGTCCGGCTTGAAATTGTGCGCCGCGGCCAGCGTGTCCCGCACGGTCTGGTCCAGCTTGTTGTGATCCAGCCCCACCGAATCCATCCAGATTCCGTCCAGATAATGATTGTCCTTCAACACGTTCATCGCGTTGTATGGGATATAAATCGTGCGGTTGTCGTCATCATCGCCTTCCTGCATTCGCGGGCTCACGACGCCAACCACCTGAAACTCCACGCCGTCGATCCGGATGTTCTCTCCCATCGCGGGCATGCCAGAAAAAAGTTTGTCTCTGGCTTCCGATCCAATCACCGCGACCAAGCCGTGCCGCGCATTATCCGCATCGTCGAGAAAGCGCCCCTGCGCCATCTCCAGATTCCAGATCTCTCCGATCCCCGCATCCAGTCCGTCCACCGGCATCGTGAAAGTCCGGTTGCCATTCTGCACCGACGACTGCTTTACCGACATTCGCACGACATGCTTGCACAGCGGCACATTATTCCTCAGCAGTTCGATGTCGTCGTTCGTGAATCGCACCTGCACTCCCGCCTTATTCCCTCCCGCCTGCTGCGAGGTTCGTCCCGGAAAAATTCCAACCGCCGTCGCCCCAAAACTCTGAAAGATATTTTCGATCGCCTGCCCAAAACCGTTCCCATACGCCAGCAGCAACACCACCGTCGCAATCCCCCATGACATCCCCGCCATGGTCAGCAACGTCTTTCGCAGATCATGCCGCATCGCCGCAAATGCCTGTTGCAACAAATCTCTATGCATAAGTTTTTAGCTACTAGCTACTAGCTCCTAGCAAATCAAGAACATCTCAGCGGTTGTAGCCAACTGAGGAGGGATGCCTTAAACCACATCGACTAAATCAAATCCGTTTGGCTAGAAGCTAGGAGCTAGAAGCTGCTCTTAGCTACTCCTTCCGCAACGCCTCCACTGGCTGCAGCGCCGCAGCCCTTCGCGCCGGATACAATCCTGCCACCACTCCTGCCACCGCCAGCGAAACCACCGCCAGCGCCGCCGTTGAGGCCACCAACCGCGGAGGATCGAACCCATCCCCCAGCGACACCTTCGACAACATCGCCATCAACCCAGCCGCGCCGCCAATTCCGATCACTCCACTCAGCAGGGTCAGAAATGCCCCTTCGACGAAAAACTGAAACATGATGCTCGCATTCGTCGCTCCCAGCGCCTTGCGCAATCCGATCTCCCGCGTACGATCGGCCACCGCGACCAGCATAATATTGATAATTCCAATCGCTCCCAGCCCCAGCGTCACCAGCCCCACGCTGCCCAGGAACGCATTCATGGCGTCGAAAATCTTTCCCATCTGGTCCACGGTGTTCACCGTGTCCCACTCGTCAAACGAATCCGGATCGCTCGGATCGAACCCATGATTCCGCCCAATCACCTTGTGCACTTCCTGCCGCGCCAGCTCGTGCACGGCCCGCGTCTTCGGCTGATACTCGATCAGCGAAATCACATCCTGCGCCTCCCCTACATTTGTCGGCGGGAAATATTCATGCATGGTGCTGTAAGGCATGAAGCTCTTCAAATTCTGATCGTTGTTATCCCCGTGCCCAATTCTTTTCAGAGTTCCCACAACTTCAAAGCGCATTCCATTCAGAAGAACCGTTGCGCCCACCGCGGGCCGCCCGGAAAACAGCGTCCGCCGTGCCTCATCGCCGATCACAATTACGGCGCGCTTCTGCGCGATATCCATGTCGTTCAGCCAGCGTCCTTCATTGATCGGCAGGTAGCGAATCTGATTCAACATCGCCGGAACCCCATTGATCTGTCCGCCTGCCTGGTAAAAATCGCTCACCACCCGCATATCGTTCCGCGACACCAGAGGCGCGGCCGCCGACACGCTCGGGCAGTCCCGCAAAATGTCCTGGTAATCGCGATAGGTCAGGTAATACTGCCGCAGCGCCGTAAAACTTCCCTGCACCGCCGGCGCCCGTCCTGACCAGACGAACATCACGTTCTCGCCCAGCGTATCGAACTGTTTCTTGTTCCCCGACCGGAAACCTTCTCCCAGCCCGACCAGCAGCAGCAGCGAAAACACTCCCCAGGCGATGCCGAACATGGTGAGGAACGAACGCAGTTTGTGCCCCCATAGCGTCCGCAGAGTCTGCCCGAAGATGTCCAGAATAAGCCGCACTTTGTAATGATTATACGGAACCCTTCAGAGCGAAGTTCCCTCCCGATCAATAGCCACTGGTCACTAGCCACCACATCGATTTCCCACGAATTGCCCCTGCGAAAGTAAGGGCCGTGTACCCTATGAGCAAAGGAGTCGACATCGATGAAGAAAAACGTCTGGCGAGCGGTGATCGAGATCGGCTTTATCCTCTTCCTGTTCTACGCCAATCTTCTGATGGGAGAGTTCGAGCGCTCAGGCATGGGCCAAAGGCGGGGCATATCCTGGGCGATCACAGATGTATTTACCGCGACCAATTTTGAAATTGCAATAACCGCGGCTCTCATCGGTTATATCCTCTTTGAATTCCTTCGGAAGAGATTCTAGTAAAACCCGGCTCTGACCCTTGGCCGCAAAAGAAACAGGAACAAAGCGCCGGCAAGGACAATCCCAGCTCCACCGCGCAACCAATCGCCTCTGATGCAGTTCACAATATCGCCCAGAACCTGTATGGCGATGATCGCAACCGCGAGTCTCCATCCCCAAAGGCGCCGCCGGAACCATCCGGCTCCTGCCGTCGCTAGAGCCGCGCCAAGCAGCAGGAAAAGAATCGCAACCCTATCGTCCAGAACCGCGAGTTCCCGATACGCAGTCGGATTGAGCACCCACACCCGATCGAGAAACGTGCCTCTCCAAAGCAAAGTAGTCGCGGCTAGGCTCGCCATGCCGCCGCCGAAAAACAAAAAGATCCCGATTGCTATAAATCCGGACGGCCTAGCCCTAGCCGGATCTGGGCCGATATGATCGTTGGCCTGCATGTCCTGAATATAGGCCAACGCGTCAAGCCGCCCGGTGAATCGCAAACCCTGAGGGCTAGCAGCCACAATCAGTGGCCATTCCAGAACGGCATGGTCCTAAATTTTTCCTCACACTGCCTACAATTTCCTACCTCTCTTCCACAAAACTCCGCTATTCTCTACGCGGGATGAACACGCTGCCTCTTTCCGAACTACTCGGCGCCACGGTCTATGACCCGTCTGGCGTGGAAACTGGCCGCGTGCGCGAGGTCACGCTCGCCCCTCAGGAAGACCGCGACCGTATTGCCTCGTTCATCGTTAAAACCAAATCCGGCAACCGCATTCTTCCCTTGTCCGCCATCTCCACCATCAACGCGGGCATCCACGCCTCGACCCCGTCCGCCGATTGGCCCGCCGCCAACGGCTCCGAAGGCCTGTTTCTGCTCGAACGCGACCTGCTCGACCAGCAGGTCATCGACGTTCACGGACGCAAGGTCGTTCGCGTCAACGATGTCGACCTCCAAATCGACTCTCAAATCGAGTCGGGACACCCTCACGCCATTCTCCGCGTTCAATCCGTCGATATCGGGGCCCGCGGCGCCGTCCGCCGTCTTCTCCGCGGCTTGGCTCCGCGCGCCGCTCTTGCGGTCCTTCTCCAGCGGATTCCTCCCCGCACCATTCCCTGGAGCTTCGTCGATCTCATCGAGACCGACCCGGCGCGCCGCGTCAAACTGAAAATTTCTCACGACGGACTGGCTACGCTCCATCCCGCCGATATCGCTGACATCGTCGAAGACCTTGCTCCCGACGAGCGCGAAGCCGTCTTCCGCACTCTCGACGAAGACGTCGCCGCGGAGACTCTTGAAGAGGTCGACCCCAAGGTTCAGCGAGCCATCGTCGAATCTCTTGACTCCGAACGCGCGGCCGAAATCGTCGAGGAAATGGATCCCGACGCCGCCGCCGACCTGCTCGCCGATCTTTCCCAGGATCACACCGAGCAAATTCTGGTTCAGATGGAGCCCGAGGCCAGCCAGGAGGTCGTCGAACTCCTCGAACATCGCGAAGAAACCGCCGCCGGCCGCATGACCACCGAATTCCTGGCGCTCCCCGTCACCGCCACGGTCGAAAACGCCATTGGCGTCCTGCGCGAGTTCGAAGGCGGGGTCGAATCGCTCAGCACCATCTATCTCGTCGACTCTCACGGCACCCTTGCCGGCGCCGTTCCGCTCGCCAAACTCGTCATCGCCGAGTCCTCAACTCCTCTGCTCACGCTGCTTCAGGAGCCTCTTGTCTTCACTCACGAAGCTGGCAGTGACAACGAAGTTGCCGAACTCTTCGACAAATACAACCTAATGACCCTCCCCGTGATTAACGAACACAACAAACTCGTCGGCGTCATCACCTCCGACGACGTAATCACCATGCTGCGCAGCAAACTGTAAAAAGCGACAGCGGTCGGAGCGCCGGCGACGGCATTCCCCCAATTTGTCATTCTGACCGGGGCCGGAGCGACAGCGACGGCGTAGTGGAGGAACCTGCTTTTCTATGGGCTCGGCAATAAGCCGTTCCAATTTCGTAACAACTTCAAACTTTAGCTTGACACCGCATCAACTCGTGATAGCCTTTTTCGAAATTTTTGCTCAAGGCCCTCCCCCGCCTTGAAAGTGCGGCTTTCCTACAAGTAGAGGAGTCATGTCCCTGAGTCCGAGACTATCCTTCGCCCTGCTCGCAATTGTCTTAATATCCTCGATTACAAACGCCCAGACGCGTGTGCATACCAACAGCGTCCGCACGCCTGAGACTTCCAAAGCGGTTCCCTGTCAATCTGTATCGATCACCTCCAGCGAGAGTTCCCTCCCCCAAACGGCGCGCCAGCTTCGTCTCCGGCCAAAACCTGCGACCATCTTGAGCAGGAGACGAAGCTTCGTGGCGCTCGGTTCGAACTCGACAACCTTCGCCTGGAAAACGTCTCCCAACCGCAAACTTAAGAAATCTGCCGCCACCGACCGAACAATCGCCGAGGTTCTGCAGGTTACTCCTCACCAGCGTAGTTCACGGCGAAGCGACGATCACTGACTGCCGACTACTTAATCGCGCACCACTCTCCACGAATCACCACTCACTGTTTATAATCATTCGTTCCCAGGAGAGAAATCTTTTGCCCTTCGACGACCTCCGCCAATGGATCGCCGCCCTCGACCGCGCCGGCGAACTCAAACGCATCCAAACCGAAGTCGACCCCATCCTGGAAATCGCGGAAATCACCGACCGCGTCAGCAAAATGCATATGTGGGGACCCAACACAACCCGTGTAGCGACGGGCGCCTCGCCCGTCCCGCCAAGCGAAGCGAGGCGGAACCCTCCACAAAATCCTGGAGGCCCCGCTCTGCTCTTCCAAAACATTAAGGGCCATCCCGGCTCTCAACTCCTGATCAACCAGTTCGGCTCCGAATCCCGCATGAAACTCGCTCTTGGCGTAAATTCCTTCGACGAATTCGCCGACCGAATCAAAATGTTTCTCGACGTCAAATCCCCGCAAGGATTCCTCGACAAATTAAAAATGCTCCCACTTCTCACCGAAGCCGGAAAGTTTTTCCCAAAGACTGTCCCCACCGGCCCCTGCAAAGAAGTCATCAAGCACGACAATTTCTCCCTCCTCGACTTCCCTATTCTGCAATGCTGGCCGCAAGACGCCGGCCGCTTCATCACCCTCCCCTGCGTCACCACCCGCGACCCCAAAACCGGCAAACGCAATCTAGGCATGTACCGCCTCCAGGTCTACGACGCCACAACAACGGGGGCTCATTGGCAGCGGCAAAAAGTAGCGGCGGAACATTTTCGTCAAACCCTGAGAAACGCCGGCAGCTCATCAGCAGAGGGTGTCCCATCCAAGCCATCCGTTGGCTTGGGTGGGGATTTTGACTCTCGATCAAATAGGAGATCCGTCGATCTGATGGCCCGCACCTCAGGGGGCCAAGTTCTCTCCGACAAGAATCATCCGACAGGCAAACTCGAAGTCGCCGTCGCCATCGGCACCGATCCCACCGTCACTTTCTCAGCAATCGTCCCCGCCCCGCCCGATGTCGAAGAATACTTAATTGCCGGCTTCCTCCGCGCCGCGCCGGTCGAGCTCGTCAAGTGCGAAACCGTCGACCTCGAAGTTCCCGCCACCAGCGAGATCGTCCTCGAAGGCTACGTTAACCTCGACGAACTCCGCACCGAAGGCCCCTTCGGCGACCACACCGGCTTCTACACCATGCAGGATCAGTACCCCGTCTTCCACGTCACCTGCATCACCCACCGCA
>JBAPOI010001064.1:0-6883 GCA_049279555.1 Candidatus Sulfotelmatobacter sp.
TCGTCCGCCTCAGCGAACAGGGGCAGACTATCGGGGAAATTATGCTCTCGGTCAACGATCTTGCCGAGCAGTCGAACTTGCTGGCGGTGAACGCCTCGATCGAGGCCGCGAAGGCGGGCGAACAGGGCAAAGGCTTTGCTGTGGTTGCGCAGGAAGTACGTAATTTGGCGGAACAGTCGAAACAGGCAACCGTCCAGGTGCGAAGCATTCTGAACGACATTCAAAAAGCAACCAATGCCGCCGTGATGGTGACCGAGCAAGGCAGCAAAGCGGTCGAAGCCGGGGTGAAACAGTCTGTGCAGGCCGGAGAGTCCGTGCAGAAACTGGGGGAGAACATTTCGGAAGCGGCACAGGCCGCCACCCAGATTGCCGCTTCAAGCCAGCAGCAGATGGTGGGTATGGACCAAGTAGTACAGGCGATGGAAAACATCAAGACGGCGAGCACGCAGAACGTGGCCAGCACCAGACAAACTGAGGTCGCGGCGAAAAACATCCAGGAACTGGGACGAAAGCTCTCCGAGTTGGTCGCCTTGTATCAGGTCAACGTCAACGAGCGGAGCATGGCAGCCCGAGCCTCCTGAGGATGGAAATGGGACCTAAGGACAAAGAGCTTCTTAAGAAACTTCTGGCGACCTTCAAGGTCGAGGCAGAGGAACACGTAGCTGCCATTTCTTCAGGCCTGATCGAATTGGAAAAAGCGTGCTCGCCGGAACAGCAAATGGAGATGGTTGAGAGGGTATTCCGGGAGGCGCACAGCCTGAAGGGTGCGGCGCGCGCCGTCAATCTGTCGAAGGTCGAAAGCATCTGCCAGTTGCTGGAGAGCTTATTCTCGCGCCTGAAAACCCGCGAAGTATCGCTCTCGCCGGAGCTTTTTGACCAGCTTCATCGCACAGTGGACACGCTGGGTGTGCTGCTTTCCGACGAGAGCACTGAAACCGCAACCGTCAACGAGCCCCGCCCACCTCAGATGCAGGGGACTCCAAATCCACCCACTAAGATCATTCTGCGCGTGGAGCCACCAGTATTGCATTCTGTGGAAGTTGCTGGTGCCCGTCCACCAATTTCCCAGCTCGAAAATACCGAGCCAGGACGCTTAGGGGACACAAAACAGGGGCTATCCGAAACCCTGAGAGTACCCGCATCCAAGCTCGACGCGCTTCTTCGCCAAACCGAAGAATTGATTCCGGCCAAGGCAACAGTGGGCCAACGGGTAGTCGAGTTACGTGAAATCAGCCAGGTGCTGACTGCGTGGGAGACAGAATGGCGCAAAATCCGACCGCTCGCGCATGCCTTGCCATCGTTAGCGAACGGGGAATCTCGGTCCAATGGACGCAGTCACTCGTCAAACGGACACGCGCCTGCACGATTGCATGTGATGAAGCTCGCCGCCTTTCTGGATCGGAATGAAGACACGCTGAATTCCGTCAGGCAGAAGCTCGTGGCCCTGGGCAAACGGCTCGAATATGACCGCCGTGCATTCGAGCGAAGAGTGGACGATCTGGTGGAAGACATGAAACGGGTATCGATGCTTCCATTTTCCACATTGCTCGAATCCTTTCCCAAGCTCATTCGTGATCTCAATCGGGACTGCGGCAAGGATGCGGATCTGACTATTGTGGGGGGCGAGATCGAGACCGACCGGCGGATATTGGAGGAAATGAAAGATCCCCTGATTCATCTGATCCGAAACTGTATTGATCACGGTATCGAAACTCCAAAGCAGCGGGAAGAACGAGGGAAGCCGCCGCGGGCAACCATTCGCATCGCCATCCTTCCCAAAAGCGATGACAAGGTTGAGATCGTTGTTTCGGACGACGGCTCAGGCATCGATGTCCGGAAGGTACGAGCGGCGTCGGTAAAGCTGGGTCTTGCCTCTGAAGAAGACGCCAGAAAAATGGACGAGCAGCAAGCCGCAGGCCTCATCTTCAGATCCGGGGTTTCTACCAGTCCGATGATCACCGAAATCTCGGGGCGGGGGCTTGGGCTGGCCATTGTGCGGGAAAAAGCCGAAAAAGTAGGTGGGACAGTGTCCGTTGAAACCCAACCGGGAGCAGGAACAACCTTCCGGCTCATTCTGCCGCTTACTCTCGCCAGATTTCGAGGCATTCTGGTTCGTGCCAGCGGGAGTCTGTTTATAGTTCCGACCCGGCATGTACAAAGAGTGCTCCGGGTGAGCCGGGAAGAGATCAAGAGCGCGGAAAACCGCGAGACCATCCAAATCGATGGCCGTGCCATCGCGGCGGTTCGTCTAAGCGACGTCCTTGAGATTGCTCAGCGAAACACCGGCACTGATCCGAAAGAAAAGATACCTGTGCTTGTTCTTGCCTGGGCGGGCGAACAAATTGGATTCCTAGTGGATGAGATTCTCGACGAGCAAGAGGTCTTGGTGAAAAGCCTGGGAAAGCAGCTCCCCCACGTGCGCAATATTGCAGGCGCTACCGTGCTCGGAACCGGCAAGGTCTCGCCCGTACTCAACGTCACGGACTTAATACAGTCTGCGGTCAAAACGGCGCGTGCCGCGGCGGTGTGTGAAACTAAAGAATTCCCCAAGTCCATCCTTGTAGCGGAAGACTCGATCACTTCACGGACACTACTGAAAAACATCCTTGAATTTGCCGGGTACAAGGTGAAAACAGCGATCGACGGCGCTGAGGCTTTGGCCGTGCTGGGAGCCGAAGCCTTCGACTTAGTCGTGTCGGATGTCGAGATGCCCAGGATGAGCGGCTTCGATCTTACGGCAAAGATCCGGGCTGATAAGAGACTTTCCCAGTTGCCCGTAGTGCTGGTAACAGGATTGGACTCCCGGGAAAACAGGGAACGTGGAGTTGATGCCGGGGCCAGCGCGTACATCGTGAAGAGCAGTTTTGATCAAGGCAATCTGCTGGAAGTTGTCCGCAGATTGATCTGATTGTTGGTCAGGAGTTGCGGATGATTCGAGTTCTTGTCGTCGAGGATTCACCGACAGTACGAGAATTTCTGTTGCAGATTCTCCGCTCTGATCCCGCGATCGAAGTGGTTGGGACAGCGGAGACCGGAGAGGAAGCGCTGGAAGCTGTGGCACGCACTCAACCCGACATCATCACCATGGATGTCCATATGCCAAAGATGAACGGTTTCGATGCAACGCGGCGGATCATGGAAACACATCCCACGCCGATTGTCATCGTGAGTGGAACAACGGATTTTACCGACACATCCAAAGCATTTCGAGCGATCGAGTCCGGCGCTTTAGCCGTGTTGCAGAAACCTTCGGGCGCCGGCCATTTAGACCATGAACAGGGCGTCTCGGAGTTAATTCGCACCGTAAAGGTGATGTCGGAAGTAAAGGTGGTGAGAAGATGGCCACGCTCTCGGCCGGCAGAAGTCGCTCCGGAACCCGCACTCTGTAAGGAAATCCGGCTCCCGGCCGCCCAGTCGCAACCTAAAATTATTGCCATTGGAGCCTCAACCGGTGGTCCACCGGTTCTTCAAACGATTCTGGCGGGGTTGCCGCAGAGCTTTCCCGTTCCGATCCTGATTGTCCAGCACATTGCGGCCGGTTTTACCCAGGGTTTTGTGGAGTGGTTGGCTCAATCGTCAAGTCTGCCGGTTCATATACCCGCGCACGGTCAATCTGTTCTTCCAGGACAAGCATATGTAGCTCCAGATGGATTGCACATGGGGGTGGGCACGGATGGCCGCGTCCAACTCAGGTCAGACGAGCCCGAGAACGGGCTCCGGCCATCTGTCGCATGTCTGTTTCGTTCTGTGGCGAAAGCGTATGGCCAGAGCGCGGTCGGCGTGCTGCTCACGGGAATGGGAAAGGACGGTGCGTGGGAGTTGAAGTTAATGAAGGAACAAGGAGCGGTGACCATCGCCCAAGATCAAGATACATCGGTCGTGCATGGTATGCCAGGAGAAGCAATAAGGCTGGGAGGAGCAACATATGTGCTCCGTCCAGAGAAGATTTACCTGGCGTTGACAAGCCTTGCCGGTAAGACTGTGAGCCACAACGATCGGGCAATGACAAACAAACAGGACAGCGCCTCAGAAATCGAGGGTCTTTTTCTTAGGCGCGATCTTTATGGGAGATGAGGAAATAGTCAGAGGATCTATGGGCCGAACCAAGGGGAATTTCTTTAACGGAGCTGAAATACTCATTGCCGAGGACAGCCAAACCCAGGCCGAGCAGTTAAGCCATTATCTGAGCACGCGGGGGTTTTCTGTAACGGTGGCCAGAGACGGTAAGCAGGCGCTGGCTGCGGCGCTTCACAGCAAGCCCGCTATGGTCATTACCGACGTGGTGATGCCAGAGATGGACGGTTACACGCTCTGCAAGGAGATTAAATCTTTACCCGTCCTCAGGGACGTTCCCGTCGTCCTATTAACGTCTCTTTCCGGGCCGCAAGACATCGTTAGGGGTTTGGAATGCGGTGCGGATAGTTTCATCCGGAAGCCTTACGACGACAAATACCTGGTTTCGCGAGTCGAATACATCCTGACGAACGTAGAACTGCGAAAGACCGAACGATTGCAGGTCGGTGTACAACTTCACTTTGGTGGCCAATCACATTTCATTACTGCCGAAAAACAACAGATTCTGGATTTGCTAATTTCGACCTACGAAGGTGCGGTCCAAATCAACGAAGAACTTGAGACTAAACAACGAGAATTGCTGCAGGCGAAAGAGACTCTGGAGGTGAGGGTAGCCGAGCGCACTGCAGAATTGGCACAAACCAATGAACAATTGCAGATTGAACTGGCCGAGCGCACACGCGCCGAAGAACAGATCAAGAGGTTGAATGAGGATCTGGAGCGTCGCGTGGTTGAGCGTACTGCACAGCTCGCAGCGGCAAACAACGAACTGGAGGCTTTCTCTTACTCTGTTTCGCACGACCTCCGGGCGCCACTTCGCCACATCAATGTATTTGCCGGGACGTTGATCGAGGAGCATAGTTCTCAATTGGCGCCCGAGGCTCAACAACAACTCAACCGCATTCAGGAAGGTACTCGGAAAATGAGCCGGATGATTGATGACCTTCTCAACCTTGCCCGGCTGGATCGCCGCAGTATGACTCTGCAGATGACGTCCTTAAATCCATTGGTGGAGAATGTTCTCCGGGACCTTGAATCTGAAACAACTGACCGGAACATTGACTGGCGTGTGGGATCGCTGCCTTCCGTCCATTGCGATCCCGGACTGATGCAGCAGGTATTCGCAAACCTTCTGTCCAATGCCGTCAAATATACGCGCCACCGTGACCGAGCGGTCATTGAGATTGACCAGTCAACAGTCGAGGGCCAACTCGTGCTTTTTGTTCGAGACAACGGCGCAGGATTCAACCCGAAATATACCGATAAGCTTTTTGGAGTATTTCAACGGCTTCACAACGACAAAGAGTTTGAAGGCACCGGCGTGGGACTCGCCACAGTGCAGCGCATCGTCCGAAAGCATGGAGGGCGCATCTGGGCTGATGCTGAGATCAACAAGGGAGCGACATTTTACTTCAGCCTGGGTGAAGCTGTCGCCATCAGTGGTGCAGTCAAACGACATGCATCCGGGGAATGAGTGACAAATTCAACCGCGCCTTGTCCGGGTTCTGTAGGACTTTGCAATGTGGCGCGGTTGACGTGCCCTTGCGGCGGAATCCCATGGAAACTGGTCACGATCAAAGGAGCCTCGAAACGTTTACGCCAACCCCGTAGCCTGACCGTAGAAGAGTTCCAGCAGCTTGCGCCGCAGCTGGAGGAACCATTCCATACGAGTCCACGATCCACCGAACAACGAGCTATGCGCGCTATATCCTGAATCAGTTGGAAACATCCAACCCAAGAGGCAGCGAAAGGCGTTCGGGAATCTTCGGAGTATTACTCACCACCGCACGGCCGCCACTTGACTCTATCCGCAAGGAATGCCCCGGGAAGATGGGTTGGTAGACTGATATTTACCAGATACTAGCAACATACGATCCCAGCCCGGTTCTATTGGTGTTACCGCCGACAGAAAGGCCAAGGCAACTCCAGCGGCGCCATCGAGAAAAGCGGGACTAGCCTCCGACACAGGTAATCCACTCGGGGCTGGTCTGGTCAGAGAGGAGAAACCACCGACGCCGCTTCCTGCTTGACGGAAATCCATCGTTCGTTGGTACCAGAGGAGGGCTGCATCCAAGCATCTACGGTCACCTTCTGTTTGATAGATGCGGTTGAAGATGTGCGCCACGCCAGCGGCTCCATGGCACAGAGGAGCATCCGCTATCCCTGCCCGGTCAACAGGCCACGCCAGACAATGATTCAACAGTTCTTCTGCAAAGGTCCGCCAGTCGCGTCGTCCCGTGCGATCTGCCACCTGTAACAACACCGATAGGATTCCTAGATCGCCATAGCACCAAGCCATCCGACTGTCCGTCGAATCATTGCCGGGAACGATCCAGGAACTGAACCGAGAAAGCGACCCAGATGGACGTTGCTGGGCAATCAGCCAACTGACGGCGCTATCGAGAAGCTTATAAGACCTTTCGCGCTCAACGATGCCCGTTGCCCATGCCTCACTTAGAAAATGGATGATGCCAGGAATGCCGTGCGCCACACCCAGGTTATAGTAACCACTAGGGGCTTGCTCTCGCTGCCAATCGGGTAAGAGTTCAGGACCTGAATGCCAGGCCGTTCCGTCATCCACGCTCTTGGCCAGGTTCTCCAATTGGTCGAACACGGCCCTAATCCCTTGAATAGCTGATCCTCTTGGCAAGCGTTCGAGGAAGTAAGTCCCAAATCCTACCAAACCACTAATCAAGTCATACGGACTTGAGGAGCTTGTGTTCGGCAACCGTTTGAAAACCGCAGAGTCAATATCTCCATTAAGATCTTCTTCTTCCTCTTCACCTTCGTTCTGGTCTGATGCTAATTC
>JBAPOI010001065.1:0-3992 GCA_049279555.1 Candidatus Sulfotelmatobacter sp.
ACGAGTCCGCGCTCTCGCTTTCCGCCATGGAAGCGGCGCTGAAGCCGCAAGTGCTGGAAACGCTGGACGAGATCGCGGCCCTTTATAAGCGTTTGGGGCGCCTGCAGGACGCGAGCGTGGAAGCAGCGCTGTCGTCGGACGAGCTCTCCAGTGGCCAGGAGCGCCGCTTCAAGAAGCTGCGCAACGAAACCGTGGACCTCGTCAAGAAGCTCAAGCTCAACAACAACCGCATCGAGGCGCTGGTCGATCAGATGTACGGCATCAACCGCCGGCTTACTTCGCTGGAAGGCAAGATGCTGCGCTTGGCCGAAGCCCACGGCGTCGAGCGCGCCGATTTCCTCAAGCAGTATTTCGGCAATGAGCTCGACCCCAACTGGGCGCGCCGCGTGGGCCGCCTGACGGGTGCCGGCTGGCACGAATTCGTCTCCGAAGAGCGCGAAAAGATCCGCGAAATCCGCGAGGAAATCCAGACGCTGGCGCAGGAAACCCGCCAGGAGATCACCGATTTTCGCACCATCGTGCAAACCGTGCAGAAGGGCGAGCGCGAAAGCCGCCAGGCCAAGAAGGAAATGATCGAGGCCAATTTGCGCCTGGTGATTTCGATCGCCAAGAAATACACCAATCGCGGCCTGCAATTCCTCGATCTCATCCAGGAAGGCAATATCGGCCTGATGAAGGCGGTGGACAAATTCGAATACCGCCGCGGTTATAAGTTCAGCACTTACGCCACCTGGTGGATCAGGCAGGCGATCACGCGCTCCATCGCCGATCAGGCGCGCACCATCCGCATTCCCGTGCACATGATCGAGACCATCAACAAACTGGTGCGGACTTCCCGCCAGATGCTGCACGAGATAGGCCGCGAAGCGACGCCCGAGGAGTTGGCCGAGCGCCTGGCCATGCCTTTGGAAAAAGTCCGCAAAGTGATGAAGATCGCCAAGGAGCCGATTAGCTTAGAGACACCCATCGGTGACGAGGAAGATTCGCATTTGGGCGATTTCATCGAGGACAAGAACGCGGTGCTCCCCATCGACGCCGCCATCCAGGCCAATTTGCGCGAGACCACCACGCGGGTGCTGGCGACTTTAACGCCGCGCGAAGAACGCGTGCTGCGCATGCGCTTCGGCATCGGCATGAACACCGATCACACGCTGGAAGAAGTGGGCCAGCAGTTCTCGGTCACGCGCGAACGCATCCGCCAGATCGAGGCCAAGGCCCTTCGCAAACTCAAGCACCCCAGTAGGTCACGTAAGTTGCGCAGCTTCTTGGATAACTAAGTGAATTGCAGAGTGATTGTCGTAGCTGTTGAAATTTGTTTTCGCATTGGTTTTGTTCTCTAAACGTTCTATTTTAAACTATTGGAGGATTTCATCATGGCAGCAGCACTTCCCTACCTCGTTTCCCCGGGTACGATAAAAACTGCATTGGACCGCATACGTTCTGCGGCTACTCCTGATCGCTTCACGCGAGATTTTGTATCTACCAAACTGCAAATAAAGGGCGGTACTGGGGCGGCGATCATCCCGTACCTAAAAAAGATTGGATTTGTTGCGAGCGATGGTTCGCCTACCGACATATACAAGCAGTTCCGAAATCCATCATCTGGTGGCGCCGCTGTTGCGAAGGCGATTAAGCAGGGATACGCCCCGCTATCAGCAGTCAATGAATATTTCTTCGATCTAAATGACAAAGATCTAAAAAGCCTAATTGTGCAAGTGACAGGTCTGGAACAAGAAAATCAAGTTGCAAAACTTATTTTCTCGACATTGAAACAGCTAAAGGCTTTCGCCAATTTCGACGCGCAGCCTGAAAGCGCTGCAGCCGCAGAGCCCACAGTTCTTCCTAAAGCACAGAAAGGTGGGTCACCCGGTGCTGCGCAAATGGGTTTAAACTTATCGTACACGATAAACTTGAATCTTCCGCCAACATCCGACCAGGCAGTATTTAATGCGATTTTTCGTAGCTTGAAGGAGCATTTGCTATCCGATGTCGAATAAAATGACGTTACAGCGGATAAAAGCGTTCGGTGTGACCAATCAAATGATCACCGAAGATCTTCAACGTATTGGAACGAAGTACTCCATCGACCTTGGACACATACCATCAACTGCCAAAACTGAAGGGGACGCTTATTATCCGCAGTTCGATGCTGCAGTACGAGCAGAAGCTGCATTAATGGGTAACCACTATGAGGTATTCTATTGTTTAGAGAAAACTATTCGAGCGTTGGTAGCGGAAACATTGGAACTTGCAGAAAAAAGTACGGATTGGTGGAACTCAAATCGCGTGCCAGCAAGCGTCAAAACAGAGGTTGCTAGCCGTATACAGAAAGAACTCGACACAGGGGTGACGCGCCGATCTGACGATGAATTGGACTATACAACCTTTGGCGAACTTTCGACAATAATCACGAGTAATTGGGATATTTTTGGCGGCCTATTTAGTAGTCGGAAAGCGGTCGAGAGAGTGGCAGCGAATTTAAATTCATTGCGTGGCCCTATAGCACACTGCAGTCCTCTAGCTGAAGACGAGATCAAACGCCTTCAGCTTACTGTTAGAGATTGGTTTCGTTTAATGGAGTAATTAATGTTGCCATTTTGCAATTTACCCCATCCACCTAATCGCTAGCCGCGCCCGATCGCCACCCTTACCACCCCGGCCAGATGGCGTCGGCGATCATCAGGATGCCGATGAATGACGCGGTCCACACCAGCGTGCGAACCCAGGGCACGCCCGCGATATAGGCAGGAATGTAAAGCACGCGCGCCCAGATATAGATCTGCGCTCCCAGCGCCGACATCGCGTTGCTGCGGCCGAGGGCCGCCGCCAGCAGCACGGTGGCGGCGAACAGCGGAAAGGTCTCGAGGAAATTTTTGTAAGAGCGCTCGAAACGCGCGGCATATTTGTTGAGCGGGCGTGCGGGCTCGTCGCGCGAACTAACGTTCCACGGTAGCCCGCGCCCCGTGACGCTGACGAGGATAACCACAAACAGCTGCAGAAGCCCGAGCAGAATGGCGCAAAACAGGATCTGCATTTCGATGGAACTGATATTGGCCGAGCCCATGTTGTTCTCCTGAAATATTTCCCGCGCGCGAAAAACCGAATCACCGGCGCGGATGCAATCCTACGCCTTTAGGCCGGCCCGCCTGTTCCCCCGGCCCGCGCCTTACGACATCGACCGGATCGCCAGCCAGGCCACCCCTGCGGCAAGCAGGAGAATAACCGCGATCCACACCACCGAGCCCGTCACCTCGCCGAAAATGAAGCCAAGCGTGGGAATGTGCTGCCGGTCTTTTTTCGGCGGCAGATCGTCCTGGTCGTGGGTTTCGCTCATCGCGCTTTCCATTCTTAAATCTTGAAATACCGACACTCGCACCCTTCGACAAGCTTAGGGTGCGGAATGCATTTTAGGCCCTCATGCTAAGCTTGTCGAAGCATGAGGAACGCCAATGTCCCGCCCAGAACAAAAAAGGGCGGGCCGCAAAGCCCGCCCTTTCGCAATTCCACGCGAGATAGCTGGTTATGGATAAGTTTCCATCACGACACCGTCGTCGTCCACCAGCAGATATGTGTCACCGCCCGCAAACACCCAATGGAAACGTCCGGGGTCGTGGAGATGATGCCAGCGCCAATCGATAAATTCGGCGTCGCGCCAATTGAAGAAGAGGCGTTCGCCGTGCGCCCAACGATGGTGTGCCCAATGCGGGTCGCCCCACCAGCCGCTATGATAATGATGGCCCAAGCCCCAACCGCAATGATGATAACAGGCAGCCATGGCCGAGGGGCTCGCCAGTAAGGCCACCGCAAACATGCCCGCAACAAGATATTTCATCGGGGAAACTCCCATATTTTGCCCCGCTACCTTACGTGAATCCTGCCGGAGAGTGAAGATCAAAAGGCAGCCCCAGGCAAACGGGGGCACCCTGCATCCCCTTCTGCCTGCTCATGAATCCGCGTATGGTCGGGTTTCGTGCTTCGCGCCACGTCTAAAC
>JBAPOI010001066.1:0-6639 GCA_049279555.1 Candidatus Sulfotelmatobacter sp.
CCATCCGCAGTCGACGATTCATTCCATGGTCGAGTTCATCGACGGCAGCATCCTGGCGCAATTTTCGGTCACCGATATGCGCCTGCCGATCCTTTACGCGCTAACATATCCTGAGCGGATTCAGTCGGACCTGCGCTTCGCGGTCAGTGACTTGCGTCATCTGGACTTCAGCCCTCCAGACATGAGTAAATTTCCCTGTCTGCGCCTGGCCTATGAGGCGGCGGAGTCGGGCGGAGCCAAGACGGTGGCGCTGAATGCGGCCGATGAAGTAGCGGTGGCTGCATTCCTTGAGGGGAAAATCAGCTTCCTTGAGATTCCCCGCGTCATCGAAAAGGCGGTTGCCGCATCTAATTCTGGGACGCTGGGTTCGATTGCCGAGGTGCTTGAAGCTGACGCCGAAGCCCGCCGATATGCTCAAGAGCTGGTTTTGGGAATAAACAAGAAGGCACCAAAGCCACAGGCGGCATCCGTGGTTCGATAAATGAATCTAATTGGGGGAGCAGTTCGTACTTTACCTTATGTCTGATTTCCTGATCTCTGTCGCTGCGGTCGCGGTTGTTCTCGGCTTCATGATCCTAATTCATGAGTTCGGCCACTACGCCGTGGCCAAGCTGCTCGGCGTGCGTGTGGAGCAGTTCGCCATCGGCTTCGGCAAGCGGCTGGTGGGCTTTCGCAAAGGCGACACCGATTACCGAATAAACGCCCTGCCTCTCGGCGGCTACGTGAAGATGAGCGGCGAGAATCCCATGGACGAGCGCTCGGGCGATCCCGGCGAGTTCATGTCGCACTCCCGCTGGCATCGTTTCCTGATCGCCATTGCCGGCCCGTCGATGAACATCATGCTGGCAATTTTTTTGCTCACCGCGGTTTACATGGTGCACTACGAGTATCCGGTTTACCTCGACCAGCCCGCGGTCATCGAAGGCGTAAAGCGCGACTCACCCGCTGCCAAAGCTGGATTTCAGCCGGGCGACCGGATCGTGAAAGTCGATGACCTTCAGAACCCAACCTGGGAGCAGCTTCAGCCGCGCGTGTGGCTTAGTCCGAACCAGCCGCTGACCGTCACGGTTCAGCGTGGTGATCAGACATTTCAGAAAACGATTGTGCCGCAACCAGTAACCACATCGGAAGTAGGTTCCGCAGGATGGTATCCCGAGGAGCCCGTCATCGTTGGCCAGCTTGAGGCCAACACGCCTGCTGCCAATGCCGGACTAAAAGAAGACGACAGAATCGTTGCCATGGATGGGCAGCCGCTGGTTTCCATCGAAGCCATGATCGAGCGCCTCCAGCAGACGAAAGAGAAGCCCGTCGACCTCACGGTGCTGCGCGGCAGCCAGAGTTTGAGCTTTCATCTGACCCCTGTACTCTCGAAAACGGAAGATCCAAAAGAGCAACGCTACCGGCTGGGCTTCCTCAACAAGAGCGAGACCAAGGTTACGACTCTGCCATTTGCGCAGGCTCTGAGCCTTTCGCTTGAGACCAACAAGAAATATTCGTTGTTGATTTTGGAGCTGGCCAAGAAGATCGTGCAGCGCAAAGTATCGTTAAAAGCAGTCTCCGGCCCCATCGGCATCGCCCAGGATGCGGGCTACGCGGCACAGCAAAAGGGCTGGACGCCGCTGCTGGAGCTAACCGCCGGCATCAGCCTGAACCTTGGCATCTTCAACCTGCTGCCGATTCCCATCCTCGACGGTGGCGTCATCCTATTCCTCGCCATCGAAGGCCTCATGCGCCGCGACGTCAGCCTGCGCATCAAAGAGCGCGTCTACCAGGCGGCGTTTGTGTTCCTGGTGCTGTTCGCCGTGATGGTCATTTACAACGATTTGATGAAGACCTTGCCAGGGCTGATGGACCGGCTGCCGTGACGACGGGAGCGGTTCCATTGGATTCTGGGGAAGACGTTCCCAACGAAGAAACTCTAGCGGCCATGCTGGACGCACGCAACGGGAACGTGCAATTATTCGACAGCGTGTCCGACCTGATGGCAGAACTGAAAACAGACGACCCGAGCTAGCCTAATCTAGGTAACTACTTATTTGGCTGACCACACCTGTTAATCTTGGTTAGTGTCATCAACTTTTGAGGGAATCGACAGGAAACTAGAACGGGCCGATGAGAACGTCCGTAATCTCAAAACGGAAATCGCTAGATTTTTCAAAGAAAGCGAATATCCCACGCTGTCCCAAAACGACGACAAGCTTCTCCTTGAGGCGATTGAGTATCACAAGAAGCGCCCGATTCCACCCAGATTCAGTGTGCTCGCTGGTGAGATCATCCACCACTTTCGATCCTGTCTGGACCACATCGTATGGGAATTTTCGACCGAGGAGTACAGACGAAAATCCTTTCGCAAAATTGAATTCCCTCTTTTCGAGAATGAGCCTGTCGATAAAGATACAATCTCCAGATATGAAGGAAAAATAAAGGGAATCACAAAACCTGCCATTCGCGATCTGATTCGAGACCTTCAGCCGTACAAGGCTCCGCACCCTATCGACTCTCCTCTCCTCATCATTCACAAGATGGACATTTTTGATAAGCACAGAGAACTTGTTCTCGTCATCTCCAACGTCGAGGTTCAAGTTCCGCTTGATCTCGCAGTTCGCCTCTGGGACTATCAGGGCAAGGAGCCTGATGTCGTACCTGCTGACCTTACAGCAGAGTTGAAGTCCCGCTACAAGCCTGTTCTGCAAATATCGTTCCGGAAGTTTGGTCGGAGGGCAATCCGACCCGTCATTCCAGGATTGATGCAACTGTCGAACGTAGTCCGGCGCATTGCTGCGAGATTTGAGGCGATTGCCTAGCCTATGCGTGGCCTCCAGCGTAGACATTGTGTCCCCGTTTTTGTCGCTCATCTAGGACGTATAATTCGCGGCACTATGACAATCGAATTGAAACAAATCACCGGTAAGCCCGTCCACCTCAAGATACGTAAAGAGGAAAAACCTCACGCTTGCACAGTTAAGAATATCGAATCTTCTGGCCTGTGGGTCTCAGGCCCGACGGTTTTGCAGTCCGTGATTCAAACGGGGATGAAGACCGCCGAACGTGACCTTGTGGTTTTCTTTCCATTGCACGAGATTGAGTGGATTGTTGCTGCTGGTTAGGGACCGTGCAGCAGGCTCAACTCTGTATCCTGGGCAAATGCTGCCGCGCAACCGGCATCGGCTGTGACTGCGCGGAGATGTTAAAATAATGCTTCCATGAGCATCGTTCCCCGCAGAAGAACCCTAACCGCCGTGGTTGGTGGCGTGCGCGTCGGCTCGGATGCACCGATTGTGGTGCAGTCCATGACCAATACCGACACGGCCGACATCCCTTCGACCGTCCAGCAGTGCGCCGCGCTGGCTCGCGCCGGCTCGGAACTGGTTCGTGTCACCGTCAACAACGAAGAAGCCGCTGCTGCCGTTCCGCACATTGTCGAGCAACTCGACAAGCAGGGTATCCGCGTGCCCATCATCGGCGACTTCCACTACAACGGGCACGTTCTGCTGACGAAATATCCTGAGTGCGCGCGCGATCTGGCCAAGTACAGAATTAATCCCGGCAACGCCAGCATTGGCCGCACCGGCGACTCCAATTTCCGCACCATGATCGAAGTCGCGGTGAAGTATCAGAAGCCGGTGCGCATTGGCGTGAACTGGGGATCGCTCGATCAAACGCTACTCACGCGCATGATGGATGAGAACTCAGCCTTAGCCGAGCCCAAGGACGCCCGCGAAGTCACCATGGAAGCGATGGTGGTCAGCGCGCTCAACTCCGCGGATCTGGCGCAGAAATTCGGCTTGCGCCCTGATCAAATTATCCTGAGCGCGAAAGTCAGCGGCGTGCAGGATCTGATCGACGTCTACCGCGCTCTCGCCGCACGCTGCAACTATCCGCTGCATCTTGGCCTTACCGAAGCGGGCATGGGAGCCAAGGGCGTTGTGGCATCCGCTGCTGCCATGGGCGTCGTTCTTCAGGAAGGCATCGGCGATACCATTCGAGTTTCGCTAACCCCCGCGCCCGGCGGCGACCGCACCGAAGAAGTGCGCGTGGCGCAGCAAATTCTGCAGTCCATGGGCATTCGCAGCTTCACGCCGCAGGTTACGGCATGTCCCGGCTGCGGACGCACCACCAGCACCTTCTTCCAGGAGATGGCGGAGCAGATTCAGACTTACCTGCGCGAGCAAATGCCGGGCTGGAAGGGCCGCTACGTGGGTGTAGAGGAAATGAAACTCGCCGTCATGGGCTGCGTGGTCAATGGTCCGGGCGAATCAAAGCACGCGAATATCGGAATTTCACTGCCCGGAACTTTTGAAGAACCGAAGGCACCGGTCTACGTGGATGGACGCCTGTTCACCACGCTCAAGGGTGATCGCATCGTCGCCGAGTTCATCACGATTCTCGATGAATACGTCGACTCCCATTACGCCGCACGAGAGGCACAGAGGGAAGAAGCGGTCGCGAAAGCTTAGCGCACTGGCGAAACTTCGCAGACGCCCGCGTACAGTGAGAACGCCTTGACGCAATCTAGTGGTGAGAACTTATAGGGATCCTTCGACTGCACATTAGCTTCGCATTCGCGAAGCTAATGCTCCGCTCAGGATGACAGGCTGCACGGGAACGATCTTCACGGTTCTTATTGTCCGGTAAACAAAAAGATCGGATTCTGCGGAACCACGCCGCTCGGCTGCGGAGCAGCCATCAGATCTGTGACCAGGGTGTCCGCCGGCGTGCCGCCCAGCGGGTTGTTGGTATTGCTCGCGGTAGTGTTGATCACGGCAATTGCGCCCGCATCGCACATGCCCACATAAACGCGGCTGCTGTCTACCGAAGCCACGGTAAACACGCGGAAGCGCGTGGTTCCTGGAGCATAAAGAGCTGCTGGCGCACACGACGTCACCGGCGGCACGGCGTATTGATACTGGGTCGGGTTCGCGGCCGGCGTCGCCGTGAACGGCGGGAAAGTCAGCAAATGCATCGGCCGCTGATTGGCCGGAGCCGACGGATACTCCGGTGCGAAATTGTTGGCGTCGAACACCGAGAGGCCGGCAATCACGCAGGAACCCGCCGTCCCTGCCAGCGTGTCTGGGCAAGTCGTCGGTATCTGGTAGCTGGCTACGTAAAACCGGCTCCCATCGGCCAGAGCGGTGACTGAAGCGGGCGTACATCCCAAGGGGCAGGAAGTTGATCCGGCAGCAAAAGAAATCGCCGCCAACTGTACCGGGATATCGCCGACTACACCGCCTGACATTCCGCCGGTATCGGAAAAAACATAGACCATACCGGTCGCCGGATTGGTCACATAAAGACGGCCAAGCTTCGGATCATAAAAAACGAAGTTCGCTCCAGCGCCCACGGGCAGGCTGCTCGTAACCGTATCCGTCGCCGTGTCGATCGTCACCAACTGCCCATCGCCTTGCGTCAACACGTAAACCTTCTGGCCATCGACGCGCGCCACAACCCAGACGGGAGTGATCCCGGTGAATCCAGTGACTACGTTCGAAGAAAGATCGAGAGCATTCAAACTGCTGACCGTGTTGCTGCCCTGGTTCGCCACGTACAGCTTGTTGCCGCCCGCGATCGTTGCCTCTGCCAGAGCCACCGGATTGGTCCCGACGACCGCCGTATTTGCCACCTGGTTCGATAACACGCTGACCGCGCTAACCGAATTCGTGCCGAAGTTCGCCACATAGACGAAGTTGGTTTCCGTGGTGCTCACGAAGACGGGCTGCGATCCCGAAGGCAAAATAATGTCGTTTACCGTCCCAAGCCCTGTCGCGGTTCGGGATTGTGACGCTGGAGTAAACGACGAGACCACGTCCAGGCCACCCGGAACTAAACTTCCGGCACCCACCACAAAAACTTCTGAATCGTTGGGCAATATGGCGGCGTGAGTTGGAATGTTTCCCAGGTTCGTCGAATCGGTTGCAGAAGTCGGCGTCTGGCCAATAATGGAGTCGCCTGCGACGTCAATCTGCATCGCCCCGCCGGGAGAGGTCGGCACGTTGGCGCTAAGGCCAAAGACCGCATGAAAATTGGCTGGGCTCGGAGGCTGCTCCGTCGGGCAGCCGGGGATTCCTCCGGTAATGCAAGGAATCACCACGGGGCGGTAAACCTGTCCGCAGCCGGCCCACAGCAGAATCGGAAGCGCCACCAGCGCGAACCGGCCCACACCTCGAAAATTCATCGACACTCCCAGAGAGAAGTTCTGCCTATGCTGTAAGAAGAATTCAATATTCTAACGGCTGGTCACGATCGGCGCAAACCAAGCGGGTCTTAGGTCTCTGGTCATAGGTGTTAGGTCTTGGATTTTCTCATTAGACCGCGCAGAGTCTACCTGTGTGGGATGCTCTTCTGCGGACGCAAGTTGGACGGCGAGGATCTTTAGATGCCGTGATTTTGCCTAAAGGCCGAACACCCAAGACCTGAAACCCGGTTTTGCGTCACCGGCCGCGTCTCGACTTGCCGCCGGCCGCTGCGACCGGTTGTTCATCCTTGGCAGCCGCGGCAGGCTTCTTCCTGCCTTCCATTTGCGCCAGGCTCTGCTTCAGCGCAGCCATGAGGTCGACCACTGGAGCCAGCTTCTTCGGCCTCTCGACTGCTGCGACTTCTCCGCCTTCGAGTTTAGTTTCGATTAGTATCTTGAGGTTTTCC
>JBAPOI010001067.1:0-1563 GCA_049279555.1 Candidatus Sulfotelmatobacter sp.
CTCTACCTGCTGTTCACGAAGTTTGTGCCCATGATTTCCATCTGGGAGTTGAAGGTTGGACTCCAACCCCACGGCGGCGGAATTATCACCACTCGACCGGCCATACGCAAGTCTCATGGCCTGGTGCTGGAAGGGCCGCTGCCCACGGATGTGCCTGAATGAAAGTCCTCTATGCGCTCTACTCCGACCCGGAAACTGCGCAGCGCGCAGTGGATGCCCTGCAGGCAGCCAGCTCCGAACTCAAATTCGATCCGGAGAAAATCGTGATTGTCTCCGGCGAGCCTCACGAAGGCTACGACTTTGCCGATTCCCATATCACCAGTCATCCCTACCGATGGGCGGTCTTCGGCGCCATGCTCGGCGGCACGTGCGGCTATCTGTTAACCACGCTCACGCAGAAGGCTTATCCGATTGTTACCGGCGGCATGTCGATTACTCCGGGGTGGACCAACGGCATCATCGTCTACGAAATGACGATGCTTGGAGCCATCCTCACTACGCTGTTCACATTGCTTCGCGGCGCGAGGCTGCCGAATTTCAAGGAAGTGATCAAGGATCCAGAAATCTGGTTGGGCAAGATACTTGTGGGCGTTGCCGATCCACCGGAAAGCTGCTGGCCGGAGCTAGAGAGGTACCTGCTGCAAGCAGGCGCCATTGAAGTAAAGCAATCTTCCGGAGCTTCGGGCTAGCTTACCTCCACGGGAACCTGGAGCAGGGTGTGGCTCACCGCTGTTACGACCGGTGGCGCGTCTCGGCAACAAGCCGATAGTGTGGTACAAGAGCTTATGCAAGCCCGCAAGTTGGAAGCCGATTCGGCGTTCGGTAGTGTTAATTTGGCTCTCTCCGCAAAGGGGCTTTATGGCGGATCCGTAGGCTGGCCTACCAACGACTGCAAAAGATTGCACGACTAGCCAGCGGGTGGTGTAATAATCCGGAGCCGAGACGTAAAATAAAAGTTCCGGAGTAAAGGAGTACGAAAGCATGTTCAATCGCACAACCCACACCGCGGTGCTCGTCCTTGTTGTCTTCTTTTCGAGCCTCACCAGCCTTGCTCAAAATTCTGGAGCGGATAATTTCAAGGCGAAGTGCCTGGTATGTCATGGTGCCGACGGGCTTGGCACAACGACGGGCAAGGCATTGGGAGTAACACCCTACAACTCCCCTGACGTTCGAAAGCTTTCGGATGCCGATCTTACCGCCATTATCAAGAACGGCAAGGACAAGAAGATGCCTGCCTTTGGTGGACAACTCACGGATGCGCAAATCAAAGACCTGCTGAAGTACATTCACGCGCTGCAGAAGTAACTAGATTCGGGCAGCCTGTTGGTCGACAATATGGCTATCTGTCGTAGTTTCATGCAGATGCAGGCTCATGGCGCTTCGGTGTCTTTCCTCCCGCGAAACTAGCTTTATGCAGCGCATCTTGGGTCTTGTCTCGAGTCATACCTCGAGATAGAAGGACTGGATGCGATTCACATCCATGTAACTCAGCAGCAGTTCGCAATTCTGGTGAGCGACAGATTTGAAGTTGTTTGGGTTTGGTTTCAGGACCAGGGCGCATAC
>JBAPOI010001068.1:0-1782 GCA_049279555.1 Candidatus Sulfotelmatobacter sp.
ACCCTACCAGACATTTTTGAATCCAGTCCTGGCGGGCAGACGATTACATAAAGCAGATGGCAGGCTTCAAAACGGCTGCCGGCGGTGACACGGAAAAGATTTTGCGCAAGAGCAAGTGCGTGGGCAAAAACGCGGCGAGCCACAGCACACCCAGCCACAGGACGACATATAGGTTTTGGTTGACCAAGTGTTGCGGCTGTAGGTTGTTGAAACCGTCAACATAATTGATGTTGATGGGGATGTTTGGATCAGCCAGATGGACACCGGCGGGCGGAGTAAAAAAATAGCAGACAAGCACCAATGTTGCGGCCAAAACAGTCCACCCAAACAAAGCTCGTTTATCATAGCCGAGGCGGATCAGCAGCCAGACCAGCAGGAAAGGCAGCCAGCCATGAAACAACGACAGCCCACGCGTAAACAACGGAAGATGCGGGTCGAACATATAGCTGGTCAGGTTCAGAAAATGAAATCCCAGAAGGTTGACGCCGAAGTCCGCGAGCCAGAGGCATTGTGGCAGCAAGATGCCCACGGCGCACATGCTGATGAGCAGCGGACTTTCCAACCACATTCCCGTCACCGTGAGAATAAGCGCGGCATCGCAGAACCATAAAAAATTGGTCGGCCCGTAAGTGTGCAAATAGACCGGAACGAGGACGGCGAGGAAAACGGTGATGGCCACTTTGGCAACCAAGGAAATTTTGTTTTTCCGAATTACGGACCGTCCCTCGACAGCAATGGAAATTGGCCGGGTGACGATTGCTGGAGCTTCAGATTTCATGGGCGGAACTTTTTCAGTGACTCATTTGGATTTTGGTTGGGGAAGTTTCAAGCCCGCCAGCGCTCCCAAAATGGATTTTTGCACTGTTGGGTTGGAAAGATTTCCCAAGTGACCGCCTTGCGGGAAGACGGTTAATTGGTCCGTGGCAAATGTGGTGTGAAGCCAGGCCAGGTCCTCATCGGATAGAAGAAAATCGTTTTGATTGCAGATGACGCGGATGTCGGGATTGGCGCGCAGGTCGGCGGCATAGGTCTGCAAGTCGCCGGCTTTTTCCATTGTCTCCGCCACGGGCGAGGCCAGTCCCCGGGCCGAATAATATGGAATGGCAAACTTCTCAAAATAATCCTCGTAGGAATACTGGAGGATTTCCTGATAGACCGGATTGCGACGCCAGTTCCAGAGCGGGTGATGCAGGACGCCCAGATTGTCCCGCTGCTGGCTGTCGTAAATGACATCCCGCAGGATGAGGCGGAACGTCAGGCCGATGAGAAATTTGGATTCAATGGCGTTGAAGGGCAGCGTGGTTTGCGGCGTGAGGGTGTTCTGGCTCAAGGCGGCCACCTTGAGAAAAGTATTTTCGATGTTGTCGGTCCGGTTGGTCTCCGGCCACTTCATGGGTGCCTGATAAAATTCATCCAGCTTGGAAATCCCATACATCAACCGGACCGGCGGGCTGATGGCAACGTAACGGTCAAATTGAATCAGCGGCACCTGGTTGGTGACCGGGGCAATGTTCACTTCTTTCACGTCGTGCTTTCCCTCAAATAAGAACAACTCCCGTCTCGGCGTCACTACGGAATACTGTTTCGTTGTGCTGGTGGCGGCGATGAACAATGATTCGAATGCGCCCATGGAATAACCCAGCAACGCCCTGTGGCCCAGCCGGCCGGGATAGGACGCATTCAAGCGACGATCAATTTCTGTTAACGCGACATGCAGGTCCTGGCCGTCCACTGGCAAATAAGCCGGCAGTGCCGCCGTTGAAGCATGTTCCATGAACTCGT
>JBAPOI010001069.1:0-2112 GCA_049279555.1 Candidatus Sulfotelmatobacter sp.
GGCCAAAAAAGCGGGCGTAAAGCGTTTTGTCTTTTCCTCGTCCTGCAGTATATACGGTGCGGCCGGAGAGGCCCTTCATGACGAATCAGCTCCGTTGAATCCAGTAACTCCGTATGCAGAGTCCAAAGTGACGTTCGAGCGTGACCTCGCCCACTTGGCGGACGACCAGTTCAGCCCAACTTCCCTGAGAAACGCCACGGCCTACGGCATCTCCCCTCGCCTGCGGCTGGACGTCGTTCTGAATGACTTGGTGGCCTCGGCCTACACAAAGGGCCAGGTCTACATCAAGAGCGACGGTACACCATGGCGCCCGATCGTGCATATTCGAGACATTATCGCGGCTGTGCTGAGCATCCTCGAAGCGCCCCGGGATGCCATCCACAACGAAGCTTTTAATGTTGGCAGGACCGAAGAGAATTTCCGCATCCGTGATTTGGCTGGCATCGTTGCTGAGACCGTCCCCGGCTGCCGCATCGAATATGCCCCTGGCGGTGGTCCAGACAAGCGATGCTACCGCATTAACTGTGACAAGATTCGGCGGGTTCTGCCCAACTTTCGCCCACAATGGGACGCCCGCAAAGGGGCACAGGAATTGTACGACAGCTATTGCACGGCAAATCTGACTGAGGCAGACATAGATAGCGGTCGTTATACGCGGATCACCCATCTTCGAAGGCTCCTTAAGACCGGAGAGGTCGATTATTCCCTCCGGCGGAGACAACACGCTGCCGTGGTTGCTTAAGGGGGCGACAAGGTACAACACATGGTCACAAGGCTTTCATCAGATGCGCTGGTGGTGCCGGAGGCTTCTTCCGAGGAACGCCGCGCCACGGCTTGCCGGTTTTGCGGTAGAGGCCTTGAACGCACTTTTGTCGACCTGGGCATGTCGCCTCTGTGCGAGACCTACCCGTCGGCCGAAGAACTAAACCGTGGGGAAACCTATTATCCTCTCCACGTCTATGTGTGCGACCACTGTTTCTTAGTGCAGCTAGAGCAGTACGAGACTGCGGAACATATCTTCAGCAATTACCCATACTTTTCGTCATACTCGGACTCCTGGCTCAAGCACGCCGAGTATTACTGCCACAACATGACGAATCGCATGGGCCTTACTGCCAAGAGCCTCGTGGCGGAGGTGGCCAGCAATGACGGCTACCTACTCCAGTATTTTGTTCAGCGAGGCGTGCCGGTGCTGGGAATTGAGCCCGCAGCCAACGTTGCGCAAGTGGCGGTTGAAAAAGGCGTCCCTACATTGGTGCGCTTCTTTGGCGCGGAATTTGCGCGTCAACTAGCTTCCCAAGATCGTTGCGCCGATCTGGTTATCGGCAATAATGTCCTGGCCCAGGTCCCCGATCTGAACGATTTTGTGGAGGGACTCCGGATCCTGCTGAAGCCAGCAGGAACTCTCACGTTGGAGTTCCCCCACCTGCTGCGCTTGATCGAGCGCAATCAGTTTGACACTATTTACCACGAACACTTCTCCTACTTTTCGCTGATCACGACCGTGCGCCTCTTGGAGGCCCACGGGCTGACAGTTCTTGAGGTGGAGGAGCTTGCGACGCACGGTGGATCTCTGCGTATATACGCCTGCCGTACGGAGAACCAAACCCGAGAAATCTCGCCGAGCGTCCAACACCTGATCGCGGAAGAGGAACGCGCTGGGTTGGCATCTAGCGAAGGATACGAGGGTTTTGCACACCAAGTCAGGGAGACGAAGATGGCTCTCGTGGATTTCCTGCTCTCCGCCGCGAGGCAGGGCAAATCGGTGGCTGGATACGGAGCGCCGGGCAAAAGTGCGACACTTCTTCACTACTGTGGCATCGGCAAGGACTTTATTGAGTACACAGTAGATCGCAGCCCGTATAAACAGGGGCGGTTCCTTCCGGGTACTCACATCCCCATTTATCATCCTGAGCGGATCCGCGAGACAAGACCAGACTACGTGCTCGTCCTGCCCTGGAATCTGAAGGACGAGATTATGCAGCAATTGCAGTTCATCCGGGAGTGGGGCGGCCGCTTCGTCGTGCCCATTCCGAGTGTGGCAGTTTATTAAGGGCGTAAGAAGGCCAACGATGAAAGTTGTACTCTTTTGTGGCGGCCAAGGAATGAGGC
>JBAPOI010001070.1:0-7062 GCA_049279555.1 Candidatus Sulfotelmatobacter sp.
AATTATTGACGTATTTCCGGCACACCAGCAGCCGCAGATTCGTACCCAGCTTTCGCTGGTGCTCGAAGGCATCATGTGCCAAAGCCTGCTGCAAACCGTCAGTGGCAAAGGGCGAGCCATGATCATGGAAATTCTGATTCCGAATCCGGCGGTGCGCAACCTGATTCGTGAAGACAAAATTCACCAAGTGTATTCGGCCATGCAATCCGGGCAGGATAAGTTCGGCATGCAAACGTTCAATCAGGCGTTGGCCACTGCCTACGCGCAGAAACAAATTTCTCTGGAAGTTGCCATCCAGCGTTCCAGTAATCCTGAGGAACTCCAGGAAATGATTAACCGCGGCGCAACTCTGACGAACCGCGGCGGAAGCACCAGTTCGCCAATGGCACGGGCAGCGGCGCCGGCGAAGCGCTAGGAATTTTGGTGGCGCCGTAGGTGGTACTCGCGGGAAGCAACATCGCTCGCGAGTTGATTTGCAAGGTAATTGGGAATTAGCGAAGACACTAAGGGAAAGGCTAAAACCATGCCAGTTTTCACATTTTCGGGTAAGGACGCCTCAGGACAGAAAATTTCCGGAGAGCGGTCGGCGGCAAACAAGCAGGTACTTACCCAGCAATTGCGCCGCGAGCGGATTACGCCTGGGTCGGTCCGGGAGAAGGGCAAGGAATTCTCCATGCCTACTTTCGGTTCGACCAAAGTCAAGGTCAAAGACATCGCCATTTTCTTCCGGCAGTTCTCGGTCATGATCGATGCCGGATTGCCGCTGGTGCAGTGTCTCGAAATTCTCGCAGCGAACCAGGAGAGCCAGTCGTTCCAGAAAACTTTAACCGGCGTCCGCACCACGGTGGAAGGCGGCGCAACTCTGGCCAACGCCATGCGCCAGTATCCCACCGTTTTCGACGATCTCACCACCAACATGATTGAAGCGGGTGAAACCGGCGGTATTCTCGACCTCATCCTCCAGCGTCTCGCGACCTACGTTGAAAAAGCGGTTCGGTTGAAGGCGGCGGTGAAGTCAGCATTGATCTATCCCATCGCGGTCGTGGGTATCGCGACGCTGATCGTCGGGGCCTTGCTCAAGTGGGTCGTGCCCATCTTCTCGAACTTGTTTGCCGGCCTGGGTGTTGCCCTGCCTCTTCCGACCCGTATCACGATGGGGCTGAGCGCGTTCGTGCAGAGTTTCTGGTGGCTCTTTCTTGTGGTTGGAATCGGGTCGGTGTTCGGGATTAAGCAGATTCGCAAGCATCCGACAGGCCGATATTACTTTGACAAAATGCTCCTCAAGATGCCGGTCGTCGGTTCGCTGTTGCGCAAGATCGCGGTTGGCCGGTTTACGCGTACGCTTGGCACTTTGATCACCTCAGGCGTGCCCATCCTCGAGGGTTTGAGCATTACGGCGAAGACCTCCGGCAACGCGGTGCTCGAAGAAGCGCTGATGAAAGTGCGGAAGGCCATTGAAGAAGGTCGCACCATTGTGGACCCGCTCAGAGAATGCGGCGTGTTCCCCAACATGGTGACGCAGATGATCGGAGTTGGCGAAGCCACTGGAGCCATGGACAGCATGTTGCAAAAGATCGCCGACTTCTACGAAGAAGAAGTCGACGCAGCGACGAAGGATATGTTGGCCATGCTGGAGCCCGTCATCATCGGCGTTCTTGGAGTCACGATCGGCGGCATCGTAATTTCACTCTACATGCCGTTGTTCGCCATGATTGCCAAGCTGGCTGGATAGAAGAACCAGGTCTTGGGTCTTGGGTGCTGGGTCTTAGGCCTAAGACCCAAGCGCCTCACATCGAATACCGAACGCCTAGGACCCTAAGACCTAAGACCTGAAACCGAGACCGGGATTGCATGCAATCGACCTTTGACGAGCGGAATTGGCTGGCCTGGCTGGTCAAAGTACGAATCCTGATCCTGACCTTCCTGCTCGGAATCCAGGTGACCGTGGCCGAATTGACGCCCACGGCTTTGCCCCTGCGCCTCTTCATCAGCACCATTCTTGTGTGGTTCACGCTCTCGTTGTTTTATGTGTTCCTACTCTCGCGCTGGCATGAGCACCGGCTGCAGGCGTCGTTGCAGATTCTTACCGATCTCGTGATGGTTAGCCTGGTTGTGCACGAGACGGGCGGTTGGGATAGTTCGCTGAACTTCATGTACCCGCTAGTGATTATCGTGGCCGGCATTCTGCTGCCGCGAGTGTGGGCTTATCTGGTGGCTGCATTCGCTTTCATTCTGTATGGCGCGGTTCTCGAACTGAACTATTACGGTGTGGTTCGCTCTTACTGCAACACGCATCCGGGATTGAAGGCGCTGCAAGCGATCATCTTCGTAAACCTGTTCGCGTACCTCGCGGTTTCCTATCTGGCTGGATTGCTCTCCGCGAAGTTGCGGCAGGCGCGGGTGCAACTGAAAGACGCTAGCGGTGCGCTGGAAGACCTTCAGGTCCTGCACGAGAACATCATCCAATCCATCAGCAGCGGATTGATTACGACCGGCCTCGATGGACACATTACGCTGGTCAATAGTGCCGCGCAGAGGCTGCTTGACCGTACTCCAGATCAATTGCTGAAAACGCCGGTCACGAAACTGTTTCTTGATCCGTTGCCCAATGCTGAGTCGGAGCAAGCACATGGAGAGATTCGTTTCGAAATTCGTACCGATACCGACCAAATTTTCCGCAAGACATTTCGCGTGAGAGTTGCCCAGCTGAATGTTCCGGAGCGTGGGGTGATCGGTTTCGTCTACGCCTTCGACGACCTCACCGAGATCCGGCGTCTGGAACGCGAAGTCCGCATGCAGGACCGGCTGGCAGCAGTCGGCCGCCTCGCTGCCGCTATCGCGCACGAGATTCGCAATCCGCTTACTTCAATTGCCGGATCGGTCAGCATGCTTTCGGGCGTCCCGGAGATGAATCAGGAGCACCGGCAGTTGCTCGGCATCGTCACCCGCGAATCACAGCGGCTGAACAGCATCATCACCGATTTCCTGGCCTATTCGCGCGGCAAGCAGTATCACTTCGACAAGGTCGATCTGGTGCGCTTGCTGGAGGACACGCTTACTCTGGTGCGCCACCGCATGACTGCGGAAAATACCGGCATCGCTGTGGAAAGTGATTTCGATGTGCGGGAAGCCTGGGTCATCGCCGACGGCGACCGGCTGAAACAGGTTTTCTGGAACTTCAGTGAAAACGCGGTGCGCGCCATGCGCGAAGGTGGAACGCTAAGAGTGGGTGTCGAAGCTGTGGGAGAAGACTGGCAGATCAGCTTTGCCGATACTGGAATCGGCATGACGCCACAGCAAACAGAAAAAATTTTCGAGCCGTTGCAATCCAGCTTTGAGGGCGGTACCGGCCTTGGATTAGCCGTCGTCTACCAGATCGTTCAGGCGCATGAAGGCAAGGTCTGGGCAAGGTCCAAGCCGGGCCAGGGTACTACGTTCATCTTAAAGTTGCGCAGGCTCGAGGTGGAAAGGCAAACGGCGAAGCGTGATCTAGAGAAAGCAAAATCGGCCGGCACGGGCAAGCCTGGCGAGCTCAGTGCGACAGCATTGATTGCACCGCAGACGGCGTCTCTTGCCGCTGCCGCTGCTGCTGCTGCGGAAGGGAGGGCTCGTGGCTAACATTCTGGTTTGCGATGATGAGCGCTCCATCTGCGAAATGCTCGACATTGCCCTGCGCCGTGACGGACATCGGGTTGAGACTGTGCAGTCTGGCCAGGCTGCGAAAAACAAAATTGACGGCGCACTTTACGATCTGATCATCACTGATATTAAGATGCCGACAATCGACGGCATCGAAGTCCTGCGTCATGCCCATCGCGTTTCGCCCGACACTTCGGTAATCCTGATTACTGCTGTCGATGACTATGAAGCCGCAGTGGAAGCGGTAAAGGCCGGAGGCGCCTCCGATTACATTCGCAAGAGTCCCGGCCTGGTCGACGAAATCAAGCTCGCCATCAACCGCTCGCTGGAAAAACTGATTCTCAGCAAACAGAACTTTGCACTGCGCCGCGACGCCGCTACCCGCAATTCGCTCGATAACATCATCGGCTCCAGCGCCGCGATGGAAAAGCTGAAGCAGACCGTACGCACCGTGGCCTCCACCGCAAGTACCGTCCTTATTCATGGCGAAAGCGGTACAGGTAAAGAACTGGTGGCCCGCGCCGTGCACATTTGCTCGCCCCGCGCTACGCAGCCGTTCGTTTCGGTAAACTGTGGCGCGTTTCCTGAAACGCTTCTCGAAAGCGAACTCTTCGGCTATCTAAAGGGAGCCTTCACCGGAGCTTCGCAGAACAAGCGCGGGCTATTTGAAGTGGCGGACGGTGGTACCATTTTTCTCGATGAAATCAGCGAGATGACCCTCGCGATGCAGGTGAAGCTGCTGCGTGTTCTGCAGGAACGCAGCGTGCGGCCGGTGGGCAGCACGAGCGAGATTTCCATCGACGTGCGTGTCATCGCGGCTACAAATCGCGACCTCGACAAGGCTGTCGCAGAAAACCTATTTCGCGAAGATCTCTACTACCGTCTCAACGTGATTCCGATTCGCGTGCCGAACCTGCGCGAACGCCGCGATGACATTCCGCTGCTGGTGAATCATTTTCTAAAAAAGTACGCGAGCGCCGCGGGACGCAGCATTCTCCGCGTCGATAAGAATTCGTTTGACTCGCTATGCGGTTACGAGTGGCCGGGCAACGTCCGCCAGTTGGAGAATACGGTCGAGCGCGCCGTGGCCCTCGAGACCAGCGATGAATTGCACGTCGAGTTGCCTGCGGAGCGTCCCAAGGCTCGCGCCGCAGCCGCTGGCGTCGGCGGTCCGGGAGGCATGGCAGACATCGCTCCCGATGCCGTGCTTCCGCAAGGCGTGGGCATGGAGAACTACGTGGCAAATATCGAGCGCAGCCTGCTGCAAAATGCGCTCGACCGCTCGAATGGCGTGCAAACCAAAGCCGCGGATTTGCTCAGCATCTCCTACCGGTCGTTCCGGCATTTGATGAAGAAGTACGAGCTGTAGCTCGCAGCCGTCAGATCGGCGCTAAGGCCTGAGAAACTAATGCGGCAGTTTGGGGACATTGGCGCGAGTTAGGACGGCGCCCCAAGCATCTAGAACATAGACGTCGGTCCAGTGTACGCCGCCCTTGCTCCGATCGGAAGAATCGGCAAGCGTGAAGGTGATGGTGGTTTGGGGCGAAGTGCAGCCAGTCAGTTGCCGGAGTTCAAAATCGGAGTCTGGCTGGTCGCGGAAGTGCTCCGGCTGCGCGACATTTCGAGACGCGGAGTCTGCGCGTAACACCACCTCGACTGCCCCGGCCAGGTTCTCGCAGCGCATCGGAATCCGGATCTCCCATTCTTTCGAACCAGTCTTTCTCACTGTCGGCGTTTCAGCAAATACGACGACGGGGGGATTGCCGCCGGGCGAGGCGTACCATTCCGGCCAGCGATGTTCAAATTCAATGCTGGCCGCTACGTAAACGCGGCTCAACTCACGGTCGCGCTCCTCCCAGCAGGGGTGCATGGCATACAGAGACACCGCCGTTGCGCCGGACCCTTGCGCGTGCAACAGATGGTGCAACGCGGGGACGAAGGCGGGATGATAGCCGGCGCGGACCATCAGCATGAGGCCTTCGCGGTCGGCTTCGACTTCCATCTGTCGGCAGAAGCGACCCAAATTCTCCGATGCTTTTTCCGAGTCGATCCAGGAAGCGGACGGTTGGCCGGGATCGCCCATCACGATGGCTGCGGCGCCGCTGCTTTCCAGGGATTTCTGGTAAAGATAGCGGCGGGCCCAGTCGCGGCGCACGATGTGCGCGACCTCGTGCGACAGGATTGCCGCCCACAGGCCAGCATTCGAGCCCGCAAGCCGCGCGAGACCGGTCTCTACGTAGATGGTCCCATCTGGCGACGAGGAGGCGTTGAGCTGATCGTCGTCGACGATGCGTAGCTCCCAAGCAAACTTTGTAACGGAGGGGCCGGGGACCTGCCCGAGGAGTCGCTCGAACACAAGGCGGCCCGTGCCGTAGCGCCCGGTAGCGGGTATGCTCTGTGCCACGAGTTGAGGACGCAGGCGGGCGGCGGTTTCCAGATCAAACTTGAAGTTGGGGGGAATCTGCGGTCCGTTGAGAATCTGCTGGCCAAAAGCAGAAAGCACCCAGAGTAGACATAGGCCTAGCTTGTAGCAACAACCATACGGCACAAAGGCCGCGCGCGCCACGGGGGCTCCTCTGCGGAATCGGTCCTTAAAAGTGATTATGCTCTCTATATGTTGTGATGCGCAGGAAAAATTAAGGGATTTCCAACTGCGTCGCGATGCGCGGCGCAAACACCGGTTCATGAATGCTTGCCAACGATTCTGGGCGAGTCGTTCCGGCATTACTTTGCAAGAACATACGACGTTGAGTTCTTGCATGGACAGCCTAACCGAGTCGAAAAGTGTAATGGCGATATTTCAACACCTATGCATTGGTGGTCGACCACCAGTCGCTAAATTTCCGGTAGCCTCCTAGAAGCGCTCAATGCTCAGTGTCCTGATAGGGCATTACCGAGTCCCGCCAATCCCCACAGGAAGAACGTCGTAACCGCCGAGGCTAGACCTGCGTACCGCTTAATCCTGTGGCCGAACAGCGCAACGACAAATGTCAGTATCGAACACCAGGATCCTGCATTGAACCACTGCCCTACTATCCGATCCTCCGGGTGGAAGTAAGTCCAACTCAAGAACAAGAGGTAAAGGCTCTGACCGCACAGTCCGAGGAAGACCGCTATTAAACCCGCCTTCCTCCGTGATTGTGCGAGAGATTCCTGCTCAGGATAAAGAGCAGCCGTCGTCAGCAAACACAGATTCGCAACCGATACGATAGCGATGATGATTGTCGTCGGCATTGACGTATCATAACTGTTGGAACCAGGCCATAGCGCTCATCAACGTTCGCCCCGCCCATAATCAAGAGGCGACAACCGATAGTTAGCTCTTCTTCAGCTGCTGCTTCCATCCCAACACTCTGGCTTTCGCTCCCTCGGCCTCGGCTTCCGGGATCATTCCTTTTTTCTGGTACAGCACCGACAGGCTGG
>JBAPOI010001071.1:0-11462 GCA_049279555.1 Candidatus Sulfotelmatobacter sp.
TAGCTACGGCGGGTCCATCATCACCGAGGCAGGCAATCATCCAAATGTTGCGGCGCTTGTCTATATTGCCGCCTTCGCTCTCGATGAAGGTGAGAGCTGTGCGTCGATCGAGACGGCGTTGCCGCAAGCATCCAAGGCGTTCAAACCGGACAGCAATGGGTTTTGGTGGATAGACGAGGCGCATTTCGCGGCCGACTTCGCAGCGGACATCCCACGAGATGAGGCGGAATTCATGGCTATATCGCAGGTTCCGATTTCCACCGACTCGTTCACCCATCAGGTTAAAAATCCGGCGTGGAAGAAGAAGCCCACCTGGTACATGGTGGCCGCCGAAGACCGATCGATCAATCCGGACCAGGAGCGCATGATGGCGAAGCGCGCTAAGGCTGAGACGGTCGAGGTAAAGGCAAGCCACGTGGCCTACATGTCTCATCCGAAGGAAACAGCCAAGCTCATCGAAGAAGCTGCTACCTCCGAACGGATCAACGTAGCTGCCTGAGGAGTACACCAATGAAAGATCACATCACTATAGAAGGAGATGACGGCACGTTTGCTGCCTATATCGTGCGGCCGCAGACTTCGCCGGCTCCCGCTGTTGTCGTTCTGCAGGAACTGTTCGGTGTGAACGCCGACATTCGCAAGCACTGCGATGAATTGGCGGAACAAGGTTACCTCGCGCTCGCTCCAGATCTGTACTGGCGGCAGGAGCCAGGCGTCGATCTGAACGTCACCTCCGAAGCCGACTGGCAACACGGCCTTCGCCTCTATTCGGCTTATGACAGAGATGCGGGCGTAAGGGACATAAAGGACACCATCGACGCGGCACGCGGCCTCCCGGAATGCAACGGGAAGGTTGCCTTGCTCGGATATTGCCTCGGCGCGCTGATGGTCTTCATGACAGCCGTGCGCAACGATGGCATCGACGCCGCAGTCTGGTATCACGGCGCCGATACTGAGAAATATCTCGGAGAGGTCGATGGGCTTCACGCGCCCATTCTCATGCATGTAGCCGAGGAGGATGAGTTCATTTCCAAGGCTGCGCAAGCTGAGATTAAAGCGGCACTTGCTAAGAAATCTAACGCAACGGTCTACAGCTATCCGGGTCAGAGTCATGCCTTCTCTCGGCATAATGGGGCGCATTACAACGCCGCGGCGGCTCACCTTGCCAACGGTCGGACGAGCGAATTTCTACATCAGCAACTGCGGTGACCTCCGGTCGTTCCTGCGTTTCGGACGACTAGAGCGCCTTCGGCCGGTACCACGTTGTTCGCCGCTCTGAAAAGCGCAGTCGAGAAAGGCATGAGCAAAGCAGGACTGACGCTATTGTGCAGTTCGGGCAACGCGCGGCTGCTCATAACAGAGATTCGAGATGACAAGAAAAATCGAGATAGAGCGGTTCAGTATCACGACTTCCAAGCAGTTTGATGAAGTAATATCCGGTGTGAACGCCGCCATCGGTCATCCGGATATGGCTGAATTTGGGAGATCAACTCACGAAGCGCGCTCTCTTGCCGAGCTGAAAAGCGCAGTCGAGAAAGGCCTGAGTACAGTAGGACTGATGCTGTTTATGCAGTTGGATCACGGCGCGATTCTACGCAAAGAAACGGGCCGCGAGACTCCGAAGATGATTCGCTTCGTCCTTGGCAATCCCCTCATCATGAAGGAAATGGTCAAGCATGTCCCGGATGCGGCTCTTATGCGCCGGTTACCGTGCTTGTGGATGAGCGCGCCGATGGCGTGCATTTATCATACGACAGGATGGCGAGCTTCTTAGCCCCTTATGGGAATCGCGACGCACTAGAGGTCGCGAGGGAATTGGATAAAAAAATCGAGGATCTATTGCGGGAAGCCGCAGCGTGAGCACACTTGACATCACTGCGAAGTTTGAGGCTGGACTCAACGAGGTTAAGAATTCCGTAAGCATGAGTCACGCGCTGCGAAAACCTCCGCCTCGTCGAATCCAGTGTGGCACTTAAAGCCTAATCTGCGGCAGCATTCGTTGCGCCTTCTTTCGTTGCCACCAAGGCACCTGTTGCGGCCTGCTCGATAAGATGAGCGACGGCTTGAGGATGGGACAGGAACACGGAGTGACTGCTTTTGACCTCGACAACGGTTGCGCCTGCGCGTTTGGACATAGCACTCTGGGCGTCGGGCGGGATCATCTTGTCTTCGGTAGTGATGAGGTACCAGCTTGGCTTTGTTCTCCATGCCGGCTGGGTGATCGCACCACCGAGCGCCTCGACACCCCACGGGACCTGGGAGTCCGCCATGAACGAAGCCACGTCAGGACTCACGTCCGCGGCGAATGCGGCCGGGAACTTGGCCTTATCGAGGAATAGGTATCCATCCTGAGGCGGCAAGATCGGCGGAGCAAGCGCGCCCGCGGGTGCACTCTTAATGATCGACGCCGCCGATTCGCCCTTGTCCGGTGCGAATGCCGTGACGTAGACCAAACCAGCGACCTTTGGATCGTTGCCCGCTTCGGTGATCACTACTCCGCCATACGAGTGGCCGACGAGGATCACCGGGCCGTTCTGTCCGTCAATCACGCGCTTCGTGACCGCCAAGTCGTCTGGCAGCGAGATGGTCGGTTCCTGAACAATCGCGACCGAGTAGCCATCCTTCTTCAGGATTTCATAGACATCCTTCCAACCGGACCCGTCCACCAGACCGCCGTGGACGAGGACGATGTTCTTCACAACTGCCGTCGATTTTGTTTGAGCCATTGTGTTTTCTCCCATGCTCAGAATGATTGTCATGATCGCCATCGCACAGTAGATGATTCGTGTTCTGACGCCTATTGCCATTGCGTTATTCTTCATCGGATATCCTCCTTTTCATCGATTGCGAAGCCTACACTCGTTCCAGACTTGAAGCGTTTGATCTATCGCGTTCTTTCAGTTCAGCCCCATTCCGCGCGATGCGCGGTCTTTCATTGCGATGAATTTACGGTTTCGCCACGTGCGCCGAACCCCATAGTGAACCAGGATTGGCTCGATCCGGATAAATCTCAAGCATCTGGTCGTATAGCTCTCTCGCGGTCGCCGTCATCGACGCGACGCGCTCAAAATCGCGGATGTATTGACGGGTCTCTTCAATGATTCCTGGACTGTCGTCTCTCCCAGCTTTCTTGTGCCCCGCGATCACGGCGCGCGGCTTCAGCGTCTCAATCGTGTCGAGCGCAGTGATCCACTCGCGGCGAGTTTGCGCGTTTGACTCGGCGAGGTAGAGGTGAACATCGTTATAGGCGGCGTCGCCAGCGACGACCAACCCGACTGATGGCACGTGAAGGCACGTCGTGTTGTCGGTGTCGGTATGCCCCACTTCGACGGCGACAAAGCTCACGACCTTCGAGGTCGATCACATTCCCCCGGAGTTCCTCGGGAAGGACCAGATGCTCCGGGATCTGGCCGGGATAGCGTGCCTTCCAGAAACTCGCGACGAATTCTGGGGACATTTGCCGGCGCATGACCTTCAGAACACCAGCCGTTGCAACCGCCTTGGCATTCGGAAATCGATCCAGGAGGGCACCGATACCAAAGAAATGATCGCCGTGGCCGTGAGTGACATAGATGGTGGTCAGGTTCTTACCGCTCGCCGCGACCCATTCGACTGCGGAGTGTGCCTGCTCGATGGTAAGAAAGGCGTCGACGAGAACAGCGTCCCGTTCGCCATAGATGAGTGTGGCCGATGTCGGCACCCACATCCATTTTTCTTTCCCCGGTGGCAGGTCGCGGGTGATGCCTTGGCGTTTTGTTACTAAAACGTCCCACTTCAGGGTGGGGCTAACAGTAGTAGTTGGCATTGCGGTCCTCCTCTACATCCGGTACTGATTTCGCAGCAAAGCAAGTTGCCGCGGCTAAGACGGCGGTTGATCGCCCACACTTGCCGGTGACGGATGCAGACGAAGGTCGTCGAAGGATAGAGGCCCTCCGGTTTGCTTGTGGTCGTAATGGCGTTCGTATACGACGCGAGAATCAGCCCACCGTCGAAGAGTGCACCAGGAAATCTGGCCCGTCCTGCCTGACACCCAGATCAACTCCACTGACCAGGCCGAATGTGTCTCATCTGCGGTGTCTCCGAGAATCGGGCTTTCTCGAATCTGTACCGACAGGCCGCCAATCTCAGCCATTACATGAAGCGGGACAAGGAATTTGAAGAGGAGTGCGCGAATCCGCTCCCTGCCAAATACCCGGCCGCTCTCCGTGCCTTCGCTGACCTCGACATGATCGGCGTAGAACGCGTCAAAGATCTCAAGATATGTTTCCCAACCGCTGCTGATATCGGCGGCAACGATGGCGGAATTCAAGACCTTCTCCCGTGCGTATAGATCGCGATCCGCGTGGTGGATAGAAGCCAAATGCTGTTGCGTAATCATTGACATTTCTCCTAACCGGGGGAGTCGCTCAGACCTGCGCCCGGCCCCCATCAACGAACAGTTCAATACCCGTGACAAAACTTGAGTCGTCGGATGCCAGATACAGCGCGGCCTTGGCAACTTCCTCAGGTCTCCCCATGCGTCCCATGGGGATGGTGGACACAATCTGCGCAATCGCATCTGCGGACTGCCAACTCGCCAGCGGCGTATCGATCGGACCCGGACTAACAACGTTTGAGCGGATACGACGGTCCTTCAGATCCGTAGTCCAGGTTCGCGCGAAAGATCGGATTGCGGACTTACTTGCGGCGTAGACGCCGAAGGCGGCTGTGCCCTTGATGCTAGCGACGGAGCCGTTGAGAATGATGGAGCCGCCATCATTCAGTAGCGGTAAAGCCTTTTGCACCGTGAACAGCGTTCCCCTCACATTGATGTTGAATAGCTTGTCGAAATGCTCTTCGGTAATGGCCCCAAAGGGAACGAATTCGCCCACGCCGGCGTTGGCGAAAATAATGTCGATTCGCCTCTTCACCTTGGAGACGGTCTCGTAGAGACGATCAAGGTCGGCCAATTGGGCGACGTCGCCCTGAACTCCGGAAACGTTGGCTCTGTAACGAAAAGTTTTGCCGTAGCGAACCCAATCCCTTCTGTTCCGCCGGTGATGACGGCGGTCTTGCCTTCGAGCTTTTTGGTCATTGCCTTTCTCCGTTGTCGCTGAGCGATCCGCGGGGGCGAAGGCTCCCGTAACGACCCAACGAATCCTTTTCAAAACAAGCCCGCGCTATCCTGCACATTGGCCCGGGCGCTGTCGCAAATCAAGTAGGGGCTATGACCTTGGCGGATGCCGTCCAAACCCTGCAATCGAAAATCGACTCAGCTAATCGGGAGATAACTTTTGGCGGAGTCGCAATCGATTCGAGGTTGGTGTCCTGGATTGGTCCTTTCGCTGTTGTCGTGCTTCTTCTCTATCTGTTGTTGCACCTGTCGCACGTTCGCGCGGTGGCTAATACTAACGACCAGATGCTGTGTTCCTTTCCTTGGATTGGATTATTTCCTCGGCTTGGGGCCCGGATTTTCGTCTTGTCATCCCTAGCAATATTTCCTGCAGGTGCCTCGTTTCTGGTATTTCGGCGTTTCAATCTAGATGGACCCGTGAAAGCCCCCATTATGGTGATGATTGTCATAATCGGGATTGCTTGTTGTGTCTATGCGTACGGACTGCAGAAACAATGCCAACGATCAACTACGGATCAATCTAAAAAACCTGCTTGATAGACCGGATTATCACGCGATAGCCCTGGAGTTCCTAAGGCGCGTTGTTTGCGAGTGAGATCTGAAATCGATCATTGACCGCTTCTCTGAAGTTCTGCCGGCATCCGATGTACCGCTCGGTCGTTTGCACGGACGCGTGACCAAGGAGAAACTGAATTTGCTCGAGTTCCCCTCCAGCACCATGACAGAGACGGGCGCATGTGCGACGAAGATCGTGGGGGCGAGACCGTCAACGCCGATTCGCTTTAGCATATCGTTTCACCGCGTACCAGACTACGTCGCTTGTAACTGCTGCATCCTGCCGAGCCCCATTCTTCGAAATTCGTCTGAATATTTCGCCTTCAGTCACACGTGAGTCGCGGAGCCAAACATCTATCAGACCCTTACACCAAGGCGGCACAGGTACCGTTCGCAGTCGTCCACCCTTCCCAACCATATCGACGATGACCCAATGACTTTCTCTCAATTGCAGCTGATCCAATCGCAAGTTCACGGCTTCCGAGCGCCGCAGGCCGCACCCGAGCAGCAGTCCGATCAGCGCCGCATCTCTCTTCCCACGCATGGTGCTTTAAGAAACGGCATTCAATAGTTCTTGTGCCTGATCGCCAGTCAGCCAATTGCCAAGCCTCCGGGCCAAGCCGCTTGACTCCCTTAACTCGCCGGACTCCGATTGCCAGTTCAGAACTTAACAAACCGCTCTCCGCAGCCTCATCGGCCACGCGCCGGATAGCGGAAAGATGAAGATTAATCGTAGCGGCGGACAGGGAAAGACTCTCCAGGAACGAGCGGTATCGCACCACGACGGATCGATTAAACCCCAATCGTGGCTCAGAGCAATACCAGGCAATGAACTCTTCGATGGCGTGTTTGTAGCTGCGACGGGAATGTGCAGACGCCAGCATGTTGAGCACGGCCATCTTCGATTGGTCTAGTTCTGGCACCGTGAGATTCGAACAACTGGCAGACTTGCTTGGCTGTTTCTTGGGCAACATGGGGAGCGGCTCCTTCCACCGCCTACCAATCTTGCGTGCACACAGAACCCAGCGCGAAATCCAACTGACCGAATGACCGCCCGGCGAGTGAAATCGCCTCGTCCATGCTGAAACTTACGAAAGCTATCCAAGGCTTGAGTGGAACGAGCCGTCCCGAAGCGCCAACCAGCAGTCCAACTCACGCGGTTTCCCCAATGTCTAAAAGTCGACGAGCATTTGTTGAGTCGCTAAAGAAATGGAATGCAGCTCATGAAACCAAACGGTTGAGCCCACGGGTCCTGACTGACAGTGAGTGCCAAGAATGCGCTGACTCCCCAATCCCTCAATAAGCATATCAAGGCCAATAAGTAATTGTTGACATCTAGTGGTCCGATACATATCTTTATTCGGTTCGGCGAGCGAAGGATGAAGCGATGGCTTCTCATCCGAGGGGGCTTCCACTTGCCGATTTCCCCGAGTTATAGAATTGGTGTGTCGAGACGCGCGTGCCGCGACGGCGCTGGATTCGCTGTATTTGGTTGGCGAAAGCACAGCAAGAAGTCTCAAGGAGCTGTTCGCCTAAGTCTACGCCGGAGTCGCAGACAAGACTTACTTGTAGTGTTGTTCAGGGCGCCCAAGGTGAACATAGTTTGGAACGTGCATATCGGATCGTGCTCTCCATCGCCGGGCGAACACTCGGCCGTCTAAACACGAGTAGGTATCGCGACACAGGCTAGGCTGTCCGAGGAGGTTCGCAGTGCAAAAGATTTTAATCAGGATTCTTTACAACATTGGCAATCACTCGAAACGCTGGGGGGTAGTGGTGGTATTGGGGATAGCGGTCCTGATAGGGGTACTGCTCCTTCACTCCACCTCTTGGGTTTTTCTAGCTTACTACAAAGTATTGACAGACGACCCGGATCGCGATGCAAAGGTGATGGCACTTGATAGTTTCGGCGATAAATTCTCCAAAGTCGTGTATCTGGAACAGGGCTGGACGCCAGCAGACAGTCTCTGGTTTTACAACATCACACAGGGTGCCGATTTTTTGCCTTACGACATGTTTCTAGCGCTGGAGCAGGCTAACTCACAAGATCCTTTTCGTTCCGACGAGAACATGAATCGCTATCGCTACCTGCCGCAAAAGCAGACAAAGAGTAATCCCGATGGGTTGCCGGTCGGGATGGTGGCAGACACCTACCGTGGCAAGAAGTATATGGGGTTCACTTGCGCAGCGTGCCATACCTCTCAACTGAATTTCAACGGTGTGGGGATCCGCATCGACGGCGGCCCGTCGGGTGCCGACATGGATACATTCCTGCATGAACTGGCAGCCGCACTGAAAGCGACGCGAGATGATCCTGCAAAGAATCAACGGTTTGTGGCTGCGCTGTTGAAGGCAGGAAGCTACCGCAATACCAAAGAGGTGGAAGATGAGCTAGATCGTTACAGGCTGCGCGTAGATGCCTACAATTTCATCAACCAAACGACGGCGCCGTACGGGTATGCACGGCTGGATGCTTTCGGCCGGATTTATAACCGGGTTGCGGAACACGTGATGAATGGCGAAGCATTGCGGATGGTGCTGGTAGATCTTCTCTCGCCGGACGAACTCGACACTGTGTTGGCGAAGCTGAAACCAGTGCTTTCCGACAAGGACCGCGATCAGGTCATGGGGCAGTTGGCGAGTGTGCTGTCCAGCCCGCAACTGATGGAGTTTCGCAAGAAGGTATTTAATTCTCCGAACGCACCGGTGAGTTATCCCTTCTTATGGGACATTCCCCAACATGATTACGTGCAGTGGAATGGGATCGGGGCCAACGCCAATCTGGGGCCGCAGGGAAGAAATGCGGGTGAAGTTATCGGGGTCTTCGCGACGCTGGACTGGGAGGAGAGCGAAAAATGGTCGCTGCGCTCTCTGCTTGCCGGGCAAGGATTAAGAGCGCCATACATCCGATTTCAATCGTCCATCAAGGCACACAACTTAAAGCAGATTGAAAATCGTCTATGGGACCTGCAATCACCCCAGTGGACGGACGCAGCCGCGAAGGCTGGGCTACCGGGCTTGGACGCTGCAAAAGTGAAGCGAGGCGAACGTTTGTATGACCAGATATGTGCGCGTTGCCATGCCAGGATCGAAAGATCGAGCGTAAACCGGCGGGTTGTGGCGCAGATGGATAAGTTGTCCGAAACGGGTACGGATCCAACCATGGCTAATAACAGCGTGGACGACATGGGGTACAGCGGAATACTGCGGAATGAGTATGCCAAAACCACAGAAGTTGGAAATATTCTGTTGAATACGAAAGCGCCCCTCGCGGCGCTATTAACCAAAGCGACCGAGAATGTGGTAGCAACACCGGATCCAGATAAGTGGTTTTTCACCCGCGGGGCGGACTGGGCGATTGATTTGATCAGCACCTATTTTAAGAATCAGATTAAACCATCGCTTAAGTCTGGGAATTACATACCTGACACGGCGCCGATGCCTTATGAATCGTTGCGGGCATACAAAGGTCGGCCGCTGAATGGTATCTGGGCGACTGCGCCCTACCTTCACAACGGATCGGTGCCGACACTCTATGACCTGTTGCTGCCGGCCAGCCGGGTGAAGAACGATCCTGCGGACATGGCCTACCGACCGCAGAAGTTCATGGTGGGATCGCGCGAGTTCGACGCAAAGAGAGTGGGTTTCCGGAATGGCCCGGCGGAGTATTCAGGTTTTCTCTTCGACACAACACTGCCAAGCAATAGTAATGCCGGCCATGAATACGGAACGCGGAGCCTGACAGACGACCAACGATGGGACCTGGTGGAGTATCTGAAGAGCTTGTAATTAAGGAGAACACCATGGAATCAGCACCGCCGAACTACCTGAAGCGGTACGACGACGAACCGGAGGAGACTAAGTTCGCTCTTTTGCGGAAGTTCATGGCAGACGATCCGCTGGGTTTGTTTAAGCAGTTGCGGGCGGAGCGGCCAGTGCTGGTCAGCCCGCAGTGCACGCTGATTGCGCTCTATGACGATGTCATTGAGATGCTCAACATGCCGAAGGTATTTACGGCGGCACTCTATGTGCCCAAGATGGCAAATGGATATTTCATGATGCACGACGACGATGCGTTGCATTACCGGGAAAAGTCGATCATGCAGGGCTTATTGAACCGCGACGACTTGCCGCAAGTACGCAACATGGTCGGCCAGATTTGCAAAGACCTCTTGTCGGCAGCTGGCGGGAAGATTGATGCTGTCGGCGGCTATTGCCGCCTGGTGCCGGCGACCATTGTGCGCGATTATTTTGGTTTGATTGGAATGGAGCGGAAGGATTTGATGGAGTGGTCTTATTGGGCGCAAGTCGATACGTTCTATAACCAGCCTTTCGATATTGTTACCCCCGAGGAACGGCAGAGCATTACCGACTCTCACAATGCCAGCGCGGAGAAACTGGGCAAGTATATCGAAGCGCTTATCCTAACGCGAGGGTTAGCGTTGACGTTGGGAGTGTTTTTGTTGCCTTTTAGGAAGTTACGGCGGATGGTGAACAGGAAGAAAAATGGTAAATTACAGGATGACATCGTGACCCGGATGCTCAGGACCAAGTTCCCGCAAGAGGTGGATTTCGATGTGAAGCGGGTGGGAGTCAATGCCGCTGGGCTACTAATCGGGACGATAGAGACGACCGCCCAGGCGTCAGCGCAGACGATCCAGTTTCTGCTGGATCACCCGGAGCTATTGATCCAGGCGCAAAATTCGGCAGCGGCGGATGATCCGGCCGTGTTCGACTCCATCGTCTGGGAGGCTCTGCGATTTGTCCCCATTTCTCCATACATGTTCCGGCAGACGGCGTGCGAGTACACGATCGCAAAAGGCACTGATCGGCAGACGACGATTCCGCCAATGACCAACGTGCTGGCTTTGACGCAATCGGCCATGTTCGATGAAAAGGCTTTTGAATATCCCGAGGAATTCCGGCTAGAGCGCAATTGGTATCACTATTTCACCTTTGGCTACGGCGAGCACGAATGTCTGGGCAAGTATATTGGGATGGTAATGATTCCAGAGATGGTGCGGCAAATCCTGCGCGTGCCTGGGCTGAAAGCCGACGGCGGGATTTTGTATGACGGTCACATGCCGAAATCTTTTGCATTGACTTGGCCGTGAGTCAATAGCTCTATTTTGGCACTGCCCTCGTTCTCCGCCCTTCGGTGCTTCGCTCGCGTCCACAAGGAACTTTCGAGAATCAGCCGGCGGCAACGTCGATTGTCCGGGCAACGCTCGAAAAGGACTCGACGGATCGGGCCGTCGGAAAGGTCATTGCAGGTGGAGAGCTTCTGTGGGAGCGGGACGCACGTGGCATCTCGGACAAATGCCCACAAATCGGCGACTATGGCGCAGATCTATATCTGAAGTCTGGACTGACATTTTTCTTGACCGACAACGAGCCCGTGCCGAGCCAGAGATTGCGGGTGGAAGAGGTGTCAAATGGACGAGAATGTTAATGTCTTCATCAGCTATGCGCATGAAGATACGATAATCGCGTACGCGATCAAGGATCAACTCACACTCCTCGCGCAAAGCGGCAAGGGTGGACCCTCACTGAACTGCTTTCTCGACACAGAAAGCATTCAACCGGGCGTTAAATACGAGCCCGTTATCAGAGCCGCACTAGTCGAGGCTGATTGGCTGATCGTCGTATTTACGGGGTATCAGAGCGTATACTGCGGTTATGAGATCGGCATGTATAGCATCATCAAACCGCAGCCGGATAAATCGATCGATGAGAAGCCGGTGGCGTGCCTTCATGACGTCGATCTGAAGAAATTGCCGGCAGTGGTCGAGGG
>JBAPOI010001072.1:0-16611 GCA_049279555.1 Candidatus Sulfotelmatobacter sp.
TCCCCCAAGAGTCTGCGATTTACCCCGATCTGGGGCTGTTTGAAAAAAGAACTCGGGTGACAATGGCTGCGTCATCACGACAACAGGTCCAAGGTCAGAAGGCGCTTATGTGGAAGATCACGAGTCGCGGTTTCACGCTACAGGAAGTCTTAATCATGACTGCAACGAATATTGCATCCGCCCTGATAGCGAACAACAAAAGCCAACGAACCACAACCCTGCGCACCGAGATTCAAGAGGCTACAGGAGATTGTTATGGCAAAGGTGATTGAGTTTTACGTACCGAAGAACTTTCCGAAACCGTTGAGGACGGCGGCTCAGCCGCCACTCGGAAAAATCATCGAGTTCTGTCCGCAGAAGAGATCGGCTTAACCGTTCGCAAAGCAGTGGAAGTGTAAAGGTATCGGAGGAGACTATGGGCACGACTGTTGCTTTCACCGACCTCGGGAGCCCCGCCGCAGCGGGTTTTCCCATCATCAGCGATCTCGCAGACCAGCACGTGCATCTGGAAACGGAAATTAGTTCTGACCACTGCTTCGAGGATATCGTCGGCAGGAGCCCAGCCCTCCAGAAAGTGCTTGACCAGGTGGCGATTGTAGCCCCTACCGGTTCCACGGTCCTGCTTCATGGAGAAACAGGAACGGGGAAGGAGCTGATTGCGCGGGCGATCCACAGGCTCAGCTCTCGGCGTGAGCGCGCCCTTGTTCGCATGAACTGCGCGGCCATTCCCTCGGGACTGTTGGAAAGCGAACTGTTTGGTCATGAGAAGGGAGCCTTTACCGGCGCCTTGCTGCAAAGAAAGGGTCGATTCGAGCTGGCGGATGGAGGCTCGTTGTTTCTGGATGAGATCGGCGACATCAGCTTGGAGCTGCAGCCGAAACTATTGCGTGCTATCCAGGAGCAGGAGTTCGAGCGTTTGGGAAGCGCAAGGACAATCCAGGTCAACGTGCGGATGATTGCCGCGACGCATCGGGACCTTGCAGCCATGATCCGCGAGCACGAGTTCCGCGAGGATCTTTTTTACCGCTTCAACGTTTTCCCGATCGAGATCCCGCCTTTGCGGGAACGCCGCGAAGACATTCTTCCGCTCGTGAATCATTTCGTGTCAAAGTTTGCGCAGCGGATGGGTAAGGACATCAGATTCATCTCCCGAAATGCCATGGACGCTCTCACGAATGCGCCGTGGAAAGGTAATGTTCGTGAGCTGGGAAATTTCATGGAGCGTTGCGTGATCCTAACGCAAGGAAACAAGTTGAATGTGCCACATCTAGAGGTGAAGGATGCTGCAGGGCGAAAGGTAGCACCGGTCGCATCATCGTTCCGGGAAGCTGAGCGGCGCGTGATTATCGATGCTTTGAGCGACGCGTCCGGAAGGATTGCCGGGAAAGGCGGGGCGGCTGAGCGCCTCGGACTTAAGAGAACAACTCTTCAGAACAAGATGCGTCGGCTGAGTATCGGCCGCGGTGATTATTCGGCTGACCAGTACACAAGTCGGATCGCTGGCCCCCAAGCAAGCCGCGTCGAATAAAGTGAGCGCCACAGCGGCAGGCCGTACATCAGCAATTGAGTAAAGCGACGGACTTCGCCGCTTCATCGGTTTCTGATCGCGTTGCATTCGCCTACAGCTCGTCTCGAAACCGGACTGCACATGTGCCCGGATCGCGGTCATTATCCCTATCCCCGTTTGCCGACTAGGACTAAGCCGCTGGCCCGGCGGACGCTACAGCGTGGGTGGATTGAGCGAGTTTAGAAGCTGCTGGACATGGTGAAAAACCGGCCCGCGCGGGAAGCGCGCGGACCGGAAAACGGTTGGACTAATTCTGCCGCAAGGCCGGCATGGGAATGGGGATGTTGAACGCTGTGGCAGCGCCTCCGATTCCGTTCTGGCATGTGTCAGGTGGGAACGTGCAACCCGTGCCGTTGCCCTGGCACCCGGCTGCCCAGAACATATAGCCCAGCATGCCTGTGGTCGTGCCAGCTCCAGCCGGTGCGAGATCTTCCACGAAACTTGCGGCTGTATTCTGATCGGAGTTACTGAAGTTATCGCAGTTTGGATCGCCACCAATCAGCCACAGGCTTCCGGTCAATTTGGCCGGCGCCGTCGGCGACACTGATCCCGATACTCCGTCCACGTGCTGCTGCCAGCCTGTTTCCAGCGTAGCTACACTCGTCTTTTGGGACGACACCATCGCGTTGGCGTAAGCGTGACTACGGTGTTCCAGACGGCGTTCCGGCAACATCCCACGAGAACGCTAGGAACGACGTTGAAGTGAGATCGATAGCCGGCTCAACCGTCGAGTAGGATTGCACGTTGTCCTCATAGATCGCGCCGTTGCCGTTGAATGCCGAGAACTCATCCACGCCATTGGGAGGGCAAGCCACCATTCCGCTGAGAGTGCCTTTGGCCGCAAACGAATTCGGGCCTTCCACGGCCGCGCCCAGAAGGAAGGGAGGGCCGTTGGGCGGGCTTGCGACGATGTTCGTGACCTGATGCTGCATGCAAAGCGGGAAGGTATCGCCATCGCCCATGATCAGCGATGTGCCCCATGCATTGGCACCCAGCACGTTGGCCTGCCAGCGGCTGGCGTAGGCGGCATAGGCGGTAGAGCTGGTCAGGTTGTCATACTCGTTAGCCATGATGACCAGGCCGCCGCCATGCGACGTGGTGTCATAGGTGTTCCAGGGGAAGCCAAAGCCGAAGGGATCTTTGCCGGCTTGGGTTACGGCCTTGTTCAGTTGCTTTTGCAGGTCAGCCAGTAGCGCCGCCTCGGAAGTGGCGAGCCCGGATGGGTTTCCGGCAAGCGCAATGGCACGGTATAACTCAAAGTGGGCAAGGCCGCTGACGTCGTAGAGGTTTAATGTGTCGGCGGCGTCGTTCGGACCGGTGATGTAGGCATTGGCCCACATCGCCGCCTGCTGCAGGTAGTAGGCCGGATCGGTGTGGGGCAACCCCGCAGGCAAATTGGTTGCGCCTTGCAGGGCGAAGTACAACTCGGTGGCTCCGAGTTCGAGATCGTCGCGCCATTCGACTTCCGGATAGAAGTCAAAAGGGCCCGCGGTCAGCAGATTGCCGGTGGGGGCGGTATTCGCAAGGGCGAAAATATGCTCCGCCGACAGCAGGCACTGGTTGGCGTAGGAAGAATTGCTGGCGGCGAAGACCTTGTAGCACAGCGCGAAATCGGCGGCAAGACGTCCCGCGATATTGGGGCTGATGGAAGCGCCCGAGCCTCCCGCCGTATTTTGAAACACCGGCCGATGGCAAATGTATTCATAGGGCGAAACACAGCCCTGGTAGTTGTCGTCAGCCTGGGGCAGGCGCCAAATGTCGTGATCGCCGGCGTAGCTGTGTCCGCCGGAAGCCACGGCGACCTGGTAATACAAAGTCTGGCTGCTGTCGGCCCACATTTTTTGCAGCCAGTCCAAGCCAAATTGGGCCTCAGCGGTGAAGTTCGAGGCGCTTGAGCCTGAGCCCATTTGGCCGGGGAAGTCGCGCACACCCACCAGCATCATGGCCACGGTATAGCTGTGGGTCTCGACGAACTTCATGTAGTCGCCCGCGTCCCACCAGCCGCCGGAAGCATCGATGACCGCACCGGTGGAGGTGAGCGCTCCCGCATTATCTTTCTTGTTGAACGTGGGTGTGAGATAGACTGTGGCGCTCTCATCGTTCAGGTGGCCGGGCGCGGTGCGCAAGGCATTGGGAATGTAATTCGGGCCGTCGCGCTCGCTCTCGTAATAGTAGAGTGCATTGGCCAGCGGCGTGGCGTAGAGATTCGCTGCCGTGTCGATTTTAAAGGCGGGCGAAGTTGCCGCAATGGGCGACGCCACCGAGAGTGTATAGGTTCCTGCGGTCGACACGGAGTCGAAGTCAAGCGCGTAAACATTTGTGAAAGTTCCCCAGGCTCCAAGGCTGGCTCCGACGCCGGCCGAATAAACCGTACCGCTGGAGTTCTTGACGGCGAACGTGGCCCCGGTTTCAGTGCCGCTCGCCATGAGGTAGGCGCGTTTCGTGGAACTTCCGGCATAGCCAACTTGATTGACGCGGATGTAAGCGCTTGCCGCGTGGGCCAGACCGGTTCCCATGAAAGCTGTAATGGCAACAAGGAGGAGGTGGGAGAGAATGCGGGCGGAAGCGGAATGCCCAGTTTGATCGATCATGGGGGACACCCCTAGTGAATGGTTTTAATGAAACGAATGAATTGTGCTTTCAAACAGCGATTTTGTCAATAGGATAAATAGCTGGCTTTTTAGGCCCAAGTTAAGAAATGTCGATAATACACTGTACCTCGCGATTCGTGAGTTATAACTACTCTTACCTTCCGAGTATTTCGCAATTCTAGAGTTATACTTACTCCGGTTTTCCGAGCATCTCACGATTCGAACGTTGTACTAACTCCGGTACTCCGAGGACAGAAGAGTCCCAGTGAAGATGTAGGTGCCAAATCCAAGATACTAAGTCTGCGAGGAAACGATAATGAACATTCTGCAAAGTGCTTTTGCTTTGTTCTTTCTCCTTTCAACCTTCCCAAGCTTCGCTCAAACGGGAATAACATCCTATCGTTTGGGCGACAATACAGGCGAGGACTGGGAACCGGCGATTTTGGCGGACGGAAATTATGTCTACGCGTTTTGGCCACACTATCTGGCGACAACCTATAAAGACTCTTCAGGCGCTACCTGCATGCCCTTCAAAGGCGCGGGCAAGAAAACGACGAGCTCTTACATGTACTTTCAATCCTCGAGCGACGGGGGAGCGACTTGGAGCGCAGTCTCAATTCCGCGTTGTCCGGTCCAGGGCAACGACGTGGATGCTCAACTGGCACTGGGCGCAAATCACCGCATCTACGCCAGCTACATGGATGGAAACACACAGTACACGCCGATTGAGGCGATCTACTCCGACGATCATGGCGTCACCTGGAGCTCCAGTGGATGTGACGAACGCCGGCCGGGGCGATAAAGACATGTTGCTCGTGGACAAGAACAACAACGTAATGGTGGCATTTGAAAACGGCGGCAAGCAGCACGTCAGCGTGAGTACAAATGGCGGGGCCAGTTTTACGTCCAGTCAGGTGAATGTTGCGCCCAGCGGCGTGTGTCTGGCGACCGGTGCTGTTCTCGACACTCAAGGCAACGCCTATTTTGCCTGGTCCGGGACCACGAATAACGGCACTGGCCCGACTACATTTTACGTGCAGCGCTCCAACAATCTCTTTTCTACCTATTCCGTCTCCACCGTAGATGAAAGTGAAGGAGGTCCTCAGGTCACGGGCGCGGGATGGGACTACTGGGGCGGATCGATCCAGATCGGCATCCAGCCCAAGGCCCCGCCCGTCAACGATCGCTTGATCGCAACCTACAACGCGGGGGCTGGATCGTCGGGAGCGCCGGAGCGGATCTATACAAAACAAAGTACTCCGACACGCTGGGCGCGAGCTGGAACATTCCCTTCAACTCATTGTCCTGGCCGAACGGAGCGCAACTATCGCTTGCGCCGAGCGGCGTCTGGCATGGTTTTCCATCGGTCGCGGGAACGTCTTCGATCGTGAAGGTGATCTGGATGGATAACCGGGCTTCAACAGGCGGCAACTACACCTGCCGGAGCTCAAGCGCGACGGGTGAGTGCGGCATCTGGAATGTTTACCAACGCACCAGCGCCGACGGAGCCACAAACTGGAGCGCTGAAACCAGCATGATTCAAGCCACGCCCTATCGCGACTATCAGACGGCCGCTGGTTTCGATCACCCCTACGGGGACTACACCGAGACTGTGACCGATGGAGCAGGAAACTTCTATGGCATATGGGCTGAGGCTGAGTCGAAGGCCGGAACCGGAGATGTTTATTTCGCCAAGTTCTGAGAGTGGTTCTCGGTGGGATCAACGTGTCAGGCGCGGCATGGGTCGACGCCCGGCACATCGAAAGCAAGTACGAAGGTGTCGACGATACTATCGTTCACTTATTTGAGCTGCTAGGAACACTCCAGCAGGTGTGCATCTCGATTCGAGCGGCCTGGTCCGCCGCATAGACGCGATCATGGGTCGAGAACGGAATATTCGTCATTGAAGGCTTCGAGAGCAAGAACCAGCACGGCAGCGAGACTGTCTTTAGCGCGTGTTCAGCTTGTCGAGTGCACGCTTCAACTCTTCAAGCTTCTGTCCAGCCTCGCCGAGCTTGCCCTCGGCCGTCAGGCGCTGGTAGTCGGCAAGATCCCTGGCTGCTTCCGCTACAAGTGCGTTGCGATCCGTTGCAGGTAGGGCCGACGCAGTCGATGCCGATGCGCCTCGCGCTGGCTCCGCCGGGGCAGCCACGGCACTCGTTGCCGGAGCACTCAAGGACGAGACCGTTCCACCAAAAAGTGACGCCATCGCCGATTCAAAAGTGGGTCCATACGCCAGCCGATCTTGGAGCGCGAGTACAACCAGGCGCAACTCCGGCATCGGACTTCGCTCAGCCTGCAGGTAGATAGGCTCCGCATATAGCAACGCGCGTCCGGTCGGAATCACAAGGAGAGCGCCGCGCCGCACGTGCGAGCCTTGCTGATTCCACAGTGTCAATTGTCCGGACAGCTGCGCGTTCTGATCGATTCGCGCCTCGATTTGCAGGGGTCCGTCAACCAGCTTCGTTTTGGGAAAGTTGTAGACCACAGACGTACCGTACTGTGCGCCGTCACTGCGCCCCGCAATCCAGCCGATCAGATTATTCCGGTTCGCCGGCGTGAAGGGCAGAATCTCGACGAACTCTTCGCCGGTTTCACCCGGCAGTTTCATCAGCACGAAATTCGGCTGCATCGCTTGTGTTTGCTGTTCGCCTCCCGCGCCCATGCCGACTTCGGTGGCGACCGTCCAGAGATCTTCTCGGTTGTAGAAGGCTTCCGGATCCGTCATGTGATAAAGCCCGTAAACTTCCGCCTGCAGTTTGAGTAGCAACTCCGGGTAGCGCACGTGTTTGCGAAGTCCCGGCGGCATCATGGCCGCGTCCTTGAACAGACTGGGAAACATGCCGCGGTAGGCTGCGATGATCGGATCATCCGGATCGAACACGTAAAACGTTGTCGTCCCATCGTAGGCGTCGATGACCACCTTCACGCTGTTCCGCATGTAGTTGATGGAATTTTCATTGAGGCGATAGTGGGTCGAGTACGGATAGCTGTCTGAAACCGTGAACGCATCCATAATCCACGACAGTCGCCCGTCGTCGCCCAGCACGGCATACGCATCCGGATCGTAGGTGAGGAACGGTGCTAACGCCGACACGCGATCGCGTATGTTGCGCCGCATTAGGAGCCGGCTCTCCTTGTTCACGTCATCGCTGAACGGCAGCTTCGCAAGATCGCTTTGATCGAGTGCGATGATCATGCGGCGGATAAAGCCGCCGAGTACAATGCCACCGTTGCCTTCGTACGATGTGAGATTGTTGCTCTCGCCTTGCGGATAGTTAAATTCCTGCTGCCGCGTCTTCACATAGACGTCGGTGTTGGTCAACTCGCCGAAATAGATCTCCGGCCGCGTCACGGTCAGATTACGCACCGTGCTTTGGACCGGCATGTTGCTCAAAATCAGCGTGGGCAGCCCTTCCGCCGTGAACCCATTCACGGGATTCATCGTGATGCCATAGCCATGGGTGTAGATCAGCTTCTCGTTAATCCAGTTGCGGCTGCTCTCCGGGAGCTTATCTACGTTCAGTTCGCGTGCGGCTAGCATCACTTCACGAGTCGTGCCATCTATGTCATATCGATCAATATCGATGTCAGGGAAATCGTAGTAGGTGCGGATTTCCTGAATCTGCCGCAGCGTGTCCTGGAGGGCGCGCCAGTCCCACAGCCGGATGTTCCGAAGTGTTGCCTGATTGTTCGCCGCATCTGCTGCTTCGACCGTCGTCTCGGCGGGGAACTCGTGCTGCGTGACCCGGCCCAAAGCGTAGGCCTGCCGCGTGAAGTCCGTGTTGTAGACAATGTAGGGCTTCTCGCGGACCAATTCGTTCGGTTTGACGATAAAGCTACTGACGTACCATCCGATCCCTTGAACGGCGATATAGCAGACTGCCGCCGGGAGAATCGCCGCGGCCAGCCAGCGCCCGCGTGGCACCCGCACGACGTTCACGACGGCGATCACCGCGCCGAGAACCAGAGCGACGCAAACGATGAGCATCCCAGTGACCGTGATGTGCGCATCGGTGTAGGTCACTCCCCCAAAGATCGTATGATCGTCAAGCAAGCGCTCGAAGCGGCCGATATACGCACGCATCGCAAGGATCAGCAAGAGAAACGCAAACGCGACTGAGAGCCCGTGCCAAGGTAACGTAACCTGGCGGCTGAGACTCCCGGTGAGGGCACGGGCTCCGCCCGTGACGAAGATGAAGAAAACGGCGAGTATACAGGTAATCACAGCGAGCGTAAGCAGCCAGCCGAGGATGAGTTGCCACGCGGGCAGGGTAAACAGAAAGAAATTCAGCGGCTTGCCAAAAATCGGGTCTCCGACGCCGCCTGCACGGGGCGCATACCAAAAGAGCGCGAGCGTGGGCCACTCCGCCATCATGCCGGTGCCGCTTGCGGCGGCAATGGCAAGTGAAACGCCGAGCGCGATGAGGCGGAGGACAGGCTCAACCGGCAACTTCACTGGTCGTCCGCCGATAAGAATCGTGTGACCGGTCGGCAAATCGGAAAGATGTGCACGCTTCAGAGCTAAGAACGATCCATACAGAATGAAAAATGTAGCCGCCGCAAAAGCCGCGAAGACGCCCCACTGAAGACTCAGTGTTTTCCAGAAAACGTCCCCGTAGCTGAGCGATCTGAACCAGAGGAGGTCCACGTAATTCGACAACGCGGTCCGACCGCCGAAGAAGATGACGGCAAGAACGCCGACAATGAGAAGGAAGCGGCGGCGACGCCGCGGCGGATGCGCCCCTGGACGAGTCAGCGGCCAGTCAATGGACTCGGGCATTGCCTACCTGGTTATTACCAGCATTTCCGTTATCAAGTTCCAAGACACGGTATTGTACAGTGCTTGAAAGAGAGTAACCACTTTGCGGTTCGTGAGCATTCGGTTTCGCCATTTTGCTAATCGTGCGGTGCCGTTCGGGTTCGCCCGAACTTCGCAAAAATAAAGTTGCGCTAGGATCGCAAATACCGCGGGCTGCCTGGACATCGGTGACTTCCATGCCTCTGTCATAGCGGCGTTGTACGGCTGGTTGATGCCATGCCTGTTTGCGCTGAGACACTTCGCTTTTGAGCAGACCTTGAGAACATAGCATTCTTCGTGAACTGCCTACCCGTGCTCGTCGGTCTTACTCCTCTCAAGCAGAACGGAGTGATTGCAGATTCAGCAAGTCGGAAGCCACTGCCGGCTTCGAACGGGTGATAAATCCAACGGTAGACAGGCATGGGAGCGGCATTTTGAGAAATCCGCTCCTAACAGACTACCCCGATCGAGCCAGGAATTGAACAATATTGCGCACCTTACAAATGGTAAGTTTTGGTCATTCTTGAATTGCCCGCCAGGGAGTCTTCCAATTCTTACAGATGAGCTGTCTTGCTCAGAGCCGCCATGCAGTGTGAACGTCTGAACTGCAGAGAATTTCCGCTCGCTCTGCGCCGAAATACGCGGATAATGCCCGTATTTCGCGATTGCGGTGAAAACGGCCTTGTGGACAAGAGAGTAAAACCCCGGACTTCGCCGCTTCATCGGTTTTCTGATCGCATTGCATTCGCCTACAGCTCGTCTCGAAACCGGACTGCGCATGTGCCCTCCGGAGAAAAGGCGGGACGAGGGCCCCCTTGCCGACGGGCAGTCCGTTCTCTGCAGTCCGGTTTGAGGATGAAATATTGCGGAATACGGGCATGTTTCGCGCATTTTGCGGGAACGGCGGCGGACTTTGTCTGCAGTTCAGACTGTGTGGCGGAGCGCGCAGTCTGGCGCTAACCTTTCTCCGCGAGAATTCCCTGCTAACAGGGAAAAATACAGGGAATTTGTGAGATTTTGCCCTCTACAACCGCAGTCTTTCTCGCTAAGTCACACATTTGGCAGGAGAAGCAGCCGCTGCAGGCGTAAATCGGAACAGGGAATTATCAGGGCATAACAGGAAGGTATCAGGGAATTAATTTCCATTATCAGGGAATTTTGTTGTAGGGAGTTTTTCGGAGAGCAATGGAGAGATGCATTGCGGGTCGCCAAGCCCGCTGGAGGCTATCGTGGGGAGAAGAAAACCCGCTTGCAAGTCGTTGTGGAGACTCGCGCCCCACCACAACATCACGCCCGACCGCTTTTGTCCTGCACGAAACGTTTGAGGAGTTTCAAGTCGCCGGTTTTCCAATCGGCCAGACGGGCTTCTTGGATCACGATCGCTGAGTCGATGCTCCAGGAGAGTGCCGTCTTGTCAACGAATTGAATGTCTATAAAGAGGATGCCTTCCTCGAATTTGTGTTCCACCCAATCGACGACTTTGCCATGAGCACCAGGATATTGTTTGCCGTGTGCGAGCGGCTTGGGTTTCTGCGTTCTTCTTTTCTCAACTCGACGTTTGTTCATTCCCTGGTCCTCAACTTTCGGCGTGATCAAGAGCTGCGCATCGGCAAGTGGCTAAGCTGATGGTGTTATTGCCGTGAGTGCGATGGCTGAAACCCAAGCTGCCGGCGTTGCTCCATCCAACTGAACGGTATGCGATGGGTCAGTTTCTTGAAGGTCAGATCAGGCGGTTGGCGTCCATCGAGGATCGCTTCCACGATGTCGGGAGCGAGAAAAGCGCATTCCAGAACGCGGCCTACGTACCGCTCATCAAGTCCCAGTTTTTCGGCAATTGATCTCCGTCCCGAAACTTCTCCGGCCACGATCCATTCGTACCATTGGCGTCCACGTGTCAGCGCCTTCAACACTGACGAAGCGGGCGCCTGCGTCGGCCCAGGATGATTGGGAGGAAAGACCAATCTCATCTCCCCGCCACAACGTTTGACTCGAGCCTCGATATCAAGCTGGATCACATCAGTGGGACCTTGCTCGGGTTGGTGGGCTGTGGCGCGCGCTGAGGAAGCATGCGGATCTGCGGTAAGTGTGTCACGCAGTTTCTGCTTGCCGACTTCAACTTCGATCCGATCCGGATGAACCACGACACGCTGCACTACCTTTCTCACGAAGTCCTTCACGACCGCTGGAGCGCCGGAACTTAACTGGTCGAATTGCTTCGCGGCTCTGGCCAGAATCTGCTGCGTCCGTGCCGCAGGATCTTCCGGCAGGCAGAGCTCATCCATGACCTCCTTGCCGGACTGTAAGAATGATTGCAGCCTAAGGACGACCTGCCGTTCAACGTCGTGGGCCGGCACTCTGGAGGGTCTGTTCTCTGCTTCCCCTGCTTCTTTTCCTTCCCTTGTGGCTGGGCAAACGTAGTAGCGATAGCGTCTGCCGTTCTTCGTCGTATGGCACGGAGTGAATCGATTGCCCTTTGCATCCTGCAGCAGACCTACAAGCAAGCTGGGGGAGTTCGCCTTGAGACCATTCCTGCGCCCCTGGTGATCGCTCTTCAGCTGAGCCTGCACCCGATCCCATAACTTCCGTGGAACAATGGCCGCGTGTTCTCCGGGATGGTTCTGTCCCCGGTGAGGGATCTCTCCGAGATAAATGCGGCTCTTCAGGATCTGATAGAGCGCGCCTCTGTAGTACGAACTCCCTCCCGATCGATTTCCCGCAGCGCTCGTCCTCTCCTTACTCTTGATTCCCTCCTCATCGAGCCGAACCTGCTCTTGATTCCTTCCTGATCGAGGCGAGCCTTCAACTTCGACACGCACCTCAGTTCAAGGTAAAGCTTGAAGAGGCGAACCACCATCTTCGCGTCGCCCGGATTCACGACTAGCTTTCGATCCTTGACGTCATAACCGAGCGGCACGGTCCCGCCCATCCACATGCCCTTGCGCTTGGAGGCGGCAATCTTGTCGCGGATCCTCTCCCCGGTCACTTCCCGTTCGAACTGCGCGAATGAGAGCAGAATATTGAGGGTTAATCTTCCCATCGAGGTCGTGGTGTTGAACTGCTGAGTAACGGACACGAAGGAGACCCCGCGCGCGTCCAGCGCTTCGACGATCTTGGCAAAGTCGGCCAGGCTGCGGGTAAGACGATCGACCTTGTAAACCACGATGGTGTCAATTTTGTTGGCTTGAATATCATCGAGCAGACGCTTCAACGCAGGCCGCTCGAGATTCCCGCCGGAATATCCTCCATCGTCGTAGAGGGCCGGGAGCGCCCGCCAGCCTTCGTGTCGTTGACTGGCGATGAAGGCCTCGCAGGCTTCCCGTTGAGCGTCGAGAGAATTGAAGGATTGTTCCAGTCCTTCTTCGGAAGACTTGCGGGTGTAGATCGCGCAGCGGATGACGGCTTTCGACTCCGTGGTCATTGTGCCTCCTGGGATGCGTTGGATGGTTTAGCTTTGAGACCGAAGAAGGCTGGCCCCGACCAGCGGGTGCCAGTGATCAGGCGAGCGATCTCAGAAAGGTTTTCGTACCGAGCACCTCGGTATTCGTAGCCTTCCGCCTCCACCTCGACCACGTGGACTTGCTCTTTCCACTGTCGCACCAGGCGTGTTCCGGCTTTGATTCGCGGTCGGTTGGAAACCACTGCGTCGGGATCGGCCTCGAACATCGTTGCGAGTTGGCGAAGCCGACGGCAGCCCGCGTCGCTGAGTCCACCGAACTCCTGCTCCTGGATTCGATAGGCCAGAATGGGGAGCAGTAGTTCCCTTCGTGTTTGACAAGGTGGATCGGTTTTGAAAAGCTGCCTCCATAGATCAGTGAGAGCAGCTTTTGACAATTGAGGTAGAGCGGCAAGACGTTTGGCGATAGAATCAGGCATCGAGCCTCCTAGACACACAGCAACATTGCCGCTCTGTTCGCGGAAACAGTCAAGTCAGGGGTGAAAAAATGAAACCACGCGGCAGGCCAAAAACGAACGGCGTAATGCCGGCCTGGGTGCTTCATCGAACAATGGTGGGACTTTACGCCTACGATAAGGCTAGATCGCGTGGGGAGAAGTACGAGCAAGCCTTAAGAGCCGCCGTTGAGGAAGTGCGGCAGACATTTCCAGAAATGCGGATGTCTGAGACCGAAATGAAGCGAATTCTTGCGGAGTTTCGATCCAAAGCGCTGGCCCTCACATTCCTCGTGACTGAGTCCGAGAACACTGTAACGATCGAGGGCAGAAAATGCAGGAAGGCCTGGCAGCTCAGTATCGGCCCGCAGCCGGAGTATCCGCGCCACAATGCTCGCGAGCATCGAGCCCCGACAGAGGTACGCGATAGAGCGCTGCCTGCTAAGAAGTTGTAGCAACTAGTACCTTCCCAACAATTCAGACTACTCGCGGGATTTTTTTGGACCAAAGTCGCGCATTGAACGAAGCGTTTTCCGTGCAAATATGAGTCAGGTTGGGTCGAGGAGGACCAAACCATGGCTCCAGGCGCAATGAAGTCTAAAACAGCTCCCGTGTTACACCGTCCGCGGCTCTCAATAGCTTACGTTCCTACCGCAAAGCTGAAGCTCAACCCGAAGAACCCGCGACTCCACTCTGAGAAACAGATTCAGCAGATTGCCCGCAGCGTGGAGATTTTCGGTTTCAATATCCCCGTTGCGGTGGACTCGGACAACACCGTTGTTGCTGGGCACGGCCGAGTGCTCGCAGCACGATTGCTTGGCATCGCTGAACTCCCCACAATCAGTCTCAATCACCTGACGGAGACTCAACTCAAAGCTTTTATGGTCGCCGACAACCGGCTGGCCGAGAATTCCGTCTGGGATGATCGCTTGCTCGCCGAGCAACTCAAGTTTCTTTCGGAGGTGGAGCTGGATTTCTCGCTCGATGTGACTGGGTTCGAAGTCGGGGAGATCGACGTCATCATCGAAGGTATGGAGCCTGCTGTCGAGGGTGAGAACGATCCGGCCGATGCCTTGCCGGAATCCGAGTACGCCATCCGGGTCAGCCAGCCGGGCGATCTTTGGCTCCTGGGACGCCACCGGATCTACTGTGGGAACTCTCTGAATGGCAGCAGCTACTCGGCGCTTATGGATGGTCGTCGCGCTGACATGGTGTTTACCGACCCGCCCTACAACGTCAAAATTGCGGGACACGCTACCGGTCTCGGAGTCATCCAGCATAAGAACTTCAAAATGGCATCCGGTGAGATGAGCGAATCCGAGTTCACGGACTTCTTGGCGCAGACTTTCACTTTGCTTGCGTCCCACAGCATCGACGGATCCTTGCATTACGTCTTCATGGATTGGCGGCACATGCGAGAAATCCTCACGGCCGGGAAGCAGGTTTACACCGAACTCAAGAATCTTTGCATCTGGTCGAAGGGCTGCGGAGGAATGGGCAGCCTTTATCGCAGCGCACATGAACTGGTTTTCATATTCAAGAATGGTAAGGACAGTCATCGGAACAATGTTCAACTGGGCCAGTTCGGTCGCTACCGCACGAATGTGTGGAACTATCCCGGCGCAAATTCCTTCTCGCGGACGACGGAAGAGGGCAACCTATTGGAATTACATCCAACGGTAAAGCCTGTTGTCCTGGTCGCGGATGCCCTGATGGACTGCACAGCTCGTGGCGACGCGGTCCTCGACTCCTTTATCGGTAGTGGCACAACTCTGATTGCAGCCGAGCGCACCGGCCGCGTCTGTTATGGAATTGAGCTTGATCCAAAGTACGTCGATACCGCCGTTCGGCGCTGGCAGGCATTCACTGGGCTGATTGTCAGGCACGCTGTTTCAGGTCGCACCTTCAACGAACTTGAAGAGGAGGCCGCCAATGGGCACAAACAGTGACGAACAAGAAGAAGCACCTGAGCAGCCAAGGCAAACAGGCTATGGGAATCCACCAGAATCTTCTCGCTTCAAGAAAGGCCAGTCTGGAAATCCCAAAGGGCGACGCAAGGGCTCACACAATGTAGCCACTGTGCTCGCGGCAACGCTGCGCGAAAAAGTAGTGGTGAATGAAAACGGAGCGCGCAGGACGGTCACAAAGTTAGAAGCAGCAATCAAGCAACTTGTGAATAAAGCTGCCACGGGAGATCTTCGAGTGCTCCAGCAATTCATCGCCCTAGCGCGCGAGGCAGAGGCCGCGGCGAATCTTCCTTCCACCGAGAGATCAGCCCTCGGAGAACTTGATCAAAGAGTGCTGCAAGGAATTTTGAAGCGTTTCCAACCCGAACCCGAAAATGGAGAACCCGAATGAAAAGTCAGACTCTCACCTTGCACGAGTACCAGGCACTTCTGCGAAGCGACTTCTATGGGTTCGTCGAGCGTAGTTTCTACGAGCTCAACGCCGATATTAGGTTCTTGCACAACTGGCATATCGAACTTATTGCGTCAGAACTTGAGGCCTGCCGACGGGGTGAAACCAGACGGCTCATCATCAATGTCCCACCGAGATCCTTGAAGTCGCATTGCGCGTCGGTCGCGTTCCCAGCGTATCTCTTAGGTCACAATCCCAGTGCCCAGATAATTTGCGCCAGCTACGGGCAAGACCTCGCCAACAAACTGGCCCTTGATTGCCGCTCGCTCATGGGCTCGGGCTGGTATCGAAGCCTGTTTCCCACCCGCCTCTCCGGACAACGACAAGCGGTCTCAGAATTCATGACTGATGCAAAAGGTTTTCGACTGGCGACCTCTGTGGGTGGAGTGCTCACAGGGAGAGGTGGCGACTTCATGATCATTGACGATCCTTTGAAACCCGATGAAGCGGTGTCTGAGACTCAGCGAAACGCCGTGAATGACTGGTACCAACACACCCTCTACAGCCGCCTTAATAATAATAATAAGGATACGGGCTGCATAATCATCATCATGCAACGCCTGCACGAGGATGACCTCGTCGGCCACGTCTTGCAACAAGGAGAGTGGAGAGTCCTCAGCTTCCCAGCCATTGCAGTCGAGGATGAAACGCACATCATCGAGACTCCCTACAGTACTCGCACCGTACGGCGACGTCTGGGCGAAGCTCTGCATCCCGAGCGCGAGTCGCTCGAGGTTCTCGGTAACATCCGTAGCATTCAGGGCGAGTACAACTTCTCAGGTCAGTACCAGCAGGAGCCAGCTCCTCTCGGTGGCGGCATGGTCAAGCTGGCCTGGTTCAAGACATACAAAGTTGGTGACGAGCCGGCAAAGTTCGACCTTATTTTCCAGAGTTGGGACACAGCTGTTAAAGCCACGGAGCTAAGTGACTACAGCGTCTGCAGCACCTGGGGAAAGAAAGAAAACAATCTCTTTCTCTTGCATGTTCTGCGACGCCGGATGGAGTATCCGGAACTGAAGCGGGCCGTGCGGGAGCAAGCCAACCGATTCAAGGCAACAACCATTCTGATCGAAGATAAGAGCTCTGGTGCCCAACTGATACAGGAACTGCGCTTCGAGGGATTGCATGCCGTAACTCGCTACGAGCCGAAGCTGGAGAAAACCATGCGCCTGCACTCCGTCACCAGCACGATCGAGAATGGCTTTGTGCACCTTCCGGACAAAGCCGAATGGCTTGCCGAATATGTGCATGAGATGACCAGCTTCCCCAAGGGGAAATTTGACGATCAGTGCGACTCCACATCACAGGCCCTGGACTGGATCAAAAGCGGTTCCAACTACCAGGGG
>JBAPOI010001073.1:0-10430 GCA_049279555.1 Candidatus Sulfotelmatobacter sp.
ATTTAGAACATACTACAGACGGGCCGCCAGCTGGACGGTTAGCGGGAATCTTCACGATTATCCGGTGTTATGTAATCCTGCTGCGATGCCGTTAATCGTGGCCCCTAGAGGATACTCCAGTTTCGCTGGATCTTGGCCTTGCTGCTTGCGTCGCAAAAGCTCGACCTGGATCAGGCTCATGGGATCCACATAGGGATTGCGCAGGTGAACCGAACGTGCCAGTACCCGGTTGCGACCCAGCAAGTCGCGTTGACCGGAGATTTGCAGAATCATTTCACGCGACCGCAAGAATTCATCTTCCAACATGGTGAAGACTCGCTTGCGCAACGCCGCATTCTTTACCAGGCCGGAATAAACCCGGGCAATGTGAAGATCGGCTTTGGCCATGGCCAGTTCAACGTTGCGCACTAAGTCCGAAAATAGCGCGAAGTGTTTCGCCATATCTCGTAACAGACGCTCATGACTTTTTCCGTTCGCTGCGAAACGCTGCAGACCGTGGCCGACTCCGTACCAAGCGGGCACAGCGTGACGGCTCTGCATCCATCCAAAGACCCACGGAATTGCCCGTAAATCCTCCAGACGGCGGCCCTTGGTGCGGCGCGATGGCCGGGAGCCAATGCGGGCAGCATCCAATTCCAGCACCGGAGTGGCCTGCTCGAAATATTCCAGCACGTCGGCGTTCTCCGCGATATCGCGGCGATAAGTGCGGAAGGCTTCCCGAGACATTTCCTCCATCGCTTCTTCCCAGCGCGCCTGATCGGTTGCCGACGTTTGGCTCGACCGAGTGAGCGCATCGAAGCTGGCGGCGATCATTAGCTCAAGGTTCCATTCCGCGAGCACAGCATCGGCGTATTTCCAGTTGAGAACTTCTCCCTGCTCGGTGATGCGGGTGCGCCCGGAAAAACAGCCCTCCGGTTGCGCCAGGATGGCCGAGTGGGTGGGGCCGCCACCGCGACCTACGGTTCCGCCGCGGCCGTGAAACAGACGCAGCTTCACGCCGCACTCGTGCGCCACAATGTGGAGATCGCGGTGAGCCTTGTAGAGCTCCCAAGTGCTGGTCAGCATGCCTCCATCCTTATTCGAGTCGGAGTAGCCGAGCATCACTTCTTGCCATCGTCCCCAGGAGTCGAGCAGCGGTTGATACTCAGGATGCCGCCATAGATGGCGCATCACGCTACCAGCCGTGCGCAAAGAATGGATCGATTCAAACAGAGGCACTGGCATCAGGCCTGGGTCGCCGAAGCCGTCGCCAGAACCAGCCAGACTCACGCCGCAAGCTTTTGCCAGCCGGACTACATTCAGGACATCGTCTTCGGACTCCGCGCCGCTGATGATGTACTGTCGGATCGACCGCGCGGGATAAGTTCGCTTGAGCTGATGGATGGCGCGGAATGTGTCGATCAACTCGCGTGTGTGTGGAGAAACAATATCGAGAAGGTCGGGCGGCGGAAGACTCGCAACCAAAGCCGGGGCGGCGTTTTGTAACTCCGACTTTCTTACTTTGGTCTTTCGCAGCTCGGGGTTCTGCAGTCCAATCTTTCTTACGTCGATCTGCTTTTCGACGATCTCCTGCAGAACTTCCGCATGCACGCTGGCATGCTGGCGGATATCGAGCACCTGCAAGTGGAAGCCGAAAGTTCGGAGTTGGCGCAAGAGCGGATCGACAAACGTTTCTGCCAGCCTTTGTCCGCGATTCGCGATCAAACTTCCGCGCAACAACAGCAGATCGGATTCGAATTCCGTGGCAGCGGCATAGGCATGCTGAGCACTCGGACCCTGGCGGCTACGCTGCAACCGATGGAACACGTAGGAAAGAAAACGGCGGTTGTGCTCCACGGTATTCTCCGGCCCCCAGGCGTTCGAGACCATTGGCATCGACCGTTCATATTGCGCAAGACGCGCAAGCATCTCCAACGATGTGTTCGTCTGTCGTGAGGACGAACTCAAACAATCGCTCAAGAATTCGACACTACGGATATATTCGCCCAGAATCACGGCTCGCGCCTGATCCAGGGCATCCTTCACACACTCAGGCTTAACCAGCGGATTGCCGTCGCGATCACCGCCGATCCACGAACCGAAACTGATCAGGATGGGCAATTCCACCGAGCCGGGGACCGTGCCGTAAACTTCGTGCAACGCATCGGCCACCTCTGCGTAAATCCGTGGCAAGGTTTCAAACAGCGAGAGCCGGAAGTAACGCAATCCCATGCGGATCTCGTCGTTGACGGTGGGCTTGGTCTGGCGAACTTCATCGGTTTGCCATAGAGCCACAATCTCTGCGTGGATGTTCTGCTCGCAACGCAGAGCCTCGCCGACAGTGAGCGGAAGACGATCGAGGCGTTCGAGTTGTTCCGCGATGCGGCGGCGTTTGAGCAAGATCGTCTGGCGCGCGACTTCCGTGGGATGGGCTGTAAATACAGGAGTAACCACGACCTGGCGAAGGGCCGCGAGCGCGGCCTCGGCGGAAATTCCTTTTCTCTGCATTCGCAGCAGCGTTCCGTGGAACGAGCCGGGGAGGGGCGCGTGCTGCCGGTCTAACTGACGTGCGCGGCGGCGGCGTTTGCGGTGATTCGTCTCAGCAAGATTTGTGAGTTCGAAATAAATGGAAAACGCCTTGGCGACCTGATAGGCACGAGACAGATCCATTTCCGCAATCATTGCCTGTGCGCGCGCCATGAGCTCGCCGTGGGCCGCGGTAGCGGAGCTATGCGCGACGCGTTCACGATGGCGAATCATCAGCCGCCGCAACTCTTCCACCGTATTGAACAGCTCTGGGCCGACTTGCTCCACCAGAACTCTGCCCAGCAAGGCGCCGAGCGAGCGCACATCGCGGCGCAGCGAGTGGTCCTTGGCAGAGTCGTCGGACTGCGCGGTGAGCTCCGCCAGGCGGGACCTCTGATCGTCCGCTTTCCACAGTGGTTTGGGCTGGGGCATGAGGTGGCGAATCTACGAGCGATAGATGACAGGATAAATCAAACGAGCATGGAGAGACGAACGGAAGCGGTGGAAAGCGTGTTGGAGACACTCTACTTCGGAAGTTCGAAGCGATAGCCAATGCCGCGCAGGGTCTTCAGATACCGGGGATGGCGGGGGTCAGCCTCTATTTTTTCTCGCAGACGCCGCACGTAAACATCGATCGAACGCGGCGTCACGAAGGGAGTCTCCTTCCACACCGCGTCGAGCAACTGGTCGCGCGTCAGCACACGTCCGCAATGCATGGCCAAATACTCGAGCAAACGGAATTCTCGCACCGTCGTGAGCACCGCTTTACCTTGCACTTGCACTGTCATCGAGGAAGGGTCGATTTCAAGCTCGCCCATACGCAGGACCTCTGGCATGGCCGGAGGTTGGCGGATGCCGCGGAGCACACTGCGAACCCGCGCCACCAGTTCGCGCGGGCTGAACGGCTTCGTAATATAGTCGTCTCCCCCAAGCTCCAGCCCCTTGACGCGGTCGGCTTCGGCAGTCTTGGCGGTCAGAAAGATGATTGGGGTTGAAGAGAGAGTCGGAGTCTGCCGAATCTGCCGGCAAAGCTCAAAGCCATCGGCGCCGGGCAGCATCACATCGAGCAGAAAAAGCGAGGGCATCTCGCGCAAAGCTTCCGAGACTACGGAGTTTCCACTAACGAAACTTTGCACATCGAATCCAGCCGCCTGAAGATTATGGGAGATCAACCGCGCGATATCTTCCTCGTCCTCGACCAGGAAAACGAGGCAGCGGGACACTCTGGCGACACCCGCCTCACCGAGCGGTTCGTAAGATCCCATGGGAAGATGCATTACTGGTTGCGGCGGCTTGGCACAGGGACCAAGGCACAGTTCCTTTCACAGCCGGGCTCTGCACTAAGAATGTATTTCGAAATTGTTGCGAGAATGTTGACCGAGTGTTAACGAATGATGAATTTGCGGGACCAGTCTAAGTCTACAACTACGCTTCGGTCCGCTTCTTCGGCGCGTGACGCAGGCTGCGGCCTTCGATCAGACTATAGAGATCTTCCGCCAAGTTGGTTGTGTGGTCGCCAGCACGCTCGAGGGCTTGGGCCATGAGAAGGATTTCAAAGCTAGAGGGGCTGCTATCCGCGCCGTGAACGGTCAAGTGTTTTTGGAACAAGGCGTGACAGACGCGGTCGATGTCCTTATCCATTTGCAGGACCTGGCGGGCGCATTCCAGATCGAGGTTTACGAATCCGCGGTAAACCACATCGAGCATCTCGCGCAGGATCGAGGACATTTCTACAAGCTGGCGTACATCCGATGCAGCAATCTTCTCGGTTCGCGATTGCACCCGCATGGCCATGCTCATCACCAGGTCCCCGATTCGTTCGAGGTCGGTGGTGCATTTCAAGCTGGTCAGCAACTGGCGCGCCCGGGCTTCATTGACCCGCGTAATTGCCGCCGGCAAACGCTCATCGATATAGCGCTCGATGATGTCGAGCTCCTTCTCGCAATCTTTGATGGCGAGAAAAGCCATGCGAGAGGAGTTCGTAAGCAGATCGCGGACGTTGAAAGCGGCATCGCGAGCAATCAGGAATGCCTTCAGGGCGGTACGCGTCAAATCGTCGAGCGACCCCGCTCCTTTTACAACTGCTGCCTTGCCGGCTTCCCGATTCTGAACTGGCTCGGAGACCGTTCTATTGATTGCTCCGGAATCTTCAGTTGCGGTGCGGGATGCGGCTTTGCGGGGCATATATACACAGCGTCTGTCAGTAAACGGGATCGCCCGATCCCACGTCACTTAGAATATCTCATTGCCGTTCAGCGAGGAGTCTACCCGGGCAATGTGAAAGGACGGTTAAAACCAAGTTGAACGAACTCTTGAAATATCTTCGCCGCCAGTTTGCTTACGATGAATGGGCCAACCGCGAAGTACTAATGAGCCTGCGCACGAGCGATCTCCGGCCAGCACAGACGCTCAGGCTACTGGCGCACATTCTCTCCGCCGAACGTCTATGGCTGGAGCGGGTCCGAAAGCAACCGCAAAGTCTTTCTGTCTGGCCGGAATTCTCCGCCGATCAATGTGAAGCTCAAATCGCCGAAATGGCCAGCCTATGGCGCGAATTTCTCGATGGCCTTTCGGCGGAGCAGCTCTCGGAAAGTGTCTCCTACAAGAACAGCAAAGGCGAAGCTTGGAGCAGCACGGTGGAAGATATTTTGACCCATGTTTTGCTGCACTCGGCGTATCATCGCGGGCAGGTCGCCAGCCACACGCGCGCTGCCGGGGAGATTCCGGCCTACACGGATTTCATTCACGCAGTGCGCCAGGGATTCATAGAATAAAAATTGATTTTCCAAGCGAAGAGGAACTCACATCGATGGGAACCCGGCAACTCTACTTCATCACAGTGGTACAAATCGTCGCCGTTGGAATGCTGCTGTGGGTAATACTTTCCAAGCCCGGTCCCTGGGATTTGCAACGGGAGATCGGCACGGTGCTGGTGATCGCAGGCATCTGCGGAATTGCGACCGCACGCCGCCAACTCGGACGCTCCTTCGCCATCAAAGCCGCCGCGCACAAACTGGTGACCCACGGAATTTATTCGAAGATCCGCAATCCAATTTATGTTTTCGGCATGGTGCTGATCGGAGGGTTTGTGCTAGTCCTTCATCGACCACTCCTGTGGCTGCTTTTTCTGGCCCTTGCAGTTATGCAGATGGTCAGGGCCCACCGTGAAGCCCAGGTCCTTGAAGCGGCATTTGGCGATGAGTATCGCGAATACCGGCGCAAGACGTGGTTCTGATAGGCACTGCCCGATGAATTCGCGCTAGCAGTCGCCGTGTAATCGAAGCCTGAGCCACGAATCTGCGGTAATATCTCTGCTGATGAGAAGACTACTTTTTATTGCGCTTCTTCTTTCGCCGTCACTTTGCGTCACCGCTTTTGGAGAAGACCAACCTCAGTTTCCTTCGATGCCCGCTGCGGTTTCGAGCAACGCCACCGCCAGCCTCAAAGGCGGATTCGACCTTTTCTCCATGATGGGCGTCGGGCCCAAGAAAACCTGGGATGACGTAACCAACCAGGTTTACGTCATGCATCTCACACACTCGGCGAAGTGGCATCAGGGGCAGCCGGTGCCCGGCGTGGCGGGCCGTTTGGGCGCTTCGGCCGCTGGAGCCAAGGCGCAGGTCGTGCTCATGGGCGGATATGTCGTCGACGCGCAGGGCAGCGAAATCACGGTTCCCGACGTGAACGTTTATGTCGAGCAGCGCCGTTGGAATCGCGGGAAGGATATTCCTGTCCCTGTGGATCGCGCGGTCTCAGGCGTGAACCATGACCGCTTCGTCTATTTGATTGGAGGCCGGTCGAAGAATGGCCCGGTGAACAACGTTCAGGTTTATGACGTGGAAAAAGATTCGTGGAGTCAGGCCACCCCCTTTCCTGGCACGCCGGTGTTTGGGTTATCCGGTGGCTTGGCCGACGACACGATCGTGATCGTCGATGGCGCGAAGGCGGGCCCAGCGGAGGGCCCCAGTTACGTTGCATCCGACGAATGCTGGATGGGTAAGATCGACAAGAAAAATCCAGAGAAGATTGAATGGACCAAGTTACCCGCGCATCCTGGAACGGCGCGCTTTGGAATTGCCGGCGGCGGCTCCGCTAGGGACCGCAGAATCGTCTTCTTCGGCGGCACGACTACTCCACACGATTACAAAGGCGCCTCCTATGACGGCAAGCCGGTCGAAGTTTCCTCGATTACATTTGCTTTCGATCTTCATCACAGCCGTTGGGAGACCATCAGCGACAGCAGCTCCGAAGCTCGCTTGGATGGCGGCGGCATCCAGGATACGCTGCTCGGTCCCGTGGTGATCGGAGGGATGGCAAGCAATCGAGGCGTGACTGCGCGGGTTACGCTGCTGCCGAAGAAGTGAGATTTTTTAAGACGCGTCGAAGGTTATCGGAACACAGACTCGGCGCGTAGAAAGTAAATTTGTATTTGGCGCAGGCCGTTGATCTGCGATACAATTCCCGAAGTTTGCTACAAGGAAGCCATTATGTCTGACCCTCGCTAGTTAGCCCATCCACTAAGTTCGCAGCATCGGACATCTCAGATACTTTTCTGTCTTAATCGATTGGCGCATTCGGCTCGTCTATTGTCGACCGGCCTGGAAAGCTTGCAGGTAATTATGAAAGCCACAGCCTCCGCTGCAGAACCGCAACACACACTGTGGGCTTCGCTGCTGGAAGCGATTCGCGGCTCGCACCAAGACTACACCACCGGCAGCCTGAACCGGGCGATTTTGCTGCTGGCCGTACCCATGGTGTTGGAGATGGTGCTGGAGTCGCTGTTCGCGGTGGTGGACGTCTTCTGGGTGGGACGGCTGGGCGCGAACGCTGTGGCCACAGTGGGGCTCACGGAGTCGATGTTAAGCCTGATATTCGCCGTCGCGATGGGATTGAGTCTATCGACTACGGCCATGGTGGCGCGGCGCATCGGAGAAAAAGATCCTGAGGGCGCTGCGGTCGCCGGTGTGCAGGCGATCGCTCTTGGCCTGATCGTGTCGTTGCTGATTGGCATCCCGTGTGGGATTTGGGCGCCAAACCTGTTGCGCTTGATGGGCGCTTCGCCGGACATCGTCGCCACCGGAAGTGGCTATACGAGAATTTGCCTGGGCGGAAGTTTTGCCGTTCTCCTGCTGTTCCTGAACAACGCGATCTTTCGCGGTGCGGGCGACGCGGCGATTGCCATGCGCCTGTTGTGGGTTTCAAACATCATCAATCTGGTGCTCGATCCCTGCCTGATCTTTGGCTGGGGGCCATTTCCCCGCATGGGTGTGACTGGCGCGGCGTTGGCAACCCTGACCGGGCGCAGCATTGGTGTGCTCTACCAGTTCTATCGACTGATGCGCGGGACCGAGCGTCTGCGGATTCTCAGGAGCCAGATTCGCTTGAGTGCGTCCGTGATGCTGCGTCTGATTCGCGTTTCGCTAACCGGCATATTGCAGTTCGCCATCGCGCACACCAGTTGGATTGGGTTGGTGCGAATCGTCAGTATCTTCGGCGCTGCCGCGCTTGCCGGATACACGATTGCAATTCGCATCGTGATCTTCGTGATCCTGCCTTCGTGGGGATTGAGCAATGCCGCGGCGACTCTGGTCGGGCAGAACCTGGGCGCGGGTCATCCGGAACGCGCCGAGAAAGCGGTGTGGCGCACCGGACTTTACAACGTGACTTTTCTCGGCCTGATCGGCGTCGTCTTCATTTTCTTTTCTGAGCCAATCGTGCGGTTGTTCACGCACGATCCGGAGGTGGTGCCGCTGGGAGCCGCGTGCCTGCGCATCATAAGCTATGGCAACCTGGGATATGCCTACTTCATGGTGATGATGCAGGCCTTCAACGGCGCAGGCGATACGATTACTCCTACGATTGTGAATTTCTTCGGCTTCTGGCTGCTTGAGATTCCGCTCGCGTATTGGCTGGCGATTCCGCTGCACATGCGGTCGAATGGAGCTTTCTTTTCCATCGCTATCGCGGAGACGGCCATGGCGGCCGTCAGCGCAATCTTGTTTAAGCAGGGCAAGTGGAAGCGCCAGAAAATCTAATTCAACTAGACCCGTTACTTGACACAATATAGTGATTTCACTATATTGATACCACCCCCATGACCGATGAACCGTCTTTAAAGCCGGTAACCTGGGTCGGAACGAGCCTCAAAGACTTACGAGAGTTCCCCGAGACCGTGCAGGACCACATGGGCTATGCGCTGTACGTTGCCCAGCGTGGTGGCAAGCATCAGGATGCGAAGGTGCTGAGCGGCTTTGGCGGAGCGGGAGTCGTAGAAATCATTAAGGACCATCGCGGTGACACATTCCGCGCCGTGTACACATTGAGGTATGCGGGCAGCGTTTATGTCCTTCATGTCTTCCAGAAGAAATCGAAGACCGGTCGGGAAACGCCGCGCCGTGACCTGGAGTTGATCAAGCAACGACTGCGTGAGGCCGAACAGATTGCCACGGGGAGAAAGCAATGAACCACAAGAAGGGATACAAAACCGGAAGCCGCAACGTGTTCAAGGACATTGGTGTGCCGAACGCAGAAGAGCATTTCGTCAAGGCGCAACTGGTATTCAAGATTGACACCATCCTAAAAGCTCGCGGCCTCAAGCAGGTCGAGGCCGCTACCTTGTTCGGAGTCCGCCAGCCTGATGTTTCGAAGATGCTGCGCGGTGAGTTCCGGCAGTTCTCCGTGGAACGCCTGCTGCGCTTCCTGGTCGCGCTCGACCAGGACGTGGAAATTGTCGTGAAGCCGCACCGTGATAGAAACCACGCCCCGGCCCTGCAGGTTTTCTGAAGATCGCTTGTGGAGACGGGCAAAAGCGCAAGGATGGCCTCCCGCGATAAGCGATCAGCCAACCGCCTGAATAGTTATGGTTACATCGCCCAAGCGAAAGGTCGATGCCGGACTTGGGATTGACCCTGTGTTTTGGACAGGCGCGACGGCGAGTGTATAGTTGCTCTGCCGAACCATGAAAAGTGCGGTTATAGCCGTAGCCTGTCTCGCCCTTGCACTCTCCGTATGGTCTCAATCCAAAAATAGTAAGGGAATTAGCAAAGAAAATAATGCTGGCCATGCACAGCCAACTAACAAATCCGGCGCTAGCCAGCAAGATTCCACCGACCCCGCGCCGATCAAAGATGTGCAACCTGTCCCTTCCGAAGACCAGCGAAATACCCAATACGTCGACAATTCCAAACACCAGCCCGAAAAGAATGGCGACTCCGACTCTGGACTGGTGACAGTTACTGTCTGGCTGGCTATTGCTGGTTTTGTTCAAGCCGTTATTTTGGCTGTACAGGCGCGGTTGCTCTTCCAACAGAAGAAAATCATGGAAGAGCATAAGGCTAGTCTGGAACAACTTGCCACGGCTGGCCGCGCTTGGCTCCTGATAAGAAAAACAGGAACTCAGGATGCCATCCAAGACCCGGCCCTGATTACTCCCGAAGAAATGATGGTCAGACGGCAATTTTCCCATTGCATCTTTTGGCTCAAGAACTATGGGAAAACTCCGGCGAGAATGATTGCGTGGAAATATGAATTGCAGATTGGGGAAAATGCATATACCGTGCCAGACCCCAGCGTCTACGACATGAGCATATTGCCTCAATTCACGCCTGACATGATTCCGCAGAGTGCCTCTGTCGCACAGCAAGCGACCTTCAGGATTGCTCCCGGCCCAAACGATTTTTCTGATGTGGCCAAAGGAACTAAGTTTCTGTGGCTCTGTGGCACAGTCTGGTATGAAGATACCTTCCAAAGAGGCGTGGCTAGCAAACATGAAACGGTGTTCTGCTATTTGTGGGAGACGAGAATGAGCACTCCGAAATTCTTTTGGACAGTCGCCGGACTTCGCGAACACAACAACGCAACTTAGTAGCAAACACTCATGCCGCTGCCCAAAAAGTCGGGAAGTTGCCCAATAAGTAAGGCTTACG
>JBAPOI010001074.1:0-4420 GCA_049279555.1 Candidatus Sulfotelmatobacter sp.
TCCTCTTCCGGCAGAATGCGGGCGATCACGCCCTTGTTCCCGTGACGTCCAGCCATCTTGTCGCCGACGCTCAGCTTGCGCTTCATGGCGATGTAGACCTTGACCAGCTTGATCACGCCCGGCGGCAATTCGTCGCCCTTGGTGAGTTTTTCTTTTTTCTCGTTGACGATCTTCTTGAGCACATCGATCTGCCGCGAGGTCATTTCCTCGATCTCGTCGATCTGCTCGTTCACCCGCGGGTCTTTATCGTTGTACTTAATGCGCTTGAGGTTGCGGGTCGAAATGCGCTCGATGGCGTCGCGGTCGAGCACATTGCCCTTGGTCAGCAAGCGCTTGTTGGTACGCTCGTCGTGCAGGTCGGCCTGCACTTCCTTGCCGCCGAGAATGTTCTCCAAACGCTTGAGTCGCTCGTCTGTAAGAATGCGAATTTCGTCGGAAAGGTTTTTCTCCAGCTTGCCGATCTGCGTCGCTTCAATCGATTTCGCCCTCTCGTCCTTTTCCTGGCCTTTGCGGGAGAAAATCTTCACGTCGACAATTACACCCTCGATGCCAGGCGGGCAGTAGAGAGAAGCGTCGCGCACATCGCCGGCTTTCTCGCCGAAAATCGCGCGCAGCAGCTTTTCTTCCGGCGTGAGCTGGGTTTCGCCCTTCGGCGTCACTTTGCCCACCAGAATGTCACCCTGCTTGATGCTGGCGCCGATGCGGATCACGCCTGCCTCATCCAGATTCCGCAGCATGGTTTCGCTGACGTTTGGAATATCGCGCGTGACTTCTTCCGGCCCCAGCTTGGTATCGCGCGCCTCGATCTCATATTCCTCGATATGCAGTGAAGTGTAGTAATCGTCCTTCACCATCTTCTCGGAAACGAGAATCGCATCCTCAAAGTTATAGCCGCGCCAGGGCATGAAAGCGACTAGCACGTTGCGTCCGAGCGCCAGCTCGCCGTGATCCGTGCAGGGACCGTCGGCAATGACCTCGCCCTTCAGGACGCGCTGTCCTTTTTTCACCACCGGCTTCTGGTTGATGCAGGTGTTCTGGTTCGAGCGCTTGAACTTGGTGAGCTGGTAAATGTCGCTACCCACCTCACGCGAAAGCTGCGTGGGATGGTGCTCGCCTTCAACACGCACGATGATGCGGTCGGAGTCGACCGAATCGATGATGCCGTTGCGCCGGGCCAGGACCACCGCGCCCGAATCGCGTGCCGTAACCCCTTCCATTCCGGTGCCGACGATCGGCGCTTGCGCGCGCAGCAAAGGCACGGACTGGCGCTGCATGTTTGCGCCCATCAGCGCTCGGTTCGCGTCGTCGTGCTCAAGGAACGGCACGAGCGATGCTGCCACCGAAACCAACTGCTTCGGGCTAACGTCGACGTAGTCAACCTCGTCGCGGCTCACCAACACGAAGTTGCCGGCCTTGCGGGCATTGACCAGATCGGCCACAATCTTGCCTTTATCGTCGAGCTCAACGTTCGCCTGCGCGATGGTGTGCCGGTCTTCTTCCCACGCGGAAAGATAGAAGGAGAATGGATCCACCTGCACCGGCTTCTTGCGCTTCTCTTTAAGCTCGGCATTAATCTTTTCGAGCTCGTGCTTTTCAACGTAGTCGCCGACTTTGTAATCGCTATCACCGGTGTTGACCACGCTAACGTAATCGATCACGCGGCCGCCCTTGATCTTGCGATAGGGCGACTCAATGAAGCCGTAGTCGTTGATGCGCGCGTAGCAGCTCAACGAAGAGATCAGCCCGATGTTCGGACCTTCCGGTGTCTCAATCGGGCAGATACGTCCGTAGTGCGTGGGGTGAACGTCGCGCACTTCGAATCCGGCACGTTCACGAGACAAACCGCCCGGCCCAAGCGCCGAGAGACGCCGTTTATGCGTGATCTCGGAGAGCGGGTTGGTCTGATCCATGAACTGTGAAAGCTGAGACGATCCAAAGAACTCGCGGATCGCAGCCATCACCGGTTTCGCATTCACCAGGTCGTGCGGCATGGCCGTCGACATTTCCTGGTAGACGGACATTTTTTCTTTGATCGCCCGCTCCATGCGGACCAGGCCGATGCGGAACTGGTTCTCCATCAGCTCGCCGACCGCGCGCACGCGGCGGTTGCCGAGGTGATCGATGTCGTCGACCGATCCGATACTCTTGCGCAGCTTCAGCAGGTAACCAATAGTTGCGTAGAAGTCGTCGGGATCGAGCGTGCGCTTATCGAGGCTGGTCGCGTCCTGATTTTCGAACAGCTTGATGTTGAACTTCAGCCGCCCGACCTTCGAGAAATCATACTTGCGCGGATCGAAGAACATCCCGTGGAACAGCGCCGTAGCTGTGTCCAGAGTCGGCGGATCGCCCGGACGCAGCTTGCGGTAAATTTCGATCAACGCTTCCTGCGGGGTTTTCACCGAATCGCGCTTCAGGGTCTGGCTGATCACCGTGCCCACGTCGTCGCGCTCCGGGAAAAACAGGTTCATCTCAACCACGCCAGAATCGAGAATCTTCGAAACCTTGTCCGCGCTGAGTTCCGTGTTAGCTTCGAGTAGCACTTCGCCCGTGGTCGTATCGACCACGTCGGCAGCAGCCCATGCGCCTTCGAGGTCGGTTACGTCCACTTCGATCTCGGAAATCTTCGCCTTCTGAATTTCCTTAAGAATTGCCGCGTTCAGCTTGCGGCCGGAGTGCGCAACCTCGTCCCCCGATTTGTTCTTAATGCTGTGCGCGAGCTTCATGCCCAGCAGGTTCGTGGGCTTCTCGCTGGTCGGATCGAGCGTCCAATAAAGCTTCTTGTCTTTGATCGAGATCCGATCCACGGTGTAGAAGGAACGAAGAATATCCTCACCCGAACGCAGGCCCAGCGCCCGAAGGAAGATCGTTCCCAGGAATTTGCGCTTGCGGTCGATGCGGACGTAGAGCACGTTCTTCTGGTCGTACTCAAACTCCACCCACGATCCGCGATAGGGAATGATTTTGCCGAGAAAATAAGTTCGATTGTTGGCGGTCTCGAAGAACACGCCGGGCGAGCGATGCAACTGGCTGACAATCACGCGCTCAGTGCCGTTGATAATGAAAGTGCCGTTCTGCGTCATGAGTGGCACATCGCCGAAAAATACTTCTTGCTCCTTGATGTCGCGAATGGAACGGTTTCCCGTTTCGGCATCTTTGTCAAAAATAGTCAGCCGCATCGTGACTTTGAGCGGAGCGGAATATGTCATGCCACGCTCTTCGCACTCAGCCACGTCATATTTCAGTTGCAATCCAACCGGATCGCCGCACTTGTTACAAAAGTCAGGGGTGTTCGCGTTGTAGGTGCCGCATTTCTGGCAGAGCACATCGCCGGGATGAAACGGATCGGTAATCACTGTGTTTCCGCAGTTTTTGCAAGTCGTGCGCAGGTGGTGCAGCCCCTTGAGGTGACCGCACTTGCACTCCCAGTTACCAATGGCATAATCCACAAACTCAAGTTGTGATACGTTGCGGAAGTCGGTGATCGGAAAGACGGACTGGAACACCGCCTGCAATCCGCCGTCTTCACGCTCACTGGGCAACTTGTCCATCTGCAGAAAGCGGTCGTAGGAGCGCTTCTGAACCTCGATCAGGTTCGGGATCTGGATGGTTGCTGGAATTTTTGAAAAATCAAAACGTTTACGGTAGGCATTATTCTTCATCGTCAGAAAACTCCCATTTCAGGCGCAACCGGAGGCTGCGGCAAACCCGCGGAATGTGGGACGCGTCTATCGCGCCGCGCTGCTTAAACCCTTATTTCGAACCTGTTTACACCAAGACACGACTGGGCGCCCGCAGGGACAAGTGTTCCCGCAGACGCCATTCGAGGCGTTTCGCCAATGTGAATTTGTAATCTTTCGCGCCAGTTCCTTCGGCCGTTTCCGTTTCGCCTGCCCGCGAAACAGTGCCAAACTTCCCTCGCGGGTCTCGCCCGCTATGAGTGAGGCCAGGGGAAGCGGTGGTATATAGATGCTAACACCACCGCCCCGGCTTCACAACTAGAACGCTGAAATTTTCCCGTTATTGCACGGCTAGAAGTGCGTCTTCGGCCCCAGCAATATCCCGGGAACCGAGATCCCTCACAAAGAACGCTCGGGATGACGCCAGCGGGGATACCGCTTCGCCACCCGCCAGACGGCGTCACTTCACTTCAACGACAGCGCCCGCCTCGGTAAATTTCTTTTTGATGGTCTCGGCTTCATCCTTGGAAACGCCTTCCTTAATGTTCTTGGGCGCTCCATCCACCAACTCCTTGGCTTCCTTCAAGCCCAGGCTGGTGACTTCGCGGACGGCCTTGATCACGTTGATCTTGTTGGCGCCAACTTCTTTGAGAAGGACGGTGAATTCCGTCTTCTCTTCCGCCGGAGCCGCGCCTGCTGCCGCCGCACCGCCGCCAGCAACCATGACTGGGGCTGCCGCTGCC
>JBAPOI010001075.1:0-1600 GCA_049279555.1 Candidatus Sulfotelmatobacter sp.
GAAAATGGGCACGAAGCCTGCGGAAATCCAGGGATTTTGCGGGTGCGCAAGGTTATTCCTAGCGCCATTGAGTCACGCCCCGCCGTGGGCCCACTTTTCCACCTACTTATTCCCCTGGTGATGATACGATCGTCTCCGGCCAAGGCAAACCGAACGGCCAGCGCGTTGATGCCACGAGGCGGCGGGACCGTCGCGCCACGCCGGCTGGTGCCAGGGTGCGGTCCACACGTCCGCTCAGATCCTGTTCCTTCAACGGACCGTCGTCCGCGACGCCTTCCGGCTCGACCAGCACCCAGCCCTTCAAGCTGGTGACATGAGCCGAGTTCAGAAGCCCAGGTCTTCCCCTTCGTGGATAGCGAGTCCGATTTGCTCAACGCCGCCCCGGCGCCCGTTGTACCACAGGAGCCACTTCTTGCCGTCGTAGATCGCATATGGCTTGTAAACAGCGTCGTGGTCCCACTGGTCCTTGCCGGGGCGAATGATGGGATTAGCTCGGTGACGTTGCCAGTCGGTGATGCCGTCCTTGGAACGGGCGATGCCGATTTGTGCGTGGTCCACATCCCGGAAGCCGATGTAGAACATGATGTGCCAGTCTCCCTGACGGATCACCTGGCAGGCCGTGACCCGTTCTTTCTCCCAACCATTCTTCGGGTCGGGACGGAAAACCGGGTTGTTCTCATGCCTGGTCCATTTCAGGCCGTCTTCACTGGTTGCGTAACCGATGGCATTCGGCTCATGCTGCTCACCGCCTGAGTACCACATGCGATAGAGTTTGGCCTTCTCGTCGTAGATGACGTGCGGACACATGACGGCGACCTTCTCCCACGGCTGTTCCGCTGAAAGAACAGGCTTGGCGCTCTCACGTTTCCACGCCTTCCCGTCCTTGCTGGTGGCATAGCCAATCCACGATTTGCCACGTGCCTGGCCCGTATACCACATTTGGTAGCGGTCACCGTTCTTGATGACGACGGGGCGGTTCAGATCGTTCTCCCAATCGGTCTTGCCGTTGGGGCCGATGACGATTTCGAGTTTACTCCATTTGATGCCGTCCTTGCTTTCAACCAGGGCGATGCTCTTCTTCGGTCGCCAGGAGAACCACATCCGGTAGCTGTCGGCGCCCTTGAGAACGGAGATGTCGAAGCAGGTTCCGAGATCGCCGCCGAGTACCGGGTTCTTGGCGTATTTCACCCAGCCAGCGGCAGTCTCGGTCGGCGCTTGGTCCTTCCCGGTGGCCTGGACTGCGACCCAAAGAAATGACCCAAGAATCGGCAGCATCAATAAGGTTTTCATTTTTTTCTCCATCGCCGTTGCGGCATTCTACCGTTCCGGCTTGTCGGGGCGTTCTGGTCGGAGTGGCTGCCGGGTACAAGCTTGGCGGGCCGATCCGCATGCCGAAAGCCTCCCTCACCAATCAGCCCTTCGGCGCGGCTGCGCGTGACCTTCGCGACCACTTGTGCCACACTTCGGGTTCGGCCAACAGCTTGATGTAGATTCCACCCACGGTGGAGCGTGCCTGGAAGCCAGCTTGCATGCCGTCGTGCGTCCAGTACCAATCGGTCAACGGCACGCGGCTCTTCGATTCGTGAGCGAAGCGGTAGAG
>JBAPOI010001076.1:0-6837 GCA_049279555.1 Candidatus Sulfotelmatobacter sp.
TCCTGATCATGTTCCAGACCATAAAGATTGTGCTGCTCGGCCGGGGCGGGCAATGACGTGGGTGTTCTGGTGGTCGGTGGCTCTGATTGCTTATACGTACGTGGGATACCTGGCGTGGCTATGGATGCGGGCGCGGATAAGCCCCTGGCCTCCGTTGCGTGGCGCTTATGAAACGTCAGTATCGGTTGTGATGGTGGTGCGCAACGAGCAGCAGGTTCTCGAAAATAAACTTCGGAACCTGTTGGAACTGGACTATCCCGGCGAGCACTGGCAAGTTGTTGTGGTCTCCGATGGTTCTACCGACCTGACGGAGAAGATTCTTCGAGGATACGCGAATCATCCGCGGATGCGGCTGGTAATGAATCAGCTCTCGAGCGGGAAGGCGAGTGGGCTGAACGATGCAATTGCCTGGGCAGAAGGGGAAGTCGTGGTTTTTACCGATGCGCGGCAGCAAATCGAATCCGGCGCGATCCGCAGGTTGGTGGAGAATTTTGCCGACCCGAACGTGGGTTCGGTCAGCGGCGAGTTGATGTTAGGGGATTTTGCTTCGGGAGAAGTGACGCGCGGAATGGGTCTCTATTGGAAAATTGAAAAAGCAATCCGCGAATTGGAGTCTGCTTCGGGATCCGTGGTGGGCGCCACCGGGGCCTTGTATGCAGTGCGGCGGAATTTATTGGTTCCGCTTCCGGAGCGGACGATTCTCGACGATGTGTATTTGCCCATGCATGTGGTGCGGCAGGGCTTCCGAGTGATTTTCGATACGCGCGCCAGAGCGTGGGACGTTCCAAGTCTCGGCGCACCACGAGAATTCCGGCGTAAAGTGAGGACGCTAAGTGGGAACTATCAATTGCTACAACTTGCGCCGTGGCTTTTAAGCGGATCAAATCCTATTCTCTTCGAGTTCATCAGCCACAAACTGCTGCGTTTGTTTGTGCCGTTTGCCCTGCTTTTGGCGCTGCTGTCTTCGATGTTATTGGTTTGTCCGTTCTACCGCTTTGCGTTGGTGGTGCAGTTGGCGTTTTACGGACTAGCGGTGCTGGGCATGCTGAAACGGAAGCCGGACACGGTTTCTCGTGTGGCGGATGCTGCGCTCACGTTTGTGGTTTTGAATGTGGCCGCGGTGGTGGCATTCGGCTATTTTGTTACCGGAAGGAAGGCGACTTGGAATTCTTAGACTTGAGATCGCCCCGCCGGGCACTGCGCATGGAACGGAACATTTAATGTCCACTTTTGCCGTCGATTTCGAACGACCGAAAGCAGGCAGCTCCAACAGGCTTGCGTATGGGGCTCTGGTGGCGTTTTCGTTCCTGTATTTTGCCCGGCCGGAAGATTTAGTGCACGCGCTGGGCTTTATTCCGATCGAAAAAATCCTTGGCGGCATTGCCCTTCTCGCTTTACTATTCGGCATTCGTGGGCGAGCAAGCTTTGCAAAATGGCCACGCGAGATGAAGCTTCTGGCCGCCATGCTGGCATGGCAGATTATCGATATTCCATTTTCCTTCTACATCAGCGGAGCCCTTTCCACAGTGCTGGAGAAGTGTTCCAAGGCCTTGATTGTCGCTCTGCTCGTTGGCCTCGTGGTCGATTCCATACCCCAGTTGCGGCGTTTAATTTTCATCCAGGCGGCGTCGGTTGCCGCCATGACCCTTTTTTCGGTGCTCATCTACAAGGGTGGAAGAATGGGCGGTGTACTGGGAGGCGTGTTCGACAACCCCAATGACCTCGCCATGAACATTGCCCTGAATTTTCCGCTGTGCCTGATGTTTTTACTGTTGGACAAGAATCCGCTGAAGAAATTTTTGTGGTTTGCCGGCCTTCTTGTCATGGGTCGCGGGCTCATGTTGACTTATTCGCGCTCCGGTTTTCTCGCGTTGGGCGTTGCCGTTCTCTTTAGCTTGTGGGAATTTGGCATACGAAACAAGCGCTACTACTTGCTGGTGGGCGCGGCCTTTTGCGCCTTGGGGCTAGCGGTTGTGGGGCCGCAGAGCTACGGCGATCGCATCAAGAGCATTTTCTCCAACGACGTGGAAGTTTATGGCGACGCCAAGGAAGCCCGGCTCGAAATTCTGAAGCTGAGTCTCGAAACCACCGCGAAACGCCCGATATTCGGAGTTGGCCCCGGCCAGTTCGCGGCCTACAACGATCTGTGGCATGTTACGCATAACACTTATACGGAGCTGAGCTCGGAATGTGGAATTCCGGTGCTGATTTTATTTCTTTGGGTGATACGCGAGTGTTTCAGGAACTTGATTAAGATACGCAGCACGGCTCTTTACGCGGCGGATTCAGATATCCGCATGTACACGAGCGCGCTCTGGGCCGGGTTTGCCAGCTATCTTGTGGGCGCTGCTTTCGCCAGCACCGCGTATCAACTATTTCCATACTTCATGATCGGTTACACGACAGCGCTGCTTCGCCTTTGCGGCGACACGGTCGCGAGTACGAAGGAAGAACGGAAGCCCGTGAGAAGAAGTTGGCTGACAGGGCCTCCGCATCCAGTTCCCTCCGCCGGGACAGTTGAGGCGCTGCCGCTGAAATGGAGAGATCGCTTGTAGGGACTTACTTGAGTGGGCTGGCGGTGCTTGGCGCTGCGCTTGAGGAACGGGAACCGGTAACAACGCCGATGGCAAGGCCTCCCACGGCCCCGGCGAGAATCCCCATCAAAGCCAATGCAAGCGTACTTTCCAGTAGAGTTCCCTTCCCATGACTGTTTCCACGATGCGACATACTTTAATTCACCTCACAGTGCCGTTTTATCTTAGACGAAAGCTGACTCATTAGCCATCTCCTTTGACGCCGATGCCGCGCAAGCCGGCGAGGACGAATCTGACGAGCCTTTCCGGAAACTCATCACAATCGTGGCGGCAAAGCGGTTCAGGGGCCGTGTCATCATGGTGCGCATAAACAAGAGTTCGAAGAAAGCGGCTGGTGCAAAGAATCGGCTGTAGGGATAGGGTTGAGTGAGGAAGCGCGCAAAATGGGGCTGTAGCTTCACGGAATCGCCCAGCCGCCGAAGCGCACTCTCGTTGTTGGCCCGGTAGTAAGTGGGATAAATATCTTCTTCTTCGCGGCCGTCGTCCACTAGCCTCAGAACCAGAGAACGTGGCAGGACTTTCTTCGCCAGAATGTTCGCGAAAACCAGGTAGTTGCGCGTGTTGGGCGTATGCAACAGGAAGGTGCCACGATCCGCGAGCACGCGTGAGATCTCGTGAAAGATCGCCGCCGGCTCGGAAAGATGCTCGGCCACCATATTGCAGGTAATCAGATCGAAGCTGGCGTCGGGAAACGGAAGCGCGGCCAACGATGCGCACGTGCGCCGCGAGATGTTGACGTGTTTGCGCAGATGTGGAAAATCAAGGTCAACTCCCACCACTTTGCCACCCATGCGGACCAGTTCGTCTTCCAACGGATCGAGATCCTTGTCCAGCAGCCGCCAGCCACAACCCGCGTCTAACCAGCGAACAGGATGAGTCAGATGGCGCTTTACTATTTCACCCCAGATTTCCTGGTTCCAACGGAGGTGAGGCAAAATTTTGCGCTGCAATCGCCGAGTAGCCCTGCGACCGAACCATTCGTCCCAGATAGACTTCGGCATCATGCGTACTCCTGCTGATAAACCGCCCGTTTATCTTAGACGAGCGCACGTGTTTTAGACATTGATTTCCCGGAAAATCCCGCCGGTGAATGTTAATTCTCGATGAAAAAATAGAGTTTCAGAAACTCATGAGGTAGCGGTTAATGCGCCTGAGTTAGCTTCTCCCCTTCGCCAAAGCCGGTCGTAGATCCATGCGGCAAAGCACCCTAAAAGAAGGTCGATGCCAATTCGAAAGCGGAGATCGGACCAATAGAGTACGGCCATGATCGACAGGAAGCTCAATGCAATGATGATCGTGAGGAAAAGAGTCCGCGCCTCCGGCTGTCTCAAGCGCAAGAACATGCCGGTCATTCCCGCAGGAAATATCGCAAGCCAGTAAAGGGTAAGAACGGCTCGTTCGTATCCGCGCTGATTTCCACGTGGCGCAAAAGGCAGCAGGCTGGTCCACAGCCGTCGAATCGCGAGTTTCGCGTACGCGCCCGGACGTTCTGTGATGAAGTGGATCGCTACGCGGCGTGAGAGCCGGTCATATTGAACGCCGGCGGGAAGATCCAACATCGGGGTTATCGCCCGGGCTGCAATAATTTTCCTATTTAAGTCAACGCACGGCCCCTCCGACCAGTAGGAGGTGAACACACTTTCCCGGGCGACGCAGTCATTGTTTCCGGTTGCCAGGTCTTCCCCCACGATGGCTGCAACTGGAATGAAAGCATGAAAGCGAACGTAGTTGCGGAGCGTCCAGGGCGCAACGACGGCGAAGGCGGTCAGCGCGATTGTGCCGCAGGCTAGCCACGCTTTGAAATCACGCGAAGTCGAAAGAATACCAATGGCTCCCATAGCGGCCAGCAGCGGGATGCCGCTCTCTCTCGTCAAGGTGCACAGGCCGACCATAACCCCGCACGCGACAGCCCATTTGATTTCCCGCGTGCGAAACCACACGAGAAAGGCCCAGATTGCAGCAATAAACAGAAAAAAGAAAACATCCTCGTTGTAGGGCTGAGAGGCGGCATTCACCAGCACAGGATGAATTGCTCCCCCCACTCCCGCGAGTAAGGCTGCACCTGGACTTTTAAACGTTTCCCAGGCAATGAGTCCGAGAAAGCCGCAGGTAAGCCCGCCAAATAACGCCTGCAACGGAAAGAAAAGCTTGAAGGAAAACCCAGAAATCGAAAAAACTCCGGCAAGAAAATACTGATAGAGTGGCGCTTTGAACAAGGCATCCTGTCCGGCATAGCGGACGTGCTTTCCCGCCGGCAGCGGAAAATTCTCCATAATGTAACCTTCGCCTGAGACAATGGCCTTCGCGATGAGCACGTGTTCCAGGCCGTCATGGCTCCAACTGGTAATGAAGGCCGGTCCGGTGAGGCGAAGAAGCTCGCCGCGATAGCGGGCGATGCCGAAGGCAATTCTTAATCCAAAACCCAAGATCAGAAGAATGAGAAACAAACGCAGCGGGGAGAAGGCCGCACCTGATTTAAGATTAAGGGGATCGTTCATGGAAGGACGATATCCTAAGAGCATGAACAGACGGTGAAACGCGGTTCAGGCCTCGGAGCGAGTAGAGAATACCACATCAAAATCCTAGAGCATGGGACAGATTCCAGACCAAACCGGCAATGAATTCGCGAGAGGAATTCTTGCAATTCTCCGCTGCCTGAAGTGTCAGTCCGAATTGCGACGGCAAGACGACGCGCTGGTGTGCCTGAGCTGTTCAGAGCGTTACCCAATCGTCAAGGGCGTGCCACGGTTTGTCGACCAGCAGTTTTATACGAGGAGTTTCGGATTTCAGTGGCTGAAGCACAACACAACTCAACTCGACGACGAAAATAGCAAGCGATCGGAAAAAGACTTCATCCTGAAGACGCGGTTAAGGCCCGAGGATTTGGCTGGAAAGCTGGTCCTCGACGTGGGTTGCGGCATGGGCAGATATGCCGAAGTGGTAACTCGCTGGGGCGCGCGCGTGGTGGGCATCGACCTGAGCCAAGCGGTTGAAGCTGCCGCCAGCAACCTTGCTGCTCAGGAAGCTGCCATTCTGCAGGCAGATGCGTTTTCGCTCCCTTTTGCGCCAGAGAGTTTCGACTACATCTACAGCCTTGGCGTGCTCCATCACACCCCAGACTGCGAGAGAGCGGTGAAAGGTTTGGCGCGTTTTCTAAAGCCGGAGGGTGCGCTTGTGGTCTGGCTTTATAGCGCGTATAACCCCTGGTATCGCATGAGCGATGTGTATCGCAAGGTGACGCGACGCATGTCTCCACGGGTGCTGCACAGGCTCTGCGGAGCGGCTGTTCCTCTCTACGGCGTGCACCAAGTGCTGCGCAAAATTCCGCTAGCCGGACGACCCCTGAGCGGAGCGCTGCGCTACATGGTTCCCATGTCCTTCAATGCCGATCCGCAGTGGCGGGTGCTGGATACGTTCGACTGGTATTCTCCCTGGTATCAATCGAAGCATACATATGAGCAAGTATTCCGCTGGTTCGAGAGTTGCGGACTGCAAGACTTGACGGTGGGTGACGTGCCGGTCGCAGTGCGAGGGCGCAAGCCTGCCGCGTCGCAGGAAATCGATTCGCTGCAGCCAGCCGCGGAGGCCGAGTCGTGTGCGGGATAGCGGGAATCGTGGGCCGAACCGAGAAACCAGTTGAGGCCGCGGACGTACACCGCATGTGCCAGGCGATTGTGCACCGCGGTCCCGATGATGAAGGTTTGTATGTTCGGGGCGCGGTTGGTTTGGGCATGCGCCGGCTGAGCATTATCGATATTGCCGGTGGCCAGCAGCCCATTCACAACGAAGGCAGTACGATATGGGCGGTCTTCAACGGCGAAATCTATAACTATCTCGAGATACGCGCTGAACTGGAAGGGCGCGGACACCACTTCTACACCCACAGCGATACCGAGGTAATTGTTCACCTCTACGAAGAACTTGGCCCGGAGTGCGTCCGCAAACTGCGAGGAATGTTCGCGATTGCGCTGTGGGATGAGACCAAGAGATCTCTTCTGCTGGCCCGTGACCGGCTGGGGAAGAAGCCAGTTCATTACGCGCTTCACAAAGGCAGGTTGCTGTTCGGTTCAGAGATCAAGGCAATTCTTGCAGTGGCCCCGGAGTTGGCAGTTCCGAATCCCGAAGCGTTGCTCCAGTATTTTTATTTTGGGAGCAACGCTTCGGGATTCGGAACTGCCAACTCCGGGGCCACTGCAAGAATTGCCTTGATCTCTGAACCGAACAGCAACCTGCCTTTGTGAAG
>JBAPOI010001077.1:0-10947 GCA_049279555.1 Candidatus Sulfotelmatobacter sp.
CCTCCAGCCGCTCAGCGGCCCACGCCTCCACCACCGGCGCGGACGCCACCTCCGGCAGCGGCCAAGCCTGCACCGCCTTCAAAGCCGCCCGCGAAACCGCAGACGCCTGAGGAGAAAAAGCGGGAACAAGAGAAGAAACCGCAAGGGATATAAGCGGTAGTTCGAGATAAGCCCAAAGCACCCTGACTTATCTCAGGGTGCTTTTCTTTTATTGCAATGCGTGACTTGACGATCCCGAGGCCGCGCTTCCGCTGATGTTGTAGCGCTTGAGTTTGCGGTAAAGAGTCGCGCGGCTGATGCCGAGCATGCGGCCAGCCAGGGCTTTGTCTCCTTTCACCTGTTCGAAAACTCGTTGGATGGTCGCGCGTTCGATCTCTTCCAAATCAGTCGTCGAGAGCGGAGCAGACGGCGAGCCTGCGGGCGCATTCATCGCTGCGCTTGCGAGACTTGAAACCAGGCTAGCCGCGGAATCTGAATTGAGACGCGACACGGCTACATTCAGGCCGGCGATGGATGGCGGCAGATCGCTTAGGTCGATCAACGATCCGTTGCCGAGGGCGACGGCGCGCTCCACGCAGTTTTCCAGCTCGCGCACGTTGCCGGGCCAATCGTAATTCATCAGAGCTTTCATGGCGGCGTTCGAGACGTGCAGATCGGAGCCGGGCGCATAGCGCTCGCAGAACCAGTTCACGAGCATGGGAATATCGCTGCGGCGCTCGCGCAGGGCGGGGACATGCACGGTAACGACATTGAGGCGGAAGTAAAGATCTTCTCGGAACGTTTTGTTCTTGTAAGCGGATTCTAGATCGCGATTGGTTGCGGCAATTACGCGCACGTCCACTTTCACGCGCTGGTTGCTGCCCACGGGACGCACTTCTTTTTCCTGTAACACGCGCAGAAGCTTGGCCTGCAATTCCAGTGGCAGCTCGCCGATTTCATCAAGAAAGACCGTGCCGGTATCGGCGGCTTGAAAAAGTCCCTGCTTGGATTTCAGGGCACCGGTGAAGGCTCCCTTCTCGTAGCCGAAGAGTTCGCTCTCGATTAGCGTTGGCACGAGAGAGCCACAATCTATGGCAACGAAGGGACGGTTGGCGAAGGCTCCGCGGAAGTGAATGGCGCGGGCGACGAGTTCTTTGCCGGTGCCGCTCTCGCCGGAGATCAGAACGGAGGTGCGGGTGTCTTTCAGACGGGAAGCCAGCCGCAGCACTTCTTGAATTTTGGCAGAGGAACCGACGATGCCGTGCACGGCGGTTTCAGAATCTGTGCGCTGGCGCAGGAATTCGTTTTCTTCTACCAGCCGAACTTTTTCCGCCATACGGCGCAGAAAAAGCCGAAGCTCTTCAAGCGGGGAAAACGGCTTTGTGATGTAGTCGTACGCACCAAGCTTCATGGATTGCACGGCGGTTTCGATGGAGCCGTGTCCGGTCATGAGCGCGACTTCGGTGCGAGGCACAATCTTCTTTACCTTCTCCAGAAACTCGAGGCCTGACATGTGCGGCATGACCATGTCGCTCAAGATCATGTGAACGGGTTGCTCTTCAAGCAGTGTTAGAGCGGACTCACCACTCTCGGCTTCGAGGCAGATAAAGCCAAGGGCTTCGCCCACGGTGACGCAGAGCTTGCGGATGGTCTGCTCGTCGTCGACGATCAATAGACGGATGCGGAGTTCTTCACTGTTAAGACCGGCCTTCGTCAAAGCGGAATTGCTGGGCACGTGGCTCACCGGGCTTTCCCCATAGTTTTTTCGACAGCGGAGATGAGATCCTGCACGCGAAATGGCTTTTCCAGATAGAGAGCGCCAATCCTTCGCAGGGTGCTGACAGTTTCTTCGTTGGCATAATCGCCGGTAATGATGACGACTTTGTGGACGAGGTCCGGACGATTGGCGGTAATCCAAGCATGCACCTGCGCGCCATCGACGCCGCCGGGTGTGCGCATGTCAGATACGACGCCCAGAAATTTTCCTTTTTCGAGGAGGCGCAAAGCTTCGGCGCCGGACTCGATGCAAACAACACCGTATCCATTGCGCTCGAGGGTGGCGCTGACGAGAGCCATGATCGAAGGCTCGTCTTCAATAAGCAAAACCGGTAAGGGCGCGGGTTGGAAGGCTGAGGTCGTCATGGTTGAGTCACTCCTGCGGCCACACCGAGAGAAACGGTGTGCGGGGCTGTGGGGAAGCGGACGATGAAGGTGGCTCCCTGGCCATCGGAATTGTTGTGGCAGAGAATTTCACCTCCGTGTTCTTTCACGATGCCGTAGCAGATGCTGAGGCCAAGGCCGGTTCCCTTCCCGACTTCTTTCGTAGTAAAAAACGGATCGAAGATGCGGTCGGGATGAGAAATGCCGTAGCCGTTGTCGCGAAAAGAAACTTCGACCGCATCGCCGGCCTTGGTGGTCATGATCTCAATGCGGGCAGGGCGGCCAGCTTCGTGCACGGCGTCATAGGCGTTATTGATGATATTGAGGAAGACTTGTTGCAACTGGTGCGCGTCGCCAATGACGTCGGGGAGTTCTTCATCGAGATGTTCGACGATGTCGACGCCGTGGCTGTTGAAATCGTAGGAGCGCAGTTGAATGGTGCGGCGCAGGATCAGATTGAGCTGCACGGCATTGCGCTGCGGCGGCATCTGGCGGGCGAAGCTGAGCAAGTTCTGCACGATCTGCTTGGTGCGCTGCGCTTCCTGCAGGATTACGCGCAAGTCCTTCCTGGCATTTTCTGGAATCTCGGGATTCTCCATGAGCAGATCGGCAAATCCGAGGATTGCGGTAAGTGGGTTATTCACCTCGTGCGCGACGCCGGAGACCAGTTGTCCAACAGCGGCCATTTTCTCGGCGTGGACGAGCTTGTCGCGCAGCTCAGCGGAGTCGGTGATGTCGGTCATCACGACCACAATGCTGGTGATGTTTTCCCGCTCGTCGCGCATCGGGCTGAGATTGACGGAGAAGTGTCCAGCGTTGCCGTTGCCGCGCATGATCTGTAGCTCAAGGTTGTCGACCTGGCCGCCGCGAAGAATGGCTTGCAGCGCATCTGCCAACGGTCGCACGTAGCCTGGAGCGGCCAACTCCAGCAGCGGACGCCCGAGAAGTTCGCGCTGCTCGAATCCCGCTTCATACCAGCGGCGGTTGGCGTAGCTGATTAGACCCGCGGTGTCGGCAACAAGAATCAGGCTCTGGGTATTGCTGAGGATTTTTCCTGAGAAGTCGCGCTCGCGTTGCAACTCCGACTGAAAATTATGGAGGCCAGTTACGTCTAACATCAATCCACGAATCTGCAGCAAGCGGCCGATGTGGTCGTACATGCCGAAGGCATTAATCAGAACGTAAATTGGAGAGCCGTTCTTGCGGCGGAGCGTGGCCTCGAAATTTTTTAGGTAGCCATCTTTTTCCATGGCCTCAGAATGAACCTTGCGCTGTTCGGGAGAGAAATAAATCTGAGTTGGAATGTCTACCTGCAGGAGCTCTTCGCGGCTGGAATAGCCAAGCATGGCGACCAGCGCATCATTCACCTCAATGAAGCGGCCCTCCGGAGTACTGAAAAAAAGTCCTTCCTGAATATTGTCGAAGAGCTCGCGGTAGCGGCGCTCGGCTTCGCGACGGTCGGTAATATCTTTGAGAACGTGAATCGTCTGCAGGCTTTCGCCGGAAGCCCCGTGCACGCGCGAAGTCGAAACCAGATAGACGCGATCAAGAGCAGGATGAACGAACTCGTCTGCGTCCCCTCCCATCGAGCGGCAAAAGGGGCAGGAATAGAGCGTAGCCTCACTGGTGAGAGCGAGCAGCGCGCGCATGTTAACCCCGATCAGCGCGCTGGGGGCGACGCCGATCATGGCCGCGAGGGAACGGTTGACGCGCAATACTTTGTCGGTCTCATCGTGAACTACTATGAGGTCGGTGATGGCGTCGAAGATTTCGAGCCAGTGGCTGTTCGCTTGTTCGATGCGAGTGAACAAGCGAGCATTTTCCAGCGCCACGGCCGCGTGGCTGGCAATCGCCTCGAGCAGGTCGCGGTCTTCCGCGGTGAGCGGCCGGCCGCGTCCGGAAAGAAAAAGCAAACCGGAAAGCTCTCCATTCGGTCCGGTTAGGCGCGCGGCCACACAGTCGGCCCAGTCCAGCCTTGAGGCCAGTTCAGAGCCAAGCAATTCGCTGGCAGAACCGGAAACGATTGCGCCCGGCCGGTTGACTACGAATTCCGATACGACGCGAGCGAAGCGCTGTTGCAATGCCTCTTCGTCGGAGCGGTTATCAATGACGCGGATTTCGGCTGCGAGATTGGGTTTGGCAAAAGTGTGTCCAACGTCGACATCGCTGATAGGTTCATCGGCAGAGCGGCTCGGTTGTATGTACTCGGGCAGACTTTGCTGCGAATTGGGCTGAGACGGCAGATGGACAGCAACCTTGTAGAATCGACCGCCGTGAAGTTGCACGAAAGCGCCTGAGCTCGCGCCCGCAAACTCCACCGCTCGTTCGATAAACTTGCGGGCGAAATCGGGCAAGTGCAGCACGCCATCAATCTCTCGCGCCAACTGCAGCAAGATGTCCGAACGCCTGCGGTTCAATTCCGATTGGTGCAGGTTATTCGCAACCTCGAGCACCACGGAAACCTGCGCGGCCAGGGCGCGGGCGCGGCGAATATCCTCACGCGATATGCCCGTTCCATCGAGACGGTCGAGCACGCCGAACATGCCCAGTACTCGCCCATCGGCGCCCAGCAGAGGGACTGACAGCAATTGCCGCGCCTGGTACTCGGCGATCACGTCGAGATTGGCACCGGGCACTTTGCTAACATCGTCCGACCAGAAAACTTCTTTGGCTCGCAGGGTACGCGTGCCGATGCCTTCTGGGTAAATAGCGTCGATGCGCTGCGCGACGCCGTTTTTAACGCCGTAACGCACGCGAAACTGTCCGTCCTCAACTAATCCGATAAAAGAACGCCCAAAGCCGAGGAAGTCGGCGGCACGCCCCACGAACGCCTGCAGAAAATGTTCAAGGTTGCCGCTGGAGCTGAGCTCGGAAGAGATCTCCAGCAACTGGTGAAGTTCGCGAGCTTGGTCCTGGGCAGTCGCGCACAATTCAGCGTGAGCCACCGCGACCGCACCGAAGCCGGCAATGGCCGACACCAGCGACTTCTCCTCCGCGGTAAAAGCTGAATCGGAACGAGGATAGACGAGGATCGCACCCTGGGTGCGGGCAGTGCGGAAGGGCGCTGCAATTAACACCCCGGGAGAAACCAGGCTACCGAGTGAATGTAGATCGCTGCTGATGGAGATTGTAATCGCCTCACCAGCGGAAACCGCGCGTTGCGCCAAATCGGCAGCGAAGCGAATGGTCTGGCGATCATGGCCGGCACGCACGGAGTTCGCCAACTGCGGAGTTTCAGCGGATACGGCGCGCAGTTCAAAGGGCCCCTCGCGGCGAAGAAGTATCGAAACCAGCCGCGTCCGCAAAAGCAGCCGAAGCCGATCGGCAAGCGCCTCAATCACCGAGGCAACATCTGGAGTTCCGTGCAGAGCGGTCGCGACTTCAGCCAGGATTTCGGCCCGGCGGTGCTCCTCACGCGACACCTCGCCCAACCGGGTAGCTTCGAGCAGGCTGCCCAGTTGTCCAGCCAAAATCGTGGCTTTGGCGGCGAGATCCTCGTCGAAGAAAACTTCTTCGGAGTCGTGCAAAAAGGTCGCAGCGCCAATCACTTCGTCAAATACCACCAGGGGCGCGGCCATCAGCGACCGCGCTTCGAACTGTTGCGCCAGCGGAAATTTCACAGACTGCACCCGATTTACAAATATGGTGCGGCGGTTGCGCACGGCGTCTGCGGTGACGGCGCTCTGCCGCGAAAGCAAGCGCATACCGGGAAAACTAGCGGCCATCTTGCCATCGGCTTGCTCGCCGATGAGCTCATCGCCCGGATGGCGCCGCCAGAAATAAACCCCACTGACCTGGAAAAACTCGCGAGTTGCGTGACAGAACATCTGGATGAGCGAAGCGGAGTCAGCGCGTTCCGCGGCCTTGCCGGCGATTCGCAAAAGCAGTTTCTGAAACGCTTCGTCGGAATGAGACGAGGTACCGTTGTGTGGCGACGTCGTCGATTTTCCTTCTGGAATGTTCAGAGCGCCACCGTTCGTCGCCACAGCGTTTTTGTAATTCTCACAAGTGATTGAATCTAATGGAAAACTATCCCGCCATCTCAATTTGAGTCAAGGGAAATGCAGGGAGGGTGCCTAAGTGTGAAATCCCGAGAAAACTGGTTATCGCGTATCTCAGGTTGAGAATCGGCGAGGCGAGTTGACGAATGTGAGACGGGTCTAATCCCGAAACAGGACGGATGTCCAGTGTGGTCATTTGGAGTAAGTCTTTATTTTGCCGATATATCCCCCAGATGACTTTGGTTTTTTCAAAAGCTTACGCGTGGCCACGGCGTTGCTTCAACGCGAGTACCAGTTTTGTTTCCAAGGAGGAACTGTGTCTTTGCGGCGGGTGGGGGCGGTAGTGGTTGTGCTGGCGTTGTCGGCAGGAACGGGAACGACGAGGCTGGGAGCGCAGACTACTCAGAGCGATGCGCAGGGCGAAATCACGCGCAAAGTTAAGAGCAAAGTGCCGGCGGCATATCCCGAACTGGCACGGAAGATGAACCTCACCGGTACGGTGAAGGTTGAAATCGTAGTGTTGCCCAACGGAACGGTGAAGGAAGCAAAAGTTATCGGCGGGCATCCGGTATTGGCGAGTGCAGCGCTGGAGGCCGTCAAGAAGTGGCGCTTTGAGCCGGCGGCGGTAGAAAGTTCGGGCGTGGTGGATTTCAAGTTCGAGGCTCACCAGTAGTAAAGCAAGCGCTACATGGGAGCCGACCGGATCGATAGCGACGGCGGCGATATAGGGCAAACAGGCCGGGAGGAAACGGCATGACGATTGGCAAGAAGTTATACGTAAATTTCGGAATCATCCTGAGCATGGTGGTGGTGCTGTTCCTCGTCAACTTGCTTGCGGTGCAGCGCGAACACGCGGCCAAAGCTGCGGCAACGTCGTCGCTACAGTTGGCCGAAACCACCAACGAAGTGCGCTTCCAGATGATGCAGAATCGCCTCTATCTCAGCAACTACCTGCTGAGCGGCGACACCCGCGAAGTAGACCGGATGAATGAGGGGATGCGCACGCTTGGCGAAAAACTCGGGGAGGGCCGATCTCTGGCCAACTCCGAGCAGGAGCGATTTGCTCTATCGAAGGTCGAACAACTGGAGCAGGCCTGGGGCAAGGAGTTCGCGCAGCCGCTGATCGACAAACGCAAAGACGTGGATTCGGGCAACGCGACCGTCGCCGAATTGCAGATCTACTACCTTCAGAAAGATGCCTCCTCCTGGGTAAAGAATTCTACCGACGCACTCGACGTAGCCGATGGCGAGAACCGGAAGCTGGTCGAAGCCCGGCGAAAATCGGATGAAACCGCCAGCGCGCTGACCATTATGTTCTCCATCGTAAGCACGCTGCTGGCCCTGGGCGTGGGCTTAGTTGTCGCCTTCACCACCGCGAAATCCATTACCGGGCCGTTGAATAACCTGATGACGGTTTCGCGGCAGATTGGCGACAGCGGCGATCTTGAAAACACATCTGAGTTCCTGAATCGACTGCAACGCGACCGCAATATCAAAACCCAGCGCGAGGATGAGATCGGCGAGCTGGCACGCACCTTCTCGCAGATGGTTACTTACCTGAAAGAGATGGCGGGCGTTTCAGAGTCGATTGCTGGAGGAGATCTCAGGATTGAGGTCAAACCGCGCTCGACGCGCGACACACTGGGCAATGCTTTTATGAAGATGGTGGAAGGCCTGGCGCGCCTGGTTCGCAGTGTGCGCGACGCTTCAGCGCAAGTGGCCAGCGCCAGCGGACAGGTAGCTAATGCATCGGATGATTCGGCCAAAGTCGGCCTGCAGGCTTCCTCTGCCATCGATGAAGTCACCAGCACCATGCACGAGATGAGCGTCAACGTGCAGAACATGGTGAAGAGCACGCAGTTGCAAGCCTCGAGCGTGAGCGAGACTTCGGCATCAATCGACCAGATGGTGGCGTCAATTCAACGCGTTGCCGATACGGCTAAGGTGCTGCTCGACATCTCCAACCGCTCGCGCGAAGAAGTTCACAGTGGCATTACCACCATGGAGAAGGCCACCGACGGTCTGAACCGCATCAATGCCACCATCACCAGTTCCGGAGAAATCATCGGAGCCCTGGGACAGCGGGCCGACGACATCGGAAAAATCATCGAGGTCATCGACGACCTGGCGGAGCAAACCAACCTGTTGGCGCTGAACGCCGCCATCGAAGCAGCACGTGCCGGCGAGCATGGACTGGGCTTCGCGGTCGTTGCCGACGAAGTCCGCAAGCTGGCGGAAAAATCGGCGCAATCGACCAAGGAAATTTCCGAGCTGATCCAGAGCATTCAGAAGGAAGCGCGCAAGGCAGTCGAGAACATGGATCGCTCGACCGGAATCGTGAACGAAGGCCTAGATCTCGGCGGAGAGCTGAACTCCGCGCTGCGCAAAATCTCGAACGTGGTCACCGAAGTTTACAAGTTTGCCCAGGAAATCGGCGCGGCCACCAATGAACAGTCACACGGCTCGTCACAGATTGCGCGCGCGACCACGCGACTGAACGAGATCACCCACGAAATCAACTCCGCGGTGGAAGAACAAGCCTCGGGAGCGCAGGCCGTGGTGAAGGCAATGGAGCGCATGCGCGAACTGGTGCAGCAATCAACCTCGGGATCGACTGAGTTGGCGGCTTCGGCCGAGCAGATGTCGAAAATGTCGCGCGGCCTGCTCGACTTCATGGATCGCTTCACGCTGGACGAGTCTGCGAGCGCGTTGCACCCGGCGCCGGATGACAAAGGTCACAATGCACGGCGGGCGGCAGCGGGATCGCGCTACTAAAGCCGTCACTATTGAGAATCAGGACAGCGATGAGCACAGAACTCCATATCGTCGGCTTCCAGATCGGGCGCGAAACCTATGGCGTACCGATCGCTTCGCTGCATGAGATCGTGCGCGTGCCGGAGATCACCGCTGTGCCTGATGCGCCTGACTATTTGGAAGGCGTGATTAATCTGCGAGGCAAGATCGTCTCCGTGATGGACTTGCGCAAACGCTTTGGTCAGAAGCAAGCCGCAATGAAACGACAGAACCGGATTCTGGTTGTCGAGCACACGGGCCGGCTGGCGGGACTGATCGTCGACTCGGCGTCAGAAGTGGTGAAAATTCCGGTCGCGGACGTGGAAGCTCCGCCCGCCATTTTCCAGGAAGGCGGTCTCAACTGTGTGACCGGATTGGCCAAAGTAAAGGGACGTTTGATCGTGTTACTCGACATGGGAAAGTTGTTGGCCCCGGCCAGCCTGTTACAGCAGAAAGCGGCAGCTGAAGGCAAGCCGGCGAAAGCCGAGGCGCGAGGCGCTTCCGGCCGATGAGCCATAACGCAGGCAGGCGGTTGAATCGCGGGTGCGGGGAACGAGAGAAAGCATGAGTACATCCGGAGCGGCACCGGCTCCTATCTTGACGGAAGCGGAACTTCGACTGCTGCAGGCGCTCGTATATCAGGAGTGCGGCATGCACTTCGACGAACGCCGCACCCATTTCCTGCAGGATAGGCTGCTGCGCCGCCTGCGCGAGTGTCACGCCGATTCCTTCTACTCTTACTATCGCCTGCTGATCAGCCAGGAGGGCAAGGCGGAACTGGCGAAGCTGGTGGAAAATCTTACGGTCAACGAGACCAGCTTCTTCCGGCATAAAGCTCAACTTGATCTGTTTCAGAAATACATTCTGGAAGACATGCTAAAGCTCAAGCAGGCGCACCGCGAATACTCAGTGCGGATATGGAGCGCGGGCTGCTCCACGGGCCAGGAAGCTTATACGCTCGGCATGATGGCCGCCGACACCCTCGCGTATTACTACATGCGCAATCCGCTGCCGGTTGAGATTTCTCTGCCCAAGCCGCTGATCCCGCCACCGTGGCGCGTTGAGATTCTCGCCAGCGACATCAGTTATTCCGTGCTGCGCGCCGGACAAGAAGGGACATACAGCGAGCATCAGATGGCGACGGTGGATTACGGCTTCCGCCTGCGTTACTTCGATAAAGTCGGCGAGCGCTATGCCATCAAGAAACCTCTGAAAGAAATGGTGCACTTCGACTTTCACAATCTGAAAACGGAGTACCTGCCGCAGCGCAACGACGTGATCTTCTGCCGGAATGTGATGATGTACTTCGACGAGGCAGAACAGAAGCGGTTGGTCGAAAAGTTCTACCGCTGTCTGAATCCGGGCGGCTATCTATTCGTGGGCCATGCGGAAAGTCTGCTCGGGCTCACTGAGAAGTTTCGCATGATCCACCGCGACAGTGGCACGGCGTATCAGCGGCTTGAGGTGCAAGAGTGACCAATCCTCCCGATGAACGTGGAGCGGAACTACGCGAGCTGTTTTTTGAAACCTCGCAGGAACTGCTGCAGGCATTGAACGAGGAATCTCTCAAGCTGGAGAAAAATCCCGGCGATGAAGAAATTGTGCGTTCGATCCGTCGTACGGTTCACACGCTGAAGGGAGACTCAGCGGCCTGCGGATTGCGCGAGTTGAGCGAACTGGCGCACCACTTCGAGGATGCGCTCACCATGGAGGCCGCTGCGGGGCATGGGGCACTGGCCGAGATCTCTTTTGCCGCGGCGGACGTATTTACCGCCATGCTCGCGGCGTATCACTCCGGCAGCCCGATGCCGGCGACCAAAAGTCTGCGTCAGAGAATCGACGAACTGACGGCTGTTCCGGTCACCAAGAAGACGCGGCGCAAGAAAAAATCCGCCGAGTCTACAACCCAGCCCAGCAAAGACTGGACCGAAGCGGAAAAGTTCGCAATCGCGCAGGCGCAATTCGCGGGCCTTGGACTCTACGACGTCGTCGTCAAAATCGATCCCCACTGCAC
>JBAPOI010001078.1:0-5357 GCA_049279555.1 Candidatus Sulfotelmatobacter sp.
CATGAACGGGCTCAGGCGGAAGTTATAAGGGAGCGAAAAGGAACCACCGAAAAAAAGACGGTTGCGTGTATCGAAGGAAGCGCGGCCGTAGTCGGCGCTGATGTCGTGGGAGTTCGAGGGAAGGCTCGAAACTCCGGACGTATCGCTGTTGGCGTAATTCAGCACGTAATAACCAAAGAGCTGAACTTTGGAAGCGACTCGGATGTTTGTGTTGGCCCACAATTGATTCTGCTGGAAGACTGCCTCAGAAACGTACTGGTAAAGATTCGACGTCGCGGTTGGGCAGGATGGACTGCACGGAGTTCCGGGGAATGGCGCATTCGCATTGATCGTGAGCAACTGGTCAAATCCGCGCGAATTGATGTAATTGACAGCCAGGGTTGCCGATTTTGTGACTTGCCGCTCAACGCCGATTGCAGTTTGCAACGTGTAAGGGGCGTGTAGGTGTGGGTTAATCTGATAAATCGTGGGCTGGATTGGCGTAACCGCGCCGGTGCATGCCAGCAAATTCGTAAGCGAGGGACACACGGGGTTGTTGATGACAAACTGTTCCTGCGTGATGCCATTCAAGCGTTCAGCTTCCAGAATTTGCGCTTCTTGAAAGCGGTCATAGAAAATCCCAAATCCGCCGCGCAGAACGACCTTGGGCGGCCCTTTCCGGCCTCCCACTCCCCAGGCAATCCCCAGGCGCGGCGCCGGGTCCGCATGGTCCTGGATGCCGGTCTGCGTTTCAAAGCGCAAGCCGTAGCTGAAAGTGATATTGGAGCGCACCTTCCAATCATCCTGGTAGTACAGTCCCGCGTCAAAACTGCCCACCACTAAGGGCGGAGTGCCGGTTGTATATGTGAGCTGAGTTGCAATCGGCGTGGTCGTGTTGCCGGCGTTCTGAACTGCGTGGGCGTAGGAAATCGGGCAGGGAGCTTGTCCGGCCGTAGGCACGCAACTGGTCTCCTGAGCTGTGTCTTCCAATGAAGAGAACGTGAAGGTGCCGTTGAAACCGGAAGTGGAGCTGTTTGCGTCGCGAATCCCGCGCAGCCGCGCTCCGAACTTAATCGTGTGATTGCCATGAATGATGGAGGTGTAGTTCTGCAGCTCATAGTGATCCTGATGATCGAGAATATTGCCCTGGCTGTTCCCTCCACCGTTAAACGATCCCAGAACGTTGAGTGCAGGCTGGGTATTCGCCGCGAATTGATTGGCGATCTCGCGCAAGTATTGAAATCGCGTTTCATTGACGATCTTTGCGCCAAATACCTGCGTGTCACTGATTTGCAGCGTGTGTTCGGTGGATTCGGAATTGTAAGCCTGAGACGCCAGGCTGAAAGCACCGACCCCGTCGTCGTTCTGAGTATCGCGGTAATACTGGTAGCGCACAGTCAGGGTGTTGTTCTTGTTGACCTGATAGTCGATCCGTGGCGTGATGTTGGTTCGATAACGGTTGTTAGGCACAGACTCGATGAACGGGGTTGCAGTAAGCGTAGTCGGATCGAGAGTGAAGGCGTTGATGGCAGACAGATCGTTAATGTTTCGTCGCTGAGCGTTAAAGAAAAACGATGCCTTCTTGTTGATGGGACCGCTAATATTGCCGTCAAACTGAGTGGTATAGTAGCCCGGCTGGTCAGCCCCACCGAACGGATTTGGCGAGTTGAACGCGGAATCATTACCGATCGCGAAGACCTGGCCATGGAACTTATCGCTGCCTGGCTTGGTGAAGATTTCAATTCGTCCATAGCCGAGCTTGTCGTACTCGGCGGAAAACGGATTTGAATTGATGCGAATTTCGCGGATGGATTCTTTGGGCGGAAGCTGGCCCGCGGTGAAGCCGTCGATGTAGAGTTGCCCGCCATTGGGCCCAGCCGACGGCCCCGCCAGCGCCTGCAAATCGGTGAGCAATTCGTCGGGATCGTCAGGCAAGGCTTCGAGTTCTTTCCCCGAAATCACGATGGCACCGGCGTTGTTGGCCGGATTCACATCCACCGTCGGTGCCGTATCGGAGACCTGAATCTTTTGCTGCTCGACTTCAATCTCCATCGAAACATTGAGGCGCTGCGGCTGATCCCCAGCGATGACTACATTGTCGTTTTCGTAGACCGAGAATCCCTGGGCAACGATCGTCAGCGTATATGCTCCTGCGGAGAGCCCTTTGAACTCGTACTGCCCCTGTCCGTTGGATTGGTTCGGGATGGGCTTGGAGGAGGCAGCCGCCGGTGTCAGAACGACCTTGGCGTTGGCAATGGCTGCGCCCGAAGGATCGACTACCTGCCCGCGCAAAACTCCGGGTGATGCGCTCTGAGAGATGGTGATTTGCGGCGATGGCGTGCTTTGAGACGCGGCCGTCTGCGATGTTGCTAGCGTTGCGAACATTTGCAACAAGAAAAAAAGAAGAACAAATTGCGCGTGTTTCCGTAACTTCATCCAACATTCCATTCTTTGACAAGAATCCCGGCTTGAAAATTTGGTTGCATGCTTTTGTCGAGCAGAGATGACACTATGGGCCACCAGCGTCGCCGGAGGGTGCGCTCAAGCTCCAAGGCGTAAGCAACGAGGCGCTGCTGGCGCCGGGAGCGGCCCGCAAAATCGGTTCGACGCCGCTGAGCAATGTGATCACCGTACCGACGCCAGCACTGCCCGCAGTCGAAAGAATCAGCACGGCGTCGCCTTTGTGCAGATCGGTTAGCGAAGTCGCGGGCGCGCGGGTGAGCAATCGCTGAAAATCCGGACCACCTCCGGAACGGCCCCCCGAGCCCATTCCTGACGCTCCCGCACCTGTCCCGCTGACAGGAGATACCGTATGTGGAGTTTCGCCAAGCGCGGAAGCGGAACTGCCTGCCGCACCGGGCTGGGATCCCATCGCGGCTCCTTTTAAAACCATTGCAATCCGCTGCGCCATTTCAGGAGGCAAATTGCGAAGTTGAGAGTCCAGAGCGATTTTGACGACCACAGTTTTCTTCCCTACTAGATCGTGAACGCTAAGAGTCGATGAACTTGCGTCGACGGAATTAATGGTGCCCGCGATGCTTGGGAAGGATCCGGAAACAATTTCCTCGGCCTGTAGTTCGGTTCCATCCGCACTGCGTTTGCCTCGCGCCCGTACTTGATCGCCAGAATGAACCTCCTGCAGCGTACTCGCCTTCGCATCTTCAAACCTCACAGAGTCGGGGACGTAGCGGCGAATTACCGTGGTCTGGGAACTGTGAATCACAAGGCGCTTGCCTCGGGCTGAGATGGTGACAGTCCCAGCCGCGGTATCGACAGCGGTGGCAAGTCCATCGACTCCGCGCTTCTGCCAATCTTGCAGCTCATGTTGATGCAACGTTTCGACGTCAGAGCTTTTCATCACGACAACAGTCGACGCTGTGAGCGATTGGTTGTCGCCGGAGGTTTTTCCCGCAACCAGAATGCGATCGCCGACCTGCAAGTCCTGCAACTGAATGGGGGTGCTGTTCTTGAGGTCCTTTTCACCAGGAGCGATACGAACGATGCGTGTTGCAGGCTGAACCGTAACGTTGACGTCGGTACCGGAATCCGTCAGCGTGATGGAAGTTCCTTTGATCGATTTAATAGCCCCAATGCGCCGGCTAGATGCGCCCGGAAAATTGGCCTGTTCGGTTTGTGGGCTCGATTGCGCCGCACACGCGAGCGGCTCGAAAAGAACGCCGGTGGCAATTCCCATGCAGAGCGCGATAGTCAGACGCCGGAATATAGCTCCCGTCATAAATGTTTTTTGTCGATCGGGACAATTAACTTGCTTCTTAAATCTACATCGCCGCGGTCGATAAAAACGCAGGATTTACAAAGATTTACCTCATTGTGAGTGAATTTTTACAGCACGGACGCGGCACGAACACCCACCGCACAAATGTTGGGGAGGATTAAAGATTGAAAACGCGAATCTACTCCGCGATCAGCAAGTTTTCCGCGAACGGCCATTGCTCGTCGATCCACTGCGCCTCGCAGCGGAAGCCGGTCGTATGGGCCATCTGAGATATTTCTTTTAACGAGTATTTGTGACTGCTCTCGGTCCAAATCGTCTCGCCCGCAAGGAATTCGACGGAAAGATCTGCGCCCGGGATGCTAACGGTCTGGCGAATCTTCGAGCGCAGATGCATCTCTACGCTGCGCTGCCAGTGATTGATTTTTGCGATGTGCTCAAATTGCCCGAGGTCGAAGTCGGCGTCCAGTTCGCGATTGAAGCGGCTCAGCAGGTTCAAATTAAAAGCCGCGGTCACTCCCAGCTCGTCATCGTAGGCCGCCAGTAGTTGCGCGCTTGGTTTCTCCAGATCAGTACCAAGCAGCAGCGAGTCTCCCGGCATCAGAATTCGACGAACCTCGGACAGGAACTGAATGCCTGCGGGACGATCGAAGTTCCCAATAGTGCTGCCCAAAAACAATACGAGAAGATGCTGGCCCTCGGAACGGTGCGCCGCGACCTCCAACAGCCCGTCAAGGTACTCGCGCTCGAATCCTAGAATGCTGATGCAATCGATATCGCTGAGTTCGCGTTCGCACATGACGAGAGCCGAGCGGGAGATTTCGATGGGAAAGTAACGGGTACGTTGGCGGCGGCAAAGCGCTTCCAGAATCTGGCGAGTCTTCTTACCGCTTCCGCTGCCGAGTTCAGCGACCGCCATGGGACCGGTAAGCCGCTCGACGATATCGCTGCCGTAACGCCGCAACAGTCGCTCATCCGCGCGCGTGAGCCCGTACTCCGGCAGGTGGCAGATCACTTCGAACAGGGCGGAGCCTACATCGTCGTACAAATATTTCGACGGCAATTCCTTCTGGCCTGGCTTGGTAAGCCCCGCGTGCACGTCCGCCGCGAAGGCATAGTTTCTGTTCGGAGTAATCGCTTGAACCAGCATCTTGGTGACCCCTTCCACTAGCGCATCTAACTCATCCCGCTAAGCCGATTTCAATGATCAGCGGCTCACACAACGAAATCCCGCGTAAACATATTGGTAGTGCGGCTGAAACCAATTGCGAAACGTGGGCCGTAACATGCACGCCGCAGTTCGCGCCGATCCACCCCTCATGACAAAATGCTTTCCATCAAAAAAATCCGCGGAATATCCGCGGTAAAACGGAAACGGTTCGAACCCTGGGAATGGAGCGAATTCGGTGGAAGTCCACTCCCACCCATTCCCGAGAAGTCCATCGACTCCGAAGGCGCTGCGCCCCGCCGGAAACGCATTCACCGGCGCGGGATTCCAGCTCACAAAATCAAAGTCGCCGTACCGATGCGCCGGCGCTTCTTCACCCCAGGGATAAGTTCGTTCGTCTCCAGCGGGAGTGCCATAGGCGGCGCGCTGCCATTCGGCTTCGGTGGGTAGCGACTTCCCTGCCCAGCGGGCGTAGGC
>JBAPOI010001079.1:0-2340 GCA_049279555.1 Candidatus Sulfotelmatobacter sp.
TTACGGGACCACGGTTATGCGGACGGTTAGCATTATGGAGTTTCAGAAAGGCAAAGTGGTCCATGAAACTCAGTACTTTGCCGAACCCTTCGAAGCGCCTGCTTGGCGCTCGCAATGGGTGGAGAAGGGCAAATAGCACCCGGGATTCCATTTTGTATTAACTCGCGCTCGGAGAGCTTATGGATCACTACGATGCCGTCGTAATAGGGTCGGGACAAGCAGGAACACCGCTTTGCGTTGCACTGGCTAAGGCTGGACGAAAAACGGCGCTCGTAGAAAGTCAACACGTCGGCGGCACCTGTATCAATGTGGGCTGCACACCGACGAAGACCATGGTCGCCAGCGCGCGAATCGCTTACTTGGCCCGGCGCGCAGCCGACTACGGCATTCGCTGCGGGCCTGTCGGCATTGACCTGGGGCAAGTTCACCGGCGTAAGAAGGCAATTGTCGACGACTTCCGCGCAGGGGCGCAGCGTCGACTGGAAGATGCCGAGAATGTCGAGCTCATTTTCGGCGAAGCGCACTTCACCGGTCCCAACGTTGTCGAGGTGAGGCTCACTGCCGGCGGCACTCGGAAATTGACCGCCGACAGCATTTTCATCAATACCGGCGCTCGGCCAGCACGACCCCACATCGCCGGACTCAATTCAGTGAAGGCTCTGGATTCCACTTCGATTATGGAGTTGCAAGAACTGCCTGAACATTTGTTGGTTTTGGGGGGCGGCTACGTCGGTCTGGAATTCGGGCAGATGTTTCGCCGCTTCGGCAGTACTGTCACGGTCGTGCAGCACGGGAAGCAGCTCCTGGGTCGTGAGGACCCGGACGTTGCCGCTGAAGTTTTCAAGCTGCTACAGATGGATGGCATCGAAATCCTGCTTGAAACCGAAGCGGTCGGCGTGCATGCCAGCGAATCGGGCGTCGGTTTAAATCTACGCGGCCCGACGGGAGAGTGGACCATCACCGGCTCCCATCTCCTGCTCGCCATTGGCCGAGTGCCGAATAGCGAGCAGCTCAACCTCGCCGCCGCCGGGGTGAACGTTGATGCGCACGGTTTCATTCCGGTAGACGACCGGCTGCAGACAAACGTCCCCGGCGTCTACGCTTTGGGTGATGTAAATGGTGGTCCAGCATTTACGCACATCTCGTACGACGACTATCGCATCATCCGTAACAACTTGCTTCGTGGTGGGCAATCGTCGACGAAGGATCGACTAGTTCCGTACACCGTGTACATCGATCCGCAGTTAGGGCGGATCGGCCTGACAGAGGAGGAGGCGCGGGCTCAGGGCCGCTCGATCCGAGTCGCCAAGATCCCTACGTCCTGGGTCGCCCGCGCGGTGGAAACGGCCGAACCACGCGGCTTCATCAAGGCCGTCGTCGATGCCGAGAACGGGCTGATTCTTGGAGCCGCAGCCTTGGCCGCCGAAGGCGGCGAGATCATGTCGATGCTGCAAATCGCGATGATGGGCAAGCTTCCCTACACCGCGCTCGAAGATGGTATCTTCGCGCACCCAGCCTTCGCGGAGGGACTGAACACGTTATTCATGAGCATGAAAAAATGAACATGCCCTCTTGATGACGCGGAAGATTTGAGGCACACATGGCACGGTTGTTATCAGTTAACGTGGGTCGACCCCGCGAGCTCGCGTGGCGCGGAAGGATGGTTTACTCGTCTGTGTGGAAAGAGCCCGTGAAGGGACGGCGCCTAGTGCGACGGCTCAATGTCGATGGCGATGCGCAGGGCGATCTGGCCGGTCACGGTGGAGAGCACCGCGCTGCGCTTGTTTACCAAATGGATTCTTACCGCTACTGGGAGCGGGAGCTGAATCGGAACGATTTTACCTTCGGGCAATTTGGGGAAAACTTCACGGTGGACGGCTTGGCGGACAGTGAGGTTTCGATCGGCGACCGCTTCCGGATAGGCGAAGCGGTGTTTGAGGTTACGCAGCCGCGTGTAACCTGCTACCGCGTTGGATTACGAATGGGTGTGCCCAGGATGGCGGCATTGCTGGTCGCGCATCGCCGCCCGGGTTTCTATCTTCGAGTACTCGAAGAGGGCGAGGTGGGCGCTGGCGACGAAATCGTCAGAGTCTTCCAGGACCCTGAAAATCTGACGGTCGCGGAATGCGACGCATTACTCTATCTTCCCGGAGCAGTCAAAGAAGAACTTGAGCGGGCTTTGCGAATCCCGGCGCTAAGCACGGGCTGGAAGTCTTCCTTTGAGGCTCTTCTCCGGCAGATGTTGCAGCCGGGTTCGCGCACAGGGAATGCTGGACTAACCTCAGCGGAGCAGATGGTCACAGCCACTCCTGGATTCCGGCCGCTAAAGGTAGTGAGGAT
>JBAPOI010001080.1:0-4525 GCA_049279555.1 Candidatus Sulfotelmatobacter sp.
AGTGAAGGCTAGCGGTTCGCCGTGAAAGTTGCCGCCCGAGATTACATCCCCCGCGATGGAGGCGCTCGCTTCGCTCGCGGGACGGGCGAAGGCGCCTGTCCCTCCACGAGCCGTGATGAATACCAGCGGATTATCTACTGCCGAGTTTGCCTCGATCTCAAATACTTCGCGGCAATGCTGCAAGGTATCGCGCACCGCGCCGTGCACCTGCGGAATGCAGCGTAGAGAATATGCATCCTGCACCCGGCCACAGTTGCGGTGCGATTCGCGAATCTGGCTGCCTTCGAGCATCTTGCGCAGATTTGCCGCCGTCTTCATCTGCCCAGCGTGCGGGCGCGCTTTGTGAATTCGCTCATCGAAGGCGGCATCGGTGCCTTGCAAAGCATCGCAGCAAAGGCCTCCCAACACATCGGCAGAATCTACCAGTGTCTCGGCGGCCAGCAGCGACAGGGTTCCAACGGCCAGCATTCCCTGCGTTCCGTTGATGAGAGAGATGGTTTCTTTTGCTTCGAGCACCAGCGGCTTGATCTGCGCCCGCTTCAACACGTCGGCGCTGGGGATGCGCACGCCCAATGTGTCAATGCATTCGCCTTCGCCGATCAACGCCAGCGCGAGATGCGCCAGCGGAGCGAGGTCGCCGCTTGCACCCACGCTTCCCTGCGACGGGACGAAGGGCGTGACGCCGCGATTCAGCATTTCGCACAGCGTGTCGATGACGACGGCGCGAACGCCCGAATAACCCTTGGCCAACGAATTGGCGCGCAAGAGCATCATGGCGCGGACTTCTGCTGCGGCGAGCGGTTCGCCGACCCCGACCGAATGAGAGCGCACCAAATTGACCTGCAGTTCACGAATCTGTTCCCCGGCGATGCGCACGTCGCTCAGCTTGCCGACGCCGGTGGTGATGGCATAGGCAAGTTTGTTGCTGGCGACAATTTCATCGACCACGGCTCGCGCCCGGTCGACGGCCTCGCGAGCTTCGCCCGATAAAAGCACGGGCCGGCGTTCGGTTGCGACTTCGAGCACCGCTTCCAGAGTGAGATCGTTCCCGTTGATGTGAAGTGCGTTCAAGTAGATTTCCTGTTTCGCTTGCCTACTGCGGCCCGAAACGCCTGCAAATATTTCTCAGGCAACGCGGCAACTTTCATGTCCGAATCCGTGACAATGTGAGTGGTCTTGCCTTCCGCCAGCAGCACGCCGTCGGTTGCACGCCGCAACTCATAACCAAAGTGGACCACGGAGTCGCGCACGTTCAAAAGCTGCGTGCGCACTAAGACTTCTTCATCGTAGCGAACCGGAAAACGATAGCGGCATTTGGCCTCGGCGACGGCGATGAAGCGTCTATCTTCGCTCTCCATGTCTCGATAGGAGAAGCCGAGCTGGCGCAGCAACTCGACCCGGCCCACTTCGAACCAGATGAAATGATTGGAATGGTAAACCACGCCCATTTGATCGGTCTCGGCATAGCGAACGCGCAGACGCGTTTCGTTGATTGCCGAATGCATGACCGCCTGAGGATGGTTCGAGTTCACTTGCCGCTCCACACTGGTTTGCGCTTTTCGAGGAATGAAGAGATGCCTTCGCGGAAATCGGCCGTGGTGCGGATTGCGGCATTCTCGCGCACTGCGGCTTCGATCTGCGCGTCCAGTTCGGCGCGGGCGTGATCGGTGAGCAGTTGCTTGGTCGCGCGCAAAGACGATGGACTGTTCTCCATCAACTGCGCGGCCAATTCGCGAGCCCTGTGCATCAGTTTTTCCGGAGCGACAATTTCATTGACCAAGCCTATGCGCGCGGCTTCTTCGGCGTCGATAATCCTGCCGGTGAGCAGTAGATCGCGGGCGTGCTTTTCTCCGACTTGGCGCAAAAGAAACGTGGAAACGATGGCGGGAACAAAACCGATGCGCACTTCGGTATAGCCAAACTTAGCCTCCGGCACCGCCAAAGTGAAATCGCACAACAGAGCGAGGCCCGTGCCGCCGGCAATGGCCGGTCCATTGACCGCCGCAATCGTTACCTTCGGGAATTCGTAAAGCGAACGGAACAGCCGGACCATCGTTTCCGAATCTTTCAGGTTCTGTTCCGGTGAGCGGCCAATCAGCGCTTTCAAATTCTCGAGGTCCATGCCTGACGAAAAGGCTTTGCCTTCGCCCGTAATAATCAGCACGAGCACGTCGGACAGCTCCACTTCCTTCAACGCGCTCAACAGATCGTCGATCAATTCGAAGCTGATGGCATTACGCTTTTCCGGACGGTTCAGCGTGATCGTTGCGACGCCGGAATCGTATGTGAGTTGAATTGTCTTGTAGTTCATTTCGTAGCTTCGCTAAAGAAAATCAAATCGTCGAAATTAAATCGTCATCGACGGAATTTGTGTAACGCGCGCCCATTTCCGCAGACGCGCGCAGTAACGTATCCAGTGGTTTCAGCGAGGGTAACTCCGCGCCATGCAGCCTCAGGGTTTCAATCATCGTCTCGGTCGCAATATTACCGACGAGCGCATCTTGCGCAAAAGGGCAGCCACCGAGGCCGCCGATTGCCGAATCGAAACGACGGCAACCGGCGTGGTATGCGGCGAGAATCTTAGCGGCCGCGTGTTCGGGACGGCTGTGCAGATGCACGCCGATCTCAAGATAATCGTACTTCGTCATGACCGCGCCAACGAGTTCTCTGACCTGCTCTGGCGTTGCCATGCCGACCGTATCGGCCAGGGAGATCATGCGCAGGTTATCAACCTCCATGAGTTCGATAGCTGCGATCACTTCCTCAACGTTCCACAGATCGCCATACGGATTACCGAAGGCCATCGAAATATAAACCACGATATCGAGGGAAGCGTCGTTTGCTTTCTTCTGAATCTTTTCCAGTTCTTCGAGTGCAGCTTCGGCGGACTGATTTTGATTCTTGCGCAGAAAAGTTTCCGAAATCGAATACGGAAATCCGAGCGTATGAACCGCCTGCGTTTCAATCGCCCGCTGCGCGCCCTTTTCGTTGACGACTATGCCGATGATCTCAACGTTATCGGGCGGATCGAGTTCTTTCAAAACTTCTTCTGAATCCGCCATCTGGGGCACGGCTTTCGGCGAAACGAACGAAACGGCATCAATGTGCTTGAAGCCTGCGCTGATCAGGGCCTGCAAGTAGGCGCGCTTGATGTCAGCAGGAATCTGGCCCTTCAGCCCTTGCCAGGCGTCGCGGGGACACTCGATAAGTTTGACTGTGTCAGGCATTCCGAAGTTATATTGAGTAATTGTGTAATTTGGTAATTGAGTAATTTGAGAACAGGGATCGTGGTGCTGAGATTTTTAATTACTCAATTACTAAATTTTCCCAATTACTCAATCTCTTACGTTTGCAGCACTCCTACCTTGAACTCTGGCACGTCTGGATTCAGCACCGACGCTTCGAGAGCCTGCGTGATGGCGTCCCGCGTTTCGATGGGATCGATGATCTTGTCGATCCACAGCCGGGCTGCACCATAACGCGGATCGGTTTGCTCGTCGTACGTACGCTTTGTCGATTCGAACAACTCTTTCTTTTCTTCGTCGCTCAGTTTCTTGCCGCCGCGCTCTAATTGCTTGACCTTCACTTCGACCAGAGTCCCGGCTGCGGCATCGCCGCCCATCACGGCGTACCGAGCGGTTGGCCACGCGAAGACGAAGCGCGGATCGAATGCTTTGCCGCACATGGCGTAGTGTCCTGCGCCGAACGATCCTCCGACAATCACTGTGATCTTCGGCACCACGGAATTTGACACCGCATTCACCATCTTGGCGCCGGCTTTGATGATGCCGCTCCACTCGGCGTCGCGGCCTACCATGAAACCATTTACGTCATGAAAGAAGATCAGGGGAATCAAATTCTGATTGCAGTCCATGATGAAGCGCGCGGCTTTCTCGGCCGACTCGGTATAGATGACGCCGCCGAACTCGATCCGCTTATGGCCTTCATGATCGGTCTGTTGGGCGTGCAGTTTTTGGTTGGCGACAATGCCCACGGCGAAGCCACCGATACGTCCGTAGCCGCAGATCAGGGTTTTTCCGTATTCCGGTTTGTATTCGTCGAAGCGGCTGCCATCGAGCACACGCGCGAGAATCTCTTTCATGTCGTAGGGGCGTGCGGATGAGGAATCGTAAATGCCGTAGATTTCCTCGGCAGCCAGCGCAGGCTCGACTGGCTTCTTGCGATCCCAAGGAGATTGGCGGCGGTATCCCCATTTTTCGACGATGGAGCGGATGCGCGCCAGGCAAGCCTTGTCGTCCGGTTCACGGAAATCGACCGTGCCGCTGATCCCGGCATGCATTGCCGCTCCGCCCAGCTCCTCCGCCGAAACTTTCTGTCCAATCGCCGCCTGCACCAGTGCCGGTCCGGCCAAAAATAATCCACTGCCGTCGGTCATCAGAACGTGATCGCACATCACCGGCAGGTAGCCGCCCCCAGCCACGCACATGCCCATGATGGCCGCGGTTTGTGGAATGCCCAGGGCTGACATGACAGCGTTATTGCGAAAAACCCGGCCGAAATCGTC
>JBAPOI010001081.1:0-1548 GCA_049279555.1 Candidatus Sulfotelmatobacter sp.
GTGTTCAACCTCATCACCGGCGTCTATCAGCCGACGGCGGGTGACATCATGTTCGACGGCCAATCGGTCGTCGGCAGCAAACCCTACCGCATCACCGCGCGCGGCATTGCGCGGACCTTCCAGAACATCCGGCTCTTTCCATCGCTGACCGTTTTTGACAACGTCCGCACGGTGTTTCATCTCCACTTGCGCGGGGACATCCGGCATGCCCTCTGGCGCGGGCACGCGTTTCACAAGGAGGAAGAATCCATCGCGGCACGGGTCATGGAACTGCTGGAAATCTTCCACTTGGGAAAATTCCGCGACGCGCCGGCGAAAGGCTTGAGCTACGGCGACCAGCGGCGGCTGGAAATCGTCCGCGCGCTGGCGGCCAAGCCGAAATTGCTGCTGTTGGACGAACCGGCGGCCGGGATGAACACAAACGAAAAGAGCGAACTGATGCGGCTGATCCAGTTCATCAAGGACAAATTCCAGATTTCCGTGCTGCTGGTCGAGCACGATATGCAGGTCGTCATGGGCATCTGCGAACGCGTTGCCGTTTTGGATTACGGCATGAAAATCGCCGAAGGCTCACCGGGTGAAGTGCGGGCGAATCCGAAGGTCATTGAAGCGTATTTAGGCGGGGAACCATTGAAGAATGCTTGAGATAAAAAATCTGACGGTCAGCTACAGCGCGATTACCGCGTTGCACGGGATTTCCCTGTCCGTGCCTGACGGAAAGATTGTCACGCTTATCGGCGCCAACGGCGCGGGCAAGACGACCGCGCTCAAAACCATCTCCGGCCTGCTCAAGCCGAAATCCGGTGAAATTATTTACGGCGGAAAGAACATCGCCGGCCAGCCGCCGCACGGGATCGTCAGACTCGGACTCTCGCACGTGCCGGAGGGCCGGATGATTTTTGCCAACCTGACGGTGATGGAAAATCTGCAACTCGGCGCGTATCTGCAGAAGGACCGGCAAATCGTCCGGCGCGAACTCGAACATGTATTTGCCCTGTTTCCACGTTTGCTGGAGCGTGAAAAGCAGATTGCGGGCACGTTGAGCGGCGGAGAACAGCAAATGCTGGCGATCGGCCGGGCACTGATGAGCCGGCCGAAATTCCTGATGCTGGATGAGCCGTCGCTCGGTCTCGCCCCACTGCTGGTGAAGACCATTTTCGAGAAAATTGTCGAAATCAACCGGCAGCAGAGCATCACGATTTTGCTGGTGGAGCAAAATGCCAATCGCGCGCTGGAAATTTCGCACTTCGGCTATGTTCTCGAAACGGGCAAGGTAGCGGTGCAGGGCGACTCCGCCGCGTTGCGACAGAATCCGCAGGTCAAAAGCGCCTATTTGGGCAGCTGACACGGCTCAAAGCCATTGCCGGATTTTTTCCTGGTATTTGTTGTAGATGAAGCCGATGACGAGCAGCGCAACGCCAAGCGCCATGAACGTCAGCACACGGAAAATCGTCTCCTGTTTCCACACGTCCACCAGCACGACGCGCCCGACCGCCGCCGCCAGCACGCCAAGGCCGAGCCAGCGGTGAAAGCGTTCGCGTAAAATGA
>JBAPOI010001082.1:0-6239 GCA_049279555.1 Candidatus Sulfotelmatobacter sp.
CACCGATCCGGCATCTGCTCGAAGTTCGGCACATCGTCTTTGTACCGCACGGATTGCTTCACTACGTTCCGTTTCATGCTTTGCATGATGGCGAATCGTACTTGATCGATCGATTCGCGATTTCTTACGCGCCAAGCGCCGGCGTTTACGCACAGTGCCAGACGAAGCCAGTTACGGCCGCCGGGGATTCTCTCATTCTCGGTGTGCCCGACGAACGAACGCCCGCCATTCGAACGGAAGTGGAGGCGCTCGCTCAAATTTTGCCAAACGCCAAGCTATTTCTAGGCAACGATGCGACGGAAGATGTGCTGCGAACCTATGGGCCGCGAAGCAAATCGGTGCACATCGCAACCCACGGATACTTTCGCCAGGATAACCCGATGTTCTCCTCAATTCGTCTTGGGTCATCGCATCTCAGCCTTTACGACATGGCTCATCTGCAACTGCCAGTCGAGTTGGTCGTGCTCAGCGGCTGCGCCACTGGGTTAAATGTGGTCACGCCTGGAGACGAACTGATGGGACTGGTCCGTGGCCTGCTGCAGGCGGGAGCGCAGTCGCTTGTCTTGAGTCTGTGGGATGTCAACGACGACAGCACCAAAGAGTTCATGGTCGAGTTCTATACTGGGCTGCAACAAGGACATTCGAAAGTGGATGCGCTGCAAATGGCGTCGATCCGCCTGCGGGAGCACCACCCGCATCCTTATTACTGGGCTCCTTTCTTATTGATAGGAAAGGGGTAAGAGGAAATCGAATTTAATTTATCGCAGGCTGTATTTTTTTGAGCCCCTGCCTTCCCTTTTGTAGTAAGCCCCCAAGTAGCTGAAACCCCCCAAAGAAGTAATGAGGACAACAATGGAGCACTTTTCGGAACAGCCCTGGATTGATTTTGTCCGCGGAGTTGGCGCAGTCGAGGTTAGCAAAGACATCAGGACACATCTCGCTACGAGCTGTCTAAAATGCCAGACCACCCTCGATGCCTGGAGCCGAGTCCGAAAGCTGGCGACGGACGAAGCTGCGTTCACGCCCCCGGAGAATCTGGTGCGCCTGGTGAAGCTGGGCTTTGCCGGTTGGGCAACGGCGCACCAAGCGAGGAAATGGACCTTAGCCAACCTGGTTTTTGACAGCTTTGCGCAGCCGCTACTGGCAGGTGTGCGCAGCGGCGAACTGAATATATGGCAAGTCATCTACGAGGCCGAAGATTTAACGGTGGATTTGAGTTTTGGCCGGCGTTCCAAAGCCAAAAGAGTTCACTTAGTTGGCCAAGTGCTGGACAAGCGGGAAGTGCGGCCCTGGCGCAACGTAACCGTTGATCTGTCGACAGAAAAAGATCAGCTGCTCGGCACGACCGTGGCCAATGCCTCGGGGGAATTTCAGATGGAGTTCGAAGCGAAGGAGTTTCTCTGGTTGTCGATCAAGGCGGAGAGCCGCAACACAGTGTGGATTCCGTTGACGAACTTGAGACAACGGTAACCGAACATACGTTACCGAAGGAAGCAAAGCGAGTTACTTCAGAAAGAGTACGGATGTAAGTGGAAAATACCAGGGTTCCACTCTAAACTCGCAATCTAGGGTATGAGTGAAAAGGGGAAAATAATGGACAAGTTAGAATCCAATATGAATCTGAGGCGTGCGGGCATGGTAGCGTGCCTGCTGTTACTGCTGACCACATTTTGCGCGCCAGCGGCACAGGCACAAACGCGTCTTATCGTGCGCGACTCGCTCGGACTGCCGGGCCTCAATCTCACCTGTTTGTTGACGGGCTGCAAGGTCGTCACCGGCCTTGGCGACCCCAACGGGCAGCTATTTCTTGTGACTTTCCCCGCTATTCTAAATCCAGTGACGTCCCTGCTTCGTCTCAATCTCCAGACAGGCATTCTCGATGTAGAAGTGGATCAGTCCGTGAATGCGGTGCCAACGTACGCCTTTTCCGATCCCTCGTATCTAACCGACAAGGTGCCGGCTTCCTACTACGGGGCGACGGTTTGGCACGGTTACATCGCGCAGCCTGCAAATCAACTGGTGCGCACAGCTCAAACCCAGGCGGCATTTAACGTTGCCGGTGCCGGAACGACGGTCGCAGTCATCGACACCGGCGTCGATCCCACCAATCCGGTTCTGAAAAATGTTCTGGTCAACGGCTACGACTTCACCACCAACACCAGCGGTGGTTCGGAGATGAACGACGTTCAAGCCACTCCCAATTTGAGCCAGGCGCAACCTGCAACGCTGGACCAGCGCACGGTCGCGGTGCTCGATCAGCGTACCGTGGCAGTGCTGGATGGCGGCTCGTATTCGGACTTTGGCCATGGGACTATGACCGCTGGGATCGTGCACCTAGTCGCGCCCGAAGCCAAAATCATGCCGCTCAAGGCGTTCACCGCAGCCGGCACCGCATATGACTCCAATATTCTGCGCGCCATCTACTACGCCGTAAGCAACGGTGCCAAAGTAATAAACATGAGCTTCAATTACACGAGTTACTCTCCGGAACTCGCAACCGCTATCAAATATGCAAACAGCCGTGGTGTAATTTCTGTCGCATCTGCCGGCAACAATGGCGAGCACACAATGGTTTACCCCGGCGGGCTACCTGGAGTAATCGACGTCGCATCGACTTCGAATCTTGACGTCCAGTCCACATTTACGAACTACGGCGTGCCGCCAGTGTTTATGGCTGCGCCGGGAGAAGGCGTCGTCACCACCTATCCCTGGGGAACTTATGCCGCAGGCTGGGGCACATCCTTCAGCACTCCCTTCGTGGCCGGCACAGCAGCTCTCATGCTGGGTACTGACGGTAATTGCTCCAGCCGAACTGTTCCCTTCGGATTGTCGAATGCCGACTATATCGGAAATGTGAATCTTGGCTTCGGACGCCTGGATACATACCAGGCACTTGAATCGTGCCATCTGTTGTAGCAAAGAGTGAACACGGAACACGGGCCCACGACGATATGGCGGTAACCCTAAATTCGGGTTTGGATTTGTCTGGGCTCGTGCTCCGGGTCAAAGAACTCGAAGAACAGCATCTCGCCTTCCGCAACTCTGTGGTTTGCGCGTTTAACCAGATGCTGGACCTGAAGGACATCAACACCGGAGTCCACAGCACACGATTGGCGGAATGGGCGCTGCGCGTGGCTCGAAAGATGGAGATTCCGGAGGAACGCCTTTACCAGGTAGAAGTCGCCGCATTACTTCACGACGTTGGCAAGATCGGTGTACCCGACGCGATCCTAAAAAAACCGGGCGCGCTCACGCCCGAGGAACGCGCCCTCATTAATCGCCATCCGGAATACAGTTGGTCAATCCTGCGGCTGTTCCCCGGCCTCGAAGAAGCCAGTCTTTACGCCTTGCACCACCACGAGAGCGTGGACGGAACCGGCTATCCTGCCGGGCTCACGGGCAACGATATACCGCTGGTTTCCCGAATCATTTGTGTGATCGACGCATTTGACGCGATGATCTCGAATCGCTGCTACCGGCAGGGCCTTTCGCATACAGAAGCGATCGCACGCCTGTACCGCAGCAGCGGCACCCAATTCGACCCTACGATTTTGCAGGCATTTATTCCGATCGCAGAGCAGGAAGCGGCCGATGTTTTCGCAGCCGCGGGGACGAGCATGTCGGCGGTGTTATAGCTCTGCCAGCGCCTTCTTAAACCTTCACAGTCACACCGCTGTCCCGCACTGACTGCCTCACGTAAGGTCGCCTACGCTATTGTCACGACTCCGAACGGGACCGGACCAGCGCAGAAGTTCACGGGCAACTGATCTCGCCGCTAACAGATGCAGCCCATGAAACACTTGAAATTACCTGGGAGGCGGTCAAGCTGTCTTTTTGAAGGGCTGCGCGTTCAAGATCTTTCCGCCTTCTTCTACCGTGTAAGTTGAATTCACGGCAAGGTTCTTGAGAACGTCACGCTCTCCGCTGGGCCACTGGATTTCGACCTGTTCGGCTACCCTCTGAGTGCCCATGCCAAAGGTGAGTGTAAGTTCCGATTGCGAACAGTAACTCGAGCCGGAATGAACAACTTTGGACATGATGCCTGCCCGAGTCTGGACGCGCACCACAGCTCCAATGCCGCTGCGATTGGATCGGCGGCCAACGGCTTTGATTCGTAAGCCATTGTTCGTGACGCCGACATTTTGAAACAGGTAGGCGGGACCGCCATTGGTGGAGACGAGGATATCGAGCGCGCCATCATTATTAATATCTGCGTACGCGGCGCCGCGCGCGACGTAGGGGTGAGTGAATCCCACGCTGGCGCCAACGTTGGTAAAACGCGCGTTTCCGCGGGAGTCGCGCCCATCATTGTGAAACAGCAAGGGGACCTGCGGATAGCTGACGCGGGGCTGCATACGAGCTATATCGGTTTCCACGTGGCCATTGGCAAGGAACAAATCATCGGAGCCATCCAGGTCGTAATCGAAGAAGAAAAGTCCAAAGGTGAGCGAAAGCAACGTGTCGCGGCCGATGCCGACCAATGGTGCAACGTCAATGAAAAGCCGGTTCTTCACGTTGTGATACAGAGCGGCCATCTGGTTCGAGAAATTTCCGATCGCCAGGCTGGGATACCCCGACCGGTCAAAGTCGTTCGAATCGATGCCCATGGCGCCGCGGGCAATTCCGCGCTCGTCCAACGCAATGCCAGCCTGCATCCCCATCTCGGTGAAGGTACCGTCGTGGTTATTCCGATAAAGCTTATTTGGCTGAGTGTCATTGGAAATGGCGATGTCGGGCCAATCGTCCTGGTCAAAATCGAGAATGGCCACGCCCAGAGACTTCGAAGTCACATCATAAAGACCCGCGCGCTTCGTCACGTCCTCGAAGCGGCCGTCTCCAAGATTATGTAATAGCCGGCACGAAGATCCTTTGTACGACTCCGGCGTGCAGTAGGACTTGGTATAACCGTCGAGAGAGCAATAAAGATCGCCTTTTTCGGTCCAGTCCACATAGTTGGCGACCAGCAGATCTAGTTTGCCGTCGCGGTCGTAGTCGAGCCACGCGGCGCTGCTACCAAACCCCGTATTGCGGACGCCCGCTTCATCGGTGACATCGTGGAACCGGCCGTGATCGTTACGTAACAGCCGCGAGTCGCCCACGCCAGTGATGTAGATATCGTCCCAACCATCATTGTTATAGTCGCCGACGGCAACGCCCATGCCGAACATTTCGATATCCAGTCCCGCTTCCACAGTTACATCTGTGAACGAACCCTTTCCATCATTACGATAGAGCTTCATTGTGGCGCGCCGCTGTTTGTGTCCGGGCAGGTCCATGCCATTGATGAGCAAGATGTCCGGATTGCCATCGTTGTCGAAATCGATGAAGGCGCATCCCGAGCCCATGGTCTCAGGCAGAAGCTTCTTCCCGAAGGCACCGGTATAGTGAACGAAATCGATTCCTGCAGCCTTCGTGATATCCATGTATCGAATCGAGGAAGTCGCGACATTCGCCCACATTCGAGCCGCCGGCGAGACAGCCACGCCCATCGTTGCGGCCGCAAACGACTCAAGGAATCCGCGCCGCGTGGAATCAAAATGCATCAGACATACCTCAATTGGAAAGACAAAACGTATAAGAAATGGTACCGCGAAGCAATCTTAGAGCTTCCTCCGATGAGTTCACATCCGTGTACAAGATCTTAGCGACTGACCTCGCGTGAAGCGAGACATGGAGATTCCCGCACATCGAGCTTGCGCTCCAACGGTTGAAACGAAGGGTCTGAAGTCTCGCAGATCAGCAATGCTCGATCCACCGGAATGTTGACGAATGTCTGCACGATTTTGCTGGGCCAATGCACCTCGATCCTGGCGACCGTCGCTTGATCGTTCAGTCCGAAGTGTAGCCGCGCATCGCTGGACGAAAAATAACTTCCCGAGGTCTTGACTGTCGCAAATTGGTGATTTCCATCGGCAGTTACGAGTTTGACCGTGGCGCCGATCGCATCGCGGTTTGACTTCGTGCCTTCCAGCTTCAGCGACAGCCAATGGTGGGGCACAGAGAGATCGCTCCGCAATACGTGCGCGGGACCATCATTTGCGGAAACGACCACATCAAGTCTTCCTGTATTATGCAGGTCGCCGATTGCCAGTCCGCGGGCGTCCCAGTGTTCCTGAAACACCGGGCCTGCCCGTGATGACACATCCTGGAATCCGAAACCGGTGTTGAGAACAATCAGAGGGGACTGACGATAATGGATGCTGGGAATCTCCGCATCGATGCCGTCGTTCACATGTCCC
>JBAPOI010001083.1:0-33859 GCA_049279555.1 Candidatus Sulfotelmatobacter sp.
GTCAGTTTTTCCAGCCGGACCTGAAACTCGATTGGATGATGCACTCCTACATAGAGCTGGGTATCGTCACGAAAGTAGATAACCACAGCAGGAATCTCGTCGTTGGAGATTTCGACTTTCTTGACAACTTTACCGGCTACCGAGCGGTAGGTACGCCAGCCGCGAACAGGTTTAGATTTAGCCAATATGCACCGCCCAACACTTACGGGCCTATAGGCCCGTTCGATGAGGAATCTTACCTGCAATCATCTGCGGATGTCAAAAAAGAAATCCGCTTTGAACGTCAGATTCGGTAAGAGGCTTGGAGCGTTGCGAAAAGGGCAAGATTGGACATTTATTTATCTGGCAGAGCATTCAGGACTGGATGACAAGTTTCTTCGAGACCTTGAACATGGCGAGAAGGAACCATGCTTGAATACGCTCGATGTTCTCGCCAAGAGTTTCGACATGAGCATGAGCGAATTGCTAAAAGGTATTTGACGGACTTGCTTTATCGGCAAGGACTAGAACGGGATTGGCATCTCTGGCGTTTCCCGCGCCCTTGTCGTTTCGTGGCGCGGCGATTGATCTTTGCCAGTCAGTTCCGTGTAGGTGAGGCGCTTGCCGCCGATCTGTGACATGGCGAGTTTGAAACGCTGCCCGTCATTCATGTCTTTGCGAGTATTGAAACGAAAAGATTGCTCATCAAGGTAACGGAAAAGATGAAAAGGTTCGACCGACACGTACGTGCCAGAGATGCCGCGCTTGAGCAGGCTCCAGAAGTTCTCAAGGCCGTTTGTGTGTACGCGGCCATCCACGTATTGCAGGGCATGATCGACAACTTTGTGCGCGTAGTCGGTTGCGAGACCTTCATAGGACAGCAGAGCATCGGAGTAGAGCGCCGCCCCAGCCTCTACATGCTTGCGTACCTGCGATTGCAGTTCATGTCTCTTGCGGTTCGGTACGACTGTGGTCCGAATCTTTCCGCCACGTTCCAAGATGCCCATGACTGCCGTCTTGTCCTTGGTGCCTGTGCCAGTGATTCGGCGCTTGCGCTCACTCAGGTGCATGTTGCGTGCTTTGCCGCCAATGAACGACTCATCAACTTCGACCTCTCCGCCGCCGCTACCGAGTTTCGAGCCGTAGAAGTCATCTTGAATAGCAAGCCGAAGGCGTTGCAGCATGAACCATGCGGCCTTCTGTGTGATGCCAAGAGCGCGGTGAATCTCCATACTGGACACGCCATTCTTGCAGTTGATGAGCAGCCAAAACCCCGTCATCCATTTATCGAGTCCAAGCGGCGAATCCTCGAAAACCGTTCCGAGTTTCAGGGTGAATTGCTTCTTGCACTCGTAGCAGAACCAGATGCGGCGAGTTTTAATGAACGAGTGCTTAGCCTTGCCGCAACGCGGGCAAACGACTTTGCCATCGGGCCAGCGCAGTTTCTTGGCATACTCGAAAGCGCGGTCGGGATCGGAGAAGTAAACGATGGCTTCTTGAAGTGTGTTCGGGGCGTCCATGTAGAAAACTATAGCCGAAAATCACATATGTGTCAAGGATATAATTGCCCAATTTAGGCGAGACAGCCCGGAAAGAAATCCCGCGCCGCGACCTTGGTCGGGATGGCCTGTCCTTGTGGCGTTTCTTGCGACAGGACGAGAAGTCTACTTGTTCCGGCCCGCTTTCTTCTTCGTCTTTTTCTTTGTCTTCTTTGTCCCGGGCACCGGCTTCGGAGCCGCTTTCTTCACACTGTAAGCAATGCAATCGATTTCGATCAGCATGCCCGGAGTGTGACCGAGATCGCTGCCTACCGTCGTTCGCGCCGGATACGGCGGCGAAAAACGTCGCGCGTAAACCGCATTGTAGCGAGCGAACAAACTCGTGTCGCTTAGGTGCACATGGACCTTCACCACATCGCGAAGCGAAGCTCCGTCGGCCTCGAGAATGGCAACAATGTTATCAATGGTCTGCTCCGCCTGTTGCTCGATGCTGTCGCCGACGAGTTCGCCATGGACCGGGTCGATCGGCCCCGTTCCGCTTACGAAGACGAAATCTCCGGCCCGCCATCCCCGGGAATAAGCTCCTCCCGGCGGTGCACCACGCTTAGCTTGAATCACGTATTTGGCCATCTTCTCGCGTCTCCGTAGCTTCCTCTCCTGTGTCATCCCGCTGATTCCTGCCGACGATCACAACATCGTGACAGGCCGTAACTGGTGGACGAATAAAATCCCGCCCATCTCGAACTTGATCGCAGGTACGGTTGTCCTCCCCTTCCACGAGTTCAGCATAGTCGGGTTTGTCCGTTCAACAGACAGACTCGATTGGACAATTGGCAGTGATCGCTCCTGCAACCACGAACTTGATGAAGTCCCTGCGATTTGCGGTCATCTCGGGCTTCCCAACTCACAGCTTTCTTTTGTCCTAAATGGGAACTTTTGGCGTGCCCCATCTCTCGCGCACAGATCATACGACCATTTTCGTCGCGACGCCAGTGGATGTACCGTTTCGTGTCGTAATCGCGAGACAGTTGTTGTAAGAACGTTCCATCGGAATTCACCTACTGTTAGCCTAACTGCCGAGTTATGGTGTCGCGGTGATACGGACGGAACGGATCTGGTGATTTGTGAAGTTGCCGAGGACCTTATTGAAAGTCAAAGTGTTGATACCGGCGTGGACGGCGGGTAGCTGGAATGGAAAATTGGTCCCACTCGTAGAAGAGGCTGCTATTGTGGTGCGACGCAACGTCATAAGCAGAGACGATAGACACGTCATTCAGTTTGACATCCACCAGAGCGTTTCCAGGGTTTGGCCACAGCGACGAAGTGCGTGGAAAACGATTGTTTGCCGATGGCACCACCGACGGGACGGAATCATTGAAGCGGAAAACCAATCGGGCGTGGTGGAGTATCTAGGATAAAAAGGCTCCGAAGCCGGTGCTTGCATTCCCCCACAGCATTCTGTTGCTGCCTACCGACATGTAAGGAAGCATCACTCCGGCTTCAGGCGCTCAGACCTTCAACTACAAGGTGATCAGAGACCCAAGCTAATCCTTACTTCTGCTTTTTCTTGGCAGCCCACAGAGCCTTCTGTTTCACACTCATTGCCTTCTTCTGAGCGGCTGTCCACATGTGAGCCTTGCGCTTAGGTGTGGTGGTGGTTGAGGTTGGTGCTGAGGTTGGTGCTGGTGTCCCGCCTTCCAAAAGGGCGATGACCTTGTTGAGACGCGAAACTTCCGCCTTGACCGCAGCGAGAATCTCTCTAGTATCCATGTGTGGAAGTATACCCATGTCCCTTAGCCGTTGACGTAACTTTTCAGGTCTGATTAAAGAACTCAAGGCGTGGTCAGGAGCAATCCTGACACGTTCGGGCATCGTGTTGGGTCTGGCGGAGCTACCCACAGCCGGACGATCGCATCGTGAGTGATCTCAACACAATCCTTTGGGCTGCCGGGACCGAGTGCATCGTCAAAACGCCATCGTTCACCAGTCGATGGATCTGCGGGTGTCGTCAGGATCGAACTCGGCAGAATCGGAAGTGTCCCCAAAACCCTGTCCGGTGTGTCCACTTTCGCGACTAGGTGTCGCTAATGGAAGTGAGCGCGGGAAAAGCGATCTACGAGATCCGTGAGTCCCCGCAAATCCGGAACTCCAGCGGTTCCAAACACTCACTCAAAGGAAAACACCATGAGATCCCGAAATTCCAAGATCACCCGTACGATCGTATCCGCTCTGATGAGCCTGCTGTTTCTTGCAGCCGCCAGCCCTGCCGCCACTAAGCCAATCAGCGCCCCTGACGGACTCGCGCTTGATTCCAAAGGGAACCTGTACGTCACCAACTACGGCGGAAATGAGATTCTGATTTACAGCCCGAACTACCAGCAGATGAAAAGCATCACCAAATCCATCGCCGGCCCGACGGGCATCGCGTTTGACCCGTCCGGGAACTTCTATGTCACCAACATTAATGCCAACACGATCACCGAGTACTCGCCCACTGGCGCATATCTCTCAGATATCGCCGACGTCCCCACTCCAGACGCAATCTCAATCGACGGCGTGGGCTATATGTGGGTGCAACTTTCGGACAGTGCGATCATTCTGTTTTCCCCCAGCCTGAACTCGGATATGCAGATTGCCAATGCCAGCGGTTTGCAAGTCAACTACTTTCTCGGAGTCGCAACCCACGGATCGCAGTGGGCCATCGGAACCGATCAAGGCTTTGAATTGTGTCCGATCGATTATTTTATTTTGACGGCGTCGACCTACCTGAACCCAGTAGCGAACTTGAACGGAAACGCCCTGGCATTTGACGCCGTGGGGAATCTCTACGTTGGGAACCTCGACGGAACAGTCGATTACTACAACGTGACGACCCACGCGTCGACGCCCTTCGCGACCTTGACCTACCCCAAAGGGATCGTGGTCGACAACTCGCGTGGCCGCGTTTACATCTCGGACTTCATCAGCAGCGACGTCCAGGTGTACAGCACCAACGGCACACTCCTGATGACGATCAAGTAGGTGCACGCGTCTTCAGTGGCGGGTGGGCGCAAGCCTGCCCGCGGTCTTTCTTTTAAACCATCTCTCCTGAATTTATGGAAAACAAATGTCCAGTCTCATCCCTAAAGATCGCTATTGAGAGTGAGCGGGTGAAAACGAGCAGATCAACGCCCCCCGCAACTTTAGGAACCTGAAGGTTCCAATCCAGACTGAGGAGACACTATGACTCGCTTACTAAGAATCGTTGCGGTTACCCTGCTGACGGTTTCAGCATATGCTCAAAGTGGCGACGGGCAACCCCCGACGACCCAGACCGTTAGCACGCCCGGTGGAACCACGAACTCCATTGCGCTGTTCTCCGGCAAGAGCACTATTTCCAATTCCCGGATTTATCAAAAGGGAGGCAACATAGGCATCGGGACGACTACTCCGGCAGCGCCTCTAACGGTTAACGGCGCCATCCAAAGCCTGGCGGGAGGATTTACCTTCCCGGACAACAGCGTGCAGGCGACAGCAGGAATTACCGCCGTCAATCACGACGGTACGATAACCGGAACCGGAACCGCGAGTTCGCCTCTGGGTGTCAACAATCCGCTCAACCTGATTGGGAGTAACGGCTCCCCAGCGATCTCTGTAGTTCAATCCAACGCAGATGGAGAGCCGGCTGTCGATGTCAGCAACCCTAATCTTGGAGGATATGGCATTGAGGTGCAAACTGCGGGCGGTGTCGGAATCGACGCATATGACGGTGCCGACTACGGTATCGCTATTCTCGCGAGTAGTCAATCCTGGGGAGGTTACGGAATTTTCGGTGTTGGACGAAGTGGGTATGCCTGGGCCGGCTGGTTTCAAGGCGATGTGAATATAACCGGCAATCTCGAGTTCACGAGCGGGCAGTCCAAGATTGACGATCCCCTGGACCCCGCAAACAAATACCTGTACCACTCCTCCGTGGAATCCGATGACATGAAGCATATGTACGACGGTACGGTTACCACCGACGCGGCAGGCGATGCGACCATTCAGTTGCCGGCCTGGTTCCAGGCCTTGAATCGTGATTTCCGCTATCAGTTGACCCCGATCGGACAGTTCGCGCAAGCGATTGTGGCCACCGAAGTGGAGACCAACCAGTTCACCATAAAGACAGACAAGCCGTATGTAAAAGTCTCGTGGCAGGTTACCGGTACACGGCAGGACGCCTGGGCTGACGCGCATCGCATTCCGGTGGAAGTGGATAAGCCTGAGAACGAGCGCGGCTACTACATTCATCCGGAACTCTTCGGCCAAGGTAAGGAAAAGGATGTCATGGCGGCACATCGGCCGGATCTGTTTGGGCCGGATGGTCTCCGTCTTCATAAGTAACTTCATTTTGCGCGGGCAAGCCCTGGCTTGCCCGCCGATTTCTCCTCCGCATCCTGCCCGCCTGCTACACATTCCCACCCTGCGAACCTTCCACTCTGGGTTACAATCTCTGCACGAAAAAGCGGCTACACCGCGGTTTTCGGGAATTGAGGGCCATTCTCCGCTATGTCCTCGCCGGAAGCGGTTACCGCGCTTCTGCAACAATGGAGCGACGGCAATAAAGACGCGCTCGGCCAGTTGATGCCCATGGTCTACGGCCAATTGCGAAAGCTGGCGGCTCACAGTTTGAAGGGCGAACGTCCCGGCCACACGCTGCGGGCGACTGAATTGGTGCATGAGGCTTACCTGAAGCTGATCGACTCCGATATCCCCTGGCAGAATCGCGTTCATTTCTACGCCGTGGCTGCGAAGATGCTGCGACATATCATCGTCGATCATGCCAAAGCCAACCGACGCGAGAAACGTGGTGGCGGCGCAGAGAAAATTCCTCTCGACGAAGCCATCCTCGTCAGCCCGGAAGCATCCACGGATATGGTCGGGCTCGATGAGGCTCTCAATCGCCTCGCCGTGCAAGATGAGCGCAAGAGTCAGATCATTGAACTCACATTTTTCGGTGGAATGACTCATGACGAGATCGGTGCCGTGCTGAATATTTCCTCCAAAACGGTGCAGCGCGAATTGCGAGTAGCCAAAGCATGGTTGCACCGTGAACTGAATGCGAAAGGATAGGTCCGAGTGGGTGCTCGTGCGCATGATTCCTGGAATCGCGTCGAGTCCGTCCTGAATGAGGCTCTTGAGCTGAAGCTCGAGGACCGGAAGTCCTTCCTTGATCGCAAGTGTGCGGGAGACCCCGAACTACGCCGCGAAGTTGAATCCTTGCTCGCTTCCGTGGACAAGAGCCTGGGATTTCTGGAAGCTCCTCTGTATGAAGTGGCTCGACAGCTGGCCGTAGAAAGTGAAGGCCCCGGGAGCCGCATCCAGGCCTATGAACTGTTGAAGGTCATCGGCGAAGGAGGTATGGGCAAAGTTTATCTCGCGGCCCGCGCCGACGATCAGTACAACAAGCAGGTCGCGATCAAGTTGTTGCAGGCTGGTTTCGCGCAAACCACCGCTATACTGCTGCGTTTTCGCAGCGAGCGCCAGATTCTGGCCGATCTCGATCATCCGAATATCGCCCGTCTTCTGGACGGTGGCGTGACCCCAAGTGGCTTGCCCTTCCTGGCCATGGAGTACGTGGACGGAATTTCCATTCATCAGCATTGCCGGCAGAATGGGCTTAGCATCGAGCAGCGATTGCGGCTGTTTGTAACGGTCTGCGGCGCGGTGGATTACGCCCATAAACATTTGGTGGTTCATCGCGACATTAAGCCCGCCAATATTCTGGTCACAAAAGAAGGCACGGCCAAGCTGCTGGATTTTGGCATCGCTAAGTTAGTCGACCCTGAACAGGGCACCGCCGCACAGACTCGCACGCTGGATCGCCTGATGACGCCCGAATATGCAAGTCCAGAACAGATCACGGGCGGAGGCGTGACTACTGCGACTGATGTTTATGCGCTCGGCGTGGTGCTCTACGAACTTCTCTCAGGATCGCGGCCCTTCAACCTCTCAAAAATGACTCCAGTGGAGTTGTGCCGGGCAATCTGCGAACGCGATCCGGAAGCCCCCAGCACCCGGGTGGCGAGAACCGATGATCCAAGAGCCTCGGCGTTGGAAAAGATCGACGGCGAGCTGGACAACATCGTCCTGATGGCGATGCGCAAGGAGCCTGGCCAGCGCTACCGCTCGGCGCGCGAACTTGCCGACGACATCACCGCGTATCTGAATGGATACCCGGTGCGAAAACGGCCACGCTGGCCTATCGTTCGGCCAAATTCATTCGCCGAAATCGTGCCGCGGTAGCTTTCGCAACTTTGGCAATCGCCGCTCTTATCGTTTTCAGCATTGGCATGGCGATCCTTACCAAGCGGGCCCGCAGCCAGCAGGCGATCGCAGAAAGGGAGTCCGGTTTCTTGTCGAGTATCTTCGCCGCTTCCATGCCGATACAGGCAAGGGGCAACCAGGTAACGGCTCGCGATCTGCTCGACCGTGGCGTGCATCGAGTGGACCGCGAACTCTCCAGTGAACCTGAAGCCCAAGCGGCAATGCTGCAAAGCATCGGACGCTCCTATCACGCCTTGGGATTGTACGACCAGGCAAAGCCGCTGCTGGAACGCGCGTACTCGCTGCGAAGAAATCTGTTCGGTGGAGAAGATTTGCGGACCGCCGAGTCAGCCGAGGATCTGGCGACGACCGATCGTTTGCGGTCGGAATACGGCAGCGCGGAGAACTTGTTCCGCTCGGCTCTCGCCGTGCGTGAGAAGAAATTAGGCCCCAACGATCCACTCGTGGCGCAGAGCTTGACCGACCTCGGCGACTGCTTGATCAGGCAGAATCGCGAGTCTGAGGCCGAACCTGCGCTCCGGCGCGCACTGGCCATCTTTCGCAAGAACGACGACCCTCTTGGAGCCGAGACGCTCGGCTATCTCGCTGCCATCTCGCAGCACGCGGGCAACTACGCGGAAGCAGCGGCCCTGCTGCGAGAGGCAGCGGAGATTTACCGCCAGACGCAAGGCGAGGACACACCCGACTATCTGATGACGATGCACAATCTTGCCGGTTCCTTGATCGATAGCGGCGACTTACTGGGCGCGGAGAAGAGTGAGCGCCAGGTGATCGAGCTGCGCCGTAAAGTCGACCCTGATCATCCGGACCTTGCGTATTCGCTCAACAACCTCGGCTGGATTCTTCTCGAAGAAGGAAACTGGCGGGAGGCGGAATCTTTTCTGCGCGAGAATCTGGAAATAACCAGCAAGTTAGGCAGCAAGAGCGATCGCGTTGCCACGGCCCAGAACAATTGGGGTCACTATCTGCAGGAGAAGGGAGACTACGTGGGTGCCAACGCATCGTACAACGAAGCGCTAAAGAAGATGATAGAACTGCGTGGCCCCGAGAGTTGGCAAACCGCGAAAGTTCGTTTCAACATCGGCCAACTCAAGTTCGACCAACGCGATTACGTAAGTGCCGCTTCCGAATTCAAGGACATCCTGGCTCTATCTCGAAAGCTGGGAGGGGAGAATCACCCACAAGTAGCGACTCTACTGATCGCTCTTGGCGAGGCCAAAATGTTTGAGGGGCAGAGTGCAGAAGCCGAGCCTATGCTGCGGCAAGCCCTGAGCATCCGCGAGAAGAGACTAAACCCAGGACACCCTGCAATCATGATCGCGCAAGTGCGTCTCGGTGAAGCACTCACCGCGCAAGGACGTGCAGCGGAAGCTGAGCCATTGCTCCGGCAAGCGGTAAGGTCGACGGTGGGCAGCCCGTTCCCCCTGGTCCGCTGGCAGGCGGGCGAGGCAGAAGGAGCACTTGGGACTTGCCTGTCTGTGCTCGGCCAAGACGCCGAAGCTGGCCAATTGTTGCAACGCAGCAAAGCTGACCGCGAACATCACCCCCGCCCGGCGTTCGTGGACGCCCCCCTTCATCTTCGCAGCACTCCCCGGTGAGCTGGGTCCTCCGCAAATCTTGCAGCAAACCTGGCTGTCCCCAGCGGTTTGATTGCATAACGATGTTGGCCCGGCGCGAGTAGATTGGTATGCGATGAACAAGACCAAAGCTCGTGAGAGGAGCCAACGTCATGTTGATTATAGGATGCGATTTCCATCCTTGGTTTCGCAGGTCGCGATCTTTGACTTTGGCTGATGTTGAAAAGCGACGTGCCTTATCCAACCTCACGCAATTGGGCACTCTCCATGCACTCCAAATCGGACTCAGAGCCTCTCATTCGGCAGTTATTGTGCTCCGCTTTGTGCTCCAGATTTATTCGATTTCTCCCTCAACGTCCGAGTCTTCAGGTCCAGAGTGAAAGTAGCCTTGCAATAGTGTGAACGGGCCTAATTTAACCTGCCTATGGTCCGGAGATAACGCCGGAGATCATTCGATAACGGACGGGTAATGGATATCCCTCCACCACGCTCATAAGCTCTTGACTGTCGGCCAATCCTTTCATTCCGACATCCTGAAACCTCACGCCTGCCTCAAGCAACCGAACCCTCCAAGAGTCATCGAAGTAATTGGTTTGCACTTCGTAGACCTGCCCGGGTTCCTTCAGTTGCTTAAGTTGGTGCCGCAAAGTGACGCTGGCATTTGTCTCCCATTGCAAACGGACCCAGGAGACGATCCCCGTATCGAGAATGAGAAGAAATAAGATCGTGCGTGCCAAAGCCAGCTTGGCCCCGGCGACACGCAGATGAAAGGCAAATGCAATCGGCAAGATTGGTAGGAGCCAGAGTTGCGGACCGTAGCGTGGCCACCAAAGATGACGGCTTAGAAGAAGAAGAGAGCAAATCAGAACTGTAGCCATCAACATGAGAGGCCAATGAACCGAACGCATTGTAACAATGAGAACGAGGGCTAGGAGAAAGGCCAAAATCAAGCAGCCGCTAAAATACGGACCAAATCCTGCCACCCGCGTCTCGTGGTATTTGTATGCATAAAGGTCTGCGAGTGTTGCAGTAAAAAGCCATATTAGCGAAGCATTCGGCCCCTTCACGTAAGGTTGATTTCCGGGACGGCCAAAGATTGAATAGCCGAAACGGACAGGAAGCTTCACAAACTCTACTTTCGGCGTGGCAGAGTTAGTCAACATGCTGGCCCTATCCAACGTCGCCTTGTTCAAGCAACTTCTTAGCCTTTTCGAGTTGGGCAACCGTCCGATATAGATGCTCCTTAGAAGATCCCTCTCGAAGGCTTGAATGTGATTTTGGTGCCGGGGCCGACGGTGAGATAATCATCGCTGCCATTCGTTCTCACGATCTTTTGGAGCGTGTCGTGAACAATGAATTGCTGGTATGGGTTTTGATTATTGAGGCGGTGGTCGCGTTGCTATATGAACCTAGTGAGTCCAAAGGAATCTCCATTGGCGATTAGTTCCTCAGCGACCTCCTTGAAGGATGCGGAGCATGTTTCGCTTCCGGAATTCAACGGTGCGGTACTTGACCTTGATGGGACGCTAATCGACAGCGTCTATCAACGGGTTCTGTCTTGGCAAGAAGCCTTCGCTGAGATGGGCTACTACATCCCAGCCTGGGAGCTCCACCGGCACATAGGAATGTGTGCAGATCTACTGATAGATGCCCTGTCAAGGAGGCTCGGAACGTCGCAATTCTCGGTTTTTGAGCAGCGACAGGCACTACTTGTTCGACATGGTCGTGCTTTTAGTAGCTATGCAACTACGCTGCGTCCCCTGCCAGGCGCACGCCAATTGCTGGACTGCTTGGTTGCGTCAGGGAAACACATTGCACTTGCGACTAGCGGAGATCGAGCCGGGGCACAAAAGTGCTTGGCTATCTTGGACTGGACCGCTGAGATACCGCTAGTCACGAGGGAAGATGTAATGTATGCGAAGCCAGATCCCGAAATATTTTTAAAAGCAGTGAGGCGCCTTGCCCTACCTTCTGCTGAAGTAGTCGTAATTGGAGATAGTGTTTGGGATGTGACGGCGGCGCAACAGGCTGGTTGCCTCAGCGTGGGTTTGCTGTCCGGCGGTTCTAGTGTTGAAGATTTGCGAAATGCGGGTGCGATTATGGTCCTTCGAGATCCGGCAGAACTTGCTCAGCGTCTGATGCACCATGGATCACAATGCGGTACACAGGATTGGACGTAACGAGGGGCGCGGGGACGAAGCTCGCTAGAGAACTAAGTTTCACCTGCAGTTCATGACTTCCACTTATTGGCAAAAGGGGGTTTAAGGATCTCTATGGCGCGAATTCTTTGGCTTAGTTGGTGTGGTGGCGGTAACCTCCCGCCAAGCCTTGGAATCGCCAAGGCTTTGGAAGTGCGGGGTCACACGGTCACCTTTGTTGGCCGGCGGGAAATGGTCCCGAGAGCCCATGCGGCCGGTTTTGCAGCCGTGGAGCTTACAGAGTCTTATGCCCAGCTCGAGAGCTATCCAGCTGATAATCCCGTGCGTGGCATGATCTGCTACTTGACCTCCCCCGCTGTAGCTTCGCAGGCGGCCAACACCGTCCGGCATCTCAACCCGGATATTACGATAGTTGATGCCAAGTTTGTGGCTGCACTGAGTGCCACTTCTGACCTGTCGTGTCCGTCCGTCGTCGTGTGTCACACACTTTTCTATCGCATGTTAGACACTTGGCGAGAACATCTAAAAACGCTTAGCGACCTGCGTAAGGACGCTGGCTTCTCTTCTCTTCCCTGCCTCGATGACCTATGGTTCACGCGCCAGGGAGTCATAGTAACAACACTTGCATCATTGGATGCTCCTCGCGAGTGGTCGGACCATGCAGGCTACAGCTCGCAAGTGCACCACGTTGGTCCGGTGTTAGATTGGAACGCCCCTCAATGTTCCCCTGTTCTCACATGTACATCCGCCACGGGTAGGCCGGTTGTCTTGTTGAGCTTTAGCACTCAGCCTGAACAACGCTACCTCGCTAATTTCCAGAATACCCTTGATGCCCTCGAGGACATGCCTGTACATGTCGTTGCAACAACGGCAGGTGCGATCCGTCTGGAGGAAGTGCGAAGAACCTCTAACTCGATGATAGTTGAATATGCCGATCACGACTCGCTGATGGAGCATGCTTCACTAGTAGTAACGCATGGCGGACATGGGACAGTAATGAGAGCCATCAAGCATGGCGTTCCCCTCATCTTGCTGCCGGGCATAGCTCCTGATCAAGAGACGGTCGCTGCTGCTTGTCAGGAATGGGGAGTCGGTCGGGTGGTACCACAAGATGCCGATGTCGAGACGATGCGACGGCTCATAGAAAATGTATTGTGGCAGCCAGGCTATCGGGCTCGTGCTGAAGAGTTGCGCGAGCAGGTGACGGCCGCAAAGGGTGCATCGTCTGCCGCTCTCAAGATAGAAGTTAGTCTTGACGTCAAGTCTTATCCGTCTCCGCTAGAGCTGTTTCGGTAGGAGAGCATCTTGCCTTGAGGGTTACTGTGGGTCTTGGCAGTGAAATCGTGAGAAATGGGCATCCCTCCTGCAGAGCAGAGGAATGAACTCACCTAGGGACGTGCGGTTGCACCCTAAGACTCCGTTCGTTGCCGAGCTGAAATAGCTGAGGAGCTGGGTAAATTAAGGCTCGACCACTCAGATGGCTAGGCCTGCGCTGAGACAAGGGCGAGTGCGAAAGCCGACAACGTAAGCATCTACAATTAGGGAGAGACATATGGCTGCAGTCGTCAGTCTTAGAGAACCAAACTGTGGAAGACAGTTGATCGATGCGCTAATTAATGACGCATATGCACTCGTAAAAGAGCACGGCGTAGACTTAGCCGCCGCTTCAGAGTATCAAGATCGTATATCTGGGTTCTTCCGCCAAAGTCGTGAAGCCAAAGACGTATATAGGCGGCCCGTAATTGGTGGCCTCCGAGGCTATGTTGGGATTGGAGAGGAAGTGAGACCTCAGAGGCCCGATGGGCCATATGATCTGCGCGAAACAAAAGAGTGCTATCACTCTGGTCGAAAAGACAATCGACACCCTCCGGAATATGAGCTTGACGAGCTTTCAAACAGGCTCTTTGATCAACTTGAGCACGTGCTAGAACGAAGTCTGGCTTGTATAGGGACCGTGATCCCCGCAATCGGCCGCTTACATGACGGCATCTTTCCCATCCAGCAGAAGTGGAGAGGCGCTCATCTTCTGCGAATGATTGAATATAAACCAGACGTTTCCGCATTGCGTCTAGGACCGCATCGGGATCTCAGTCTGCTGACAATCATGCCCTGTCCCTCTGCAAAAGGATTAGAATTTCAGAAGAGCGATGGTAGTTGGGAGCTTGCCCCGCTCGACCAGGACGCGCTAATCGTAACTTGTGGCTATTTGCTTGCGTCAATCTGCGCAAGCGACGGTGTTAATCTACCAGCCGGAGTGCATCAGGTAGTGTCCGTCGATGATATTGTACAAAGAAGGTCGCTTACTTTCTTCGGAATGATTCCGCTCGAATACGAGATCCCCGTGTGGTATGAGCGAAAGTTGGGCCAGCAGACAGCCAATGGGGCGGAAATAATGTACGAACGACTACAAAGAAGTTATACATCTCTGGAAGCACAACCGTTCGACACGTGGCTTTCAGAAATGCGGGAGGCGAACTGACTAGCAATAATGCTCGAGGAGACCATGGCGAGGGCACGGTTGGCATGCTTTCCGCCGCGGCCTAGCGACCAACCTTAATCGCTTGGGCGTGGATGATTTAGTGATCCAGCGAATCCTGCGTCACAGCAACGTGGCCGTTACACAAGCCTGCTACATCAAGACGGCAAGCGAGGATGCCAAAGCCGCAATGCAGAAACGGCCTTAACGGCCTTAAATGACACCTACGTGACACCCAGACCAGCCCATTCCGGGCATGAATCGTCCTCAGCCGCCTCACCACCTCGGCAACTGCGCGATTTCAAGTCTTTCAGTCTAGTGCGCACTTCAGCATTTGCATTGACCACGATTTTTCCAGCGTTTAAGATTCGTGGCCTGATGACGCCACAGACTCCATTGATCGGTCAAGTACTGGGACATTACCGCGTGGTCGAGCAGATCGGAGCCGGCGGGATGGGGATGGTGTTCCGGGCCTCCGACGAGCAACTGGAACGTGACGTAGCCATTAAGGTGCTTTCGCCCGGCATGCTTGCCGATGAAGCCGCCCGAAAACGCTTCCGCCGCGAGGCGCTGACTCTCGCCAAGTTGAATCATCCGAATATCGGAACGGTTTATGAATTCGGCAGCCAGGATGGGTTGGACTTTCTGGTAATGGAATATGTCGGCGGCGTCGCCGTCGATGCGCGGCTGAGCGGTGGAATCCTACCGCAAAAAGAGGTATTTCGCTTGGGGTTTCAACTCGCGGACGGCTTAGCCAGCGCCCACGAACATGGAGTCATTCATCGCGATCTCAAGCCAGCGAACCTCCGTTTAACGCAGGACAATCGACTCAAGATTCTCGATTTCGGCCTCGCCCAGTTTGTCCGGCAAGAAAACGACTTGGGGATGACGGTGAGCATTTCGGAGACGAAACAAGTCACCGGCACGCTCCCCTATATGTCTCCGGAGCAATTGCGCGGAGACGTTACCGGTCCATGCTGTGACATCTGGTCGGCAGGCGTGGTGCTTTATGAATTATCGACTGGACGACGTCCGTTCACATCCACTCAGGTCCCTCTTTTGATCGATGCCATCCTCAACAAACCACCCGACCTTCCCAGCACTCTGAATCCCAAAATCGCACCGGGGATGGAGATGTTGATTCTCAAATGCCTCGACAAAGATCCTGAGCGGCGCTACCAATCTGCGAAAGAATTGCGCGTCGATCTCGATCGCCTGACCATGCCGCTTTCGCAGGCACACTCCGCCGCGATTCCAGCCGCTCATCCTCTTCCGATTACCGCTCCAGTTCGAACTCCCTCTCGAAATTGGGTAATACCGGCAGCCGTTTTTGCGGGTTTGATCGTCCTGCTCGCGGTCGGTTCCCTCACATATTTGTACCTTCACCGAGCACCTTCGCGAGAACTTGGAATTATCGTGCCCACCCGGCGCCGCACAGTGGCCGTACTCAACTTTAAGAATTCCACTTCACACCCCGAGGCGGCATGGCTATCCACCGCTCTTCCAGAGATGTTGACCACGGAACTTGCAGCCGGCGAAAAATTACACGCCATCACCGGTGACGAAGTTGCGCAGATGAAAATCGACCTCGCCCTGCCCGACTCCGACAGCCTGGCCGCTCAGAACTTGATTCAGGTTGGAAAAACTCTCGGCGCGGACTTGCTGGTGCTCGGCTCCTATGTGGCTTTGAGCGGCGGCCAACTGCGCCTCGATCTTCATTTGCTGGACGTGGCCGCAGGAGAAACTCTGCTCTCCGTGAAAGAAACCGGCGAAGAAGCGAACCTGTTCGATCTGGTCAGCCGCGCCGGAGCACAGTTGCGCGAAAAATGCGGCGTTGGGCAAGTTAATCCCGGAGATCAGGCGGCCGTCCGCGCGGCATTACCGGCTACCCCCGAAGCTTCAAAACTCTACGCCGAAGGCCTCGCTAAGCTGCGCGTTCGCGACGCCATTGCCGCTCGAGATCTTCTTCAAAAAGCTGTGGCCGCAGATCCAAATCATGCCCTGGCTCATTCTGCTTTGGCCGATGCGTGGGCCCTCCTCGGATTTGACGAGAAGGCCCGTCTCTCTGCGAAGAGTGCCTATGAGCTTTCGAAATCGCTCTCTCGCGAGGAGCGTTTGCTGACCGAAGCCCGCTATCGCGAAACTTCGAAGGAGTGGGACAACGCGGCTGAAAACTATCGCACTCTCTTTGGATTTTTCCCTGACAATCTCGAATATGGCCTTTTTCTCGCGCGGGCACAGGCGCGCGGAGGAAAAGGTAAAGAAGCTCTGGCAACTGTGGATTCACTCCGCCGACTGGCACCGCCCGCGGGCGACGACGCCCGCATTGATCTGGCTGCCGCCGAGGCCTCGCGAGCGCTCGGAGAGTTCAAGCAGGCTCAAGCTTCCGCCGCTGTGGCTGCACAAAAAGCGAGACCGCAGAATGCAAGGCTGGTTCTGGCCCGCGCGCTTTTCCTGCAGGGACTCGCGCTAGAAAACCTCGGCGATCCCGCCGCCGCCATGCCCGCGGTCGACGAGGCTGGCCGCATTTACCAAGTGGTCGGCGATCGTTACGGCTTCGCCAGCACGCTCGAAGTAACAGCTTTGGTGTTGACGGATCGCGGGGACCTGCCCGGAGCGCTGGACAAATTCAATGAAGAACTTGACATCGCGCGCGAGGTCGGGAATCGAAGGGCGGAATCTTCCGCGCTGAACAACATGGGCAACGTCCTCAGTCAGCAGGGCGATGCCGACAAATCGCGAAAAATGTACGAAGAAGCCGGCGCGATCTTCCGAGAGGTCAGCGACCAGAACAACTATGCCCAGACGGTAATTAACGTCGCCGGCGTTATGAAAGATCAGGGCAACCTGGCGGGGGCTAGAAAGATCTACGATCAGGCCCACGCACTTTTCAGTGAGATAAACGATCAGAGCGGTATCAATGGGTCACTCACCGGTATCGCCACGGTGCTCGATGCCCAAGGCGATTCTACTGGTGCTAAAAAAATATTGGAGCAGGCAATTTCTCTTGATCTTGCCGGCGGGCAATCGAACCCTTCCACTGACAAGCTGATCGATCTGGGCGACATATTGCAACACTTTGGCGATCTCGCCGGAGCCCGAAAGAATTATTCCGACGCGCTTGCCCTTGCGCGCTCCGCCGGTGACAAGAGTATGTCAGCTTATGCCCTGGCGGGTCTGGGGAGTGTGGAATTAAAAGCTGCCGATCTCGCAGCCGCGCGCAAGGATTTGGAAGAGGCTCTTTCCCTCCGCACCGAGTTAGGAGAAAAAGACACAATCACCGGCACCAAGGTTGCAATCGCCGAATTGACGATTGAAGAGGGTCATCCCGGCGCGGCGGAGAGGCCCGCACTCGAAGCCCAGGATGAGTTTCAGAAATCCCACAAAAGCGACGAACAGATCGGGGCCGGCTCCGTGCTCGTAGCAGCTCTTCTGGCTGGCGGAAAAAATGCGGACGCCTTGAAGGAAGTGTCGAAGGCTGCAGCGATTGCAGCGAAGAGCCAGAATTTGAGTATGCAGTTGGCCTTCGCGATCGCTGCAGCACGCGCCGATGCCGCCTCGCAAAAATTTGTCGCAGCCAAGAGCATCCTCAAAGAAGCGCTGGGCAAGGCGACAAAGTCGAATTACCTCGGCGACCAACTCGAAGCACGCCTGGCACTGGAAGAAGTTGAATCGAAATCAACGAAGTCGCCAGCCCCCCGAGCAGGCCTGGAGCAATTGCAAAAAGACGCCAAAGAGAAAGGTTTCAATCTGATCGCGCATAAAGCATCTGCACGCTAGAAATATCCTAAATGTTTGCGCATTGAGTGCAGATTCTTTGGCAATAATATACTTGACTCAGGATAGAGACTTTGCTACAGTTTGGGTATGGAGCACGAACCCAAAACCCTCCAGCAAGCCATCGCCTACTTCGCCGATCCCGAGCGGTGTTTCCAATTCCTGAAGGCCCGCGTCTACCCCGATGGCCCGGTCTGTCCGACCTGTAAAAGGAAAGACGTGCGCTTCATTGCGACTCGCCGCATGTGGGAGTGTAAAGGCACCCACGCGAAACGGCAGTTCTCCATCAAGATCGGAACCATCTTCGAGGAATCCCCGATTCCCTTGGACAAGTGGCTCACTGCCGTTTGGCTGATTGCGAATTGCAAAAATGGCATAAGCAGTTACGAAATTCACCGCGCTATCGGTGTCACCCAAAAATCGGCGTGGTTCATGCTCCATCGCATCCGTGTGGCTCTCCGCACTGGCAGCTTTGACAAAATCGGCGGCGAAGGCAGCGAAGTCGAAGTCGATGAAACTTTCGTCGGCGGAAAACTCAAGAACATGCACAAAGCGAAACAGGCCCGCTATCGTGCGTTGTCGAGCACTGGAACTTTGGGCGGCGTTACCGGAAAGGCAGTGGTTGTCGGTTTGTTGGATCGCACCGCACGCCAGATTCGCGCTCAAGTTGTACCGAACGTCGAACGCTTGACTCTGCAAAACGCGGTGCTCAATAGCGTCGAACACGGAACGAACGTCTATACCGATCAGGCTCCCGCGTACCAGCGCTTGAATCAAAGCTATGTGCATGAAGTGGTGAACCACGCCGAAACCTACGTCCGTGGCCAGGTTCACACCAACGGCCTCGAAAACTTCTGGAGCCTGTTCAAGAGGAATCTTGCCGGAACTTACGTCTGTGTTGAGCCGTTCCATTTGGAGCGCTACGTCGATGAACAGGTATTCCGTTACAACAATCGCGGCACTCGCGAGAATCCGCTGACCGATGCGGATCGCTTCGATGCCGTGCTTAGAAATTTAGTGGGAAAGCGTCTGACCTATAAGGAACTCACTGGGAAGGAGGGGGAAACGACGCCGTTCTAGCCCGCATCGTCTGCATCGCGGTAAGCGTGGCGTCTCGTCGCCCGATCCCAAGGCCGTTTAGTTCGTTTCTTTTCGGCCTCCAGTTCTGCCTTGATCTTTGAGTGCGGAACTGACAAAAGTTTATTTAGCAAACGTGAAAAGTTGCCGAACTCACCTTGCTCCTTGCCGGGATCGCTCTGGCGAGTTGGCTTTTGAGACACGTTTAGCCTTCCAAGAGAGAAGGTAGAACCACGTGTGTCAAAAGTCAATCTTCCAACCAGGGGTCATCAGACCGTAAGGCCCAATCGCCTCGATTCGGCTTCGACTTCGTCAACAATCGTAGTAACAGCGAGAATCATGCCATTGATGTTGTCCCGCACGTCACGGCCTTCGATTGCTCCAACTTTGCCGAAGCATATTCGAAAGGAAAACTTGGCGCGGTACTTCCACTTGAGTCCTCGCTCTGTGATTGCAAACGTTATTTCGTTTTCGTCGCTATCCCACCCCTCGAAGAGACGGATGGGGCGAGTCGCACTGGAAGTCTCGATATAAGGCAAGCTAGTTCCAACGGTAGAAGCGACTGGCACGATAATTTTGTGCTTCGAGGCATTACACAATTCGTTAATTGCAAAGAGAAGGTCACTCCCTCCCGCGTAAGGCTCATAACCGGCGAAAAGCCTCTTGATCTCCTCCGGGAAGTCCTTGCAGGCGCTGTTTATGCGACTTTTGAGGTCAGTGCTGGACTTACAGAACGGGAAATGAACGTCATCGACGGAAAGTCCTTTGAGCCGGGCTACGTCACAAGCAGCAAGATCGAGGGCCGCCCTCAAATCCTCGATTGCGCGAACTGTATGCTTTGTAAGAGTGAGTGGAAACGGTTTACGGAATCTGAACTTGTGCCGTTCGTGAATGCCATCAGGATCAGGCTCGATAATCAACTCGCGTGGTGTTCGCTTGAAGTAGATGTTCCCGCACCGTTCAAAATCGGTCAGGCTTTCCTTAGCCCATTGGAGCCTAAGACGTGAATCCGTAAATGCTTCTCTAGACATGCGCCCAGTCTAGAGGAAATTCATAGAAATACTTGCAACCAAAATCAGCGAGACCGGAAGCACTCCGCCTACTCTCGCGGCGCTATGTCCCATTCACGGCGCACGCTCCACACTCGGGGCAATAGAGCGGTAATCCTGATCCACGCGGAGCCAACGGCGCATAGAGGAAGATCGCTTTGCACGCTGAACACTTGAGGTTGTTCATGTCTAGCAGCATCGTCCCTTGCGGAGTATCGCCATTCAAGAAGCGAACAAATCGGGCCAATTCCGACATCGGCACATTATACGATTTTTTCGATTCTTAAGTGCTAATAAATCACTTGCGGCGAACGCCAGTAAAAGCCACGATAAATGCTGTGGCGAAAAGAACGGTTTCGATAACGGTAAAGATGTCCACAGAAGACTACGATCTGCTGAAGAAGGCGGCAGACCACCTCTGGGCTAAGGCGATGATGAGCCAGTCGAGCATCGTGCTTTCCTTGGCGAAGATTACGGCGGAGTCGGTACTCTCGAAACAAAAACACAAGTAGTCCTATAATTCGCGGCGCTATGACCAAAGAACAAAAGAAAGCCTTGGCGCGTATCTTCAGGCGGCAAGCTAGGTTTCTTGCCGATATGCCTGCCTTGGAGTCGTTGCTCGATACTTACGCGAAGACGAAGGCCCCGCCCCGAAACTGGAGGGAGAGGCACCTCGCCGAGATTCAGAAGACCGATGACTACCGAGAAATCCTCGAAGAATTTGCCCCAGTGATTTCAAGTCTTGAATCCTCTGCCGACGATGATGAGCTGATCGGACTTTGCGAGAGAATGTCTCGCGGCAAACTTCCAAACTAAATTTTTGCCCTGTCACGGTACCCTCCATAATGAAGATTCTTACACACTGAGTCAACTATATTATTGCCGATTCTTTCATCTTGACATTTCTTTACGCCGCACTATACTCCCCATCCAAAGTGTGCGGGCCCCTCCGTTTGCATCAAGTTAGCACGTCCTCATACGAAGTTTCGTTAGAAGTTTGCTCTTAGGGCCAGCGTCGTTTTCATAAAAAAGTAAAAACAATTAAGTTTTCCGCAGGAGGAAGAACAATGAAAAACATCTTCCGAGTAATCGGAGTCACTGTAGCCGGGATGCTGGGCTGCGGGCTAGGCAGTTTGCAAGTGTCAGCCCAGTCCACTTTCGTATACGTGAACAACGAACCTGCGGCTGCAAATTCGATCTCAGCATTCTCCGTCGCGGCCGGCGGTGCCCTGACCCCGGTGCCAGGCTCGCCGTTCGCAACGGGCGGTTCCGGGAATGGCGGCTTCTACTTTGCCTCGAACGGCATCGCCGCTACTACGGTCGGCAACTTCCTCTTCGCGGCCGACGGCCAGAGCAATGACATTGCTGCTTTTTCCATTAACACAAGCACCGGGGCGTTGACGGCCGTTCCCGGTTCGCCCTTCGCTTACAGCACTGCAGGCGCGAACCCTTACGGCATCTCGCTGGCGGTAACCCCAGACGGAAAGTTCCTTTATGCCGGCGACGGCGGCAACGGCACTTCCGGTGACCTATGGGGCTTCAGTATCGCCTCCAATGGAGCTTTAACGCCGATCGCGGGATCGCCATTTGCCTCTCCTGCTTCTGTGGATGGCATGAACGTCACGCACGACGGAAAGTATCTAGCCGTTTCCCTGCCGGTTTCAGCGGAAGTTGCGATGTTCAGCATCGGCTCGGGCGGTGCCCTCGCCCCTGTGGCCGGTTCGCCCTTTTCCACTGGCGGAGGCTCCACCTATGCAGACAGCAACTGCGCTTCGAATCTGCTCTTTGCTGCCGACGCCACCGACGGAGAGACCACCGAAGTAAGTGTGGAAACGATTGCCGCAGGGGCTTTAAGTTCGATCGCGGGCTCACCCTTTAGCTTTGACGTCGGCGGAAATTCAAATGTCGGTGTCCTGAGCCCGAACGATAACTTCCTCTTTGTCAGCAACCAGAGCAGCAACACCGTTACGTCGCTCAGCGTAGCGACGGGCGGAAGCCTTTCTGAAGTAACTGGTTCCCCCTTTGCAGATCCGGCGGGCGGGACTCCTCTGCTGCTAGGAACGAACCAGACCGGAACCCTGCTTTTCGTCGTGAACGGATACAACGCCAATAACAGTGTGAGCGCCTACAACATTGGCGGCAATGGCAGTTTGAGTCTCGTATCGGGATCGCCCTTTGGCACCGGCATATCGGGCAAGGCCTCTTTGGCGGTGTTCCCCCCGAAGACTTGCGGAACCGTGACGTCAACCCCCGGCCCCTTTGCCTATGTAACCAACATCAACAGCAACACTGTCTCGGTCATCGACATCCCTACCTCATCGGTGGTTAACACCGTAGAGGTCGGTGCCGGCCCCTGGGGAGTTGCTGTCTCTCCCGACCAATCGCAGCTTTACGTCAGCGATAATCACGGCAATAACGTCTCGGTGATCGACGCCGCGAGCAGCAGCGTTGTGGCCACGATTCCGGTTCAATCGTCTCCCTTCGGAGTAGCGTTCACTCCCGACGGAAGTGAAGCCTTTGTGGTGAACGGATCCTCCAACAGCGTTTCGATTATCAACACCGACAGCCAAACCGTCGCAGCCACTGTGCCGGTGCAGCAGAGTCCGGTCGGAATGGCGATGGCGCTCACCTCGAATGGGACTTTCGCCTACGTGACCAACTCCGCATCCAACTCGGTTTCCGTGATTGCGGAAAGAAGTTCGACGGTGGTTAAAACCATTCCTGTCGGTTCTGGCCCTCGTTGGGTAGCGGTCGCTCCCAACAGCAGCCTGGCTTATGTTGAGAATGCGGGGAGCAACACGGTCTCGGTGATTTCCGTAGCCACGAACACTGTGACAGCCACGATCCCGGTTGGGATTAGTCCATTCGGCGCCACCTTCACTCCAGATAGCAGCTTGGCCTATGTGGTGAATAGCGCTTCCAATACCGTGTCCGTCATCGATACCGCAACCAGCAGCGTGATAGCCACCGTGGCAGGCTTCAGCAACCCAGTGCATGTCGCGCTCAGTTCGGATGGATCTTCCGCCTACGTCACCAACCTCGGTGCCAACAATGTTTCCGTAATCGCGACCGCGAGCAACACAGTTACGGGGACAGTTGGAGTTGGTTCGGGCCCGATTGATGTCGCAATCGCCGCGGCTGCTCCCACCTCACAACAAATCACTCAGCCACTAAGCCCCACCCAGCCCAACGTTTTTAACTTCGGAACTAATACCTACCAGGTGCAATACCCTTCCGGCGCGCATTTCTCAAATATAGATATGACAGTGAACTCCGTGCAGCTTACCCAAGCCCAATTCCAGCTACGCGTGGCCGGCACTCAATTTGCCAACGCTACCTGCATCGTCTACTCGGGTGCTGGCGGCAACTGCGTGGATGACCAAGTGACGTGTTCGCGAGGCGGCAACCCGATCTCATGCCCTGGTGAGGCGCAACCCACCATCGCGGTGCAAACCAGTTTCGCCACGTTGCAAGGCATTATCAATCCCGGCTATCTCACCACGCCCATTGGCGAAAATGACTGGACCAACATATTCAGCGGATTTTCTGATCCAACGGTGAAGGGCAAAACGACGGGTTTCTCCGAATTTGTCGCAGTGAGTATCGGAGCCAACAATCCTCAAGGCTTAGCCAAGTTCCAGATTCTTTATCCGATCTTCCCGAAGACCTATTCCCACGGGCAGACCATCCCGATCGCGATTCGCCTGACCTCGATCGCCACCGGAAAGCCGGTCACTGACGCGGAGGTCAGCATCGTGGTAGTAATGACCGCCGATGCCCACGGCAATCCGACACAGAAAACTGTTTTTTCGAAAACCGACGCTTTTATGCTGGACTACGGCGCCCATGACTACCTGTTTAATCTGCAAGCGGGCAAGTATGCCGCAGGAACCTACACCGTCACGATTTATGGCAATGCGTTCCCCGCGTTTCAGGGCCAGTTCAAGATCCTCAATTGAGCGAGGATTGCCGGAAATGCAAGTCGGCGGCAGGAAGTTTTGGCCGGAGTTTGGTAAACACGATCTCGTCTTGCAAGGTCCTGACAACTCATTAAGGCCGGATTCCACGGCTTGTGATCGCATTGCATTCGCCTAGTATCTTCCTTGAAACCGGACCGCGCATGTATAAGGACGTGGCAATTTCCCCGGAGCCGACTTATGGCTCATAACCATCTCCGGTTTGCCAGCATTCGGCAACTTCTCAGTGAGTGAAATTGACGACTTATCGCCAATTGCGTGCGACGAGTGAACGGTCGGCAGTGGAAATTCGGAAGGCCAGACGCAGCTACCACGACTCACGCCATTGGCTTCTGATGCCGCCGCTGTTGCTGTTTGATCAGGCGACGAGTCCCGTGGTTGAGTCGGGTTGGGAAGGCGCTGAATCGCTCTTCGGCTTCTTACGCCTGACCAGGCACTGTTCATGCCCTGTGAGGCAGCGTTCGTCTGTTATGCACTTTTCTAACGAAACGTCTTTATGGGTTCCCTGTTTCGGAACCGGGCCGACGCTAGGAAAGTATCGCGTTGGCGCGAGTTAATATAACGGCGAGCGACCCCACAGCACTCTGGGCTATCACACGGCCAACGAGTTCGCCGAACGTTGAGATCCTCACTTCTATATGGTCAGAAAATCGAGGCAGGTCAGCCTCGCACGAAAGCGAATACGGCAAAGAAACACAGCGAAGGCCCTGCCCAGATGTGCCTTCGTCTGGGAATGCATGTCTCCATGTGTCCTGCTCCCCGTTCACTAGGGCTTGGTGCCTGCAGCCCTAACACTAGAAGAAAACCTGGTGGTCTGCAAACGGTATCCGTTGCGAGTGCGTACTTTGTATTTGTCCGCTTTATCACCTACAAGCTTTACTGTGATCGCACGCCAGGCGGTGTTCGGATTTGCCTTGGGATAATAGGCGAGCGAATACAAATGCGCGAGATCGTCCCGGATGGAAGCGAACGCGCTCTTCTCATCTTTCCAGCTCTTGGCAAAATAAGCTTTGCCTCCCGTGGCCGCAGTCATGCGCTCAAAGACGGCGGTAGAAATCGGCTCCAACTTCGCTTCCTGAGTGCTGATCATATAGACAGAAACTCCCACGGACTGAGCGAGTTCAGCAACGTCCTCGGGCGGCACTACGCTGGAGTTATCGGGACCATTAGAGAACACGACGATCATTCTTCTGCCGGTGTACTGTGCAGCATCTCTTACCGTCAGCAGGAGAGCGTTGTAAAGAGCCGCAGAATCTCCAGCCACTGTGGAACGAACCCCGCGCAAAACCTCCACACGGTCGGAGGTTAGGGGTACAGCTCGTGAGAGGTCCCTGCTATAGGAATAGAAGGCGATCTTGTCGGCGGTTTCGAGAGAGCGAACAAATTGAGCGATCGAGTCCTCAGCGAACACAAAGTCGCGATACATGTAGTTGCTGGTATCGAACAAAATAAAAACATCCGAACCGGCAACCAATGACGAAAACGGTTGAGGCTGGTCAGCCGCACGATCCGTGCTGTAATCCGAGGCATTTTCGATCTGACCGTTCGGCGATTCCAGTAGACTGCGTGCCGGCGCATCTCCCTGGGCAAAGGCCGCAAGCTTTTCGGTGATTCCATCTTCCGTGATTGCAAAGTCCTCGGGACGAAGTCCTGTGATGTAATTTCCGTTTTTGTCGGTGACGGCAACATTTAGTTGCACCATGTTGACGACAACCCGCAGGGCCGAGCCATCCTGCCCTTCAATTCTGTTTGCATCCACGGAGAATAATCCGAGAAGAACAAAAAATGAGAGGAACGATTTGTAGGACATGTTCTCTGGCCTCCGTTACTTCCGCTCAGGGTCAGTTATGCCGGTCGATGAATCGATTTTTCGCTTCCGAAAATCTTCGCCTGTTTCGCGCAAAGCGCGAAGAACTGCCGGCCAATCCTCCAAGTCGGTAGCGAAGATTTTTTCGATCATTTGCCGGGTCAACTCGGGAACCAACCGATTCAGTGCGACCGAGGGATAACCCATTTCATCCGCCAAGCGAGCCCAATAAAGGTTCGAAGAATCCCACGTTTCGGCCAGCAGGCGGCTGGCAAAACCTGAAAATGCAGGCAATGGAGGAACGTTGAGCAACTCGCGAGCATAGGTATGGCTCATTGCAGGGTGCGGTATGCCAAAATCCTGCGATAGCCGGTTCCAGTTCACTTCTTGCGGATGCTGACGGCGGAGACTTTGCAACTCTTGACCAGCTACTCCCCAAGAGTCGGTTTCTTTCGGATACCTGCGTTCGAATTCCACGGTCAAGTAAAAGGTGTCGGCCGGGGTCATGTACGTAAGAATCGCTGATGCCTGTCCCGCACGCAGGCCCTGCTCGATCTGCTCCGACCTCCGTGGAAGGACACGGTCAGACAGAATGGCCATCACGTTGGTTCGCAGTTTCTCGTCTTTTCCAGCCGCGGTTAGGAGTTCTTCGCCGGTCCGCTGATAGAGTGTGACTGCGTGCAGTTCAGCTGGACTGATGTTCCACCAGCGTGGCAGAACCGCGCTGGTCAAAAGACTGGGCACGAATTCTTGCCATATGAGAGCTTGCACGTTTCTTGGAGCGATGAAGTCCTGCTCGAGTTCGGCTAGCGCATAGGGAAGGTCGGCAAGAGAGCCTACAAAATGAGCGCCACCGCCGGCAGAATAGCCCGCGCCAAACAGTTGCGGCATCTGCCAGAGCCCTTTTATACCCTCCACTGTTTCGCCGGAGAAATCGTGAGAACGAACAAAAAGCGGATTATTGTGAAGCGTTTGCGCTCCCGGCGGTTCGTAGTAGGCATAATTTAAACCTACAAGAATATCTCTCAGAAATGGAGTAAGCTGACTGCGGACTTGTTCGAGTTGTCCGTGCGAAGATTTAGTGGAGAGAAGCGCCGCTCTCACGTTGCTTCGCATCTCCAAATCGGTGTGATGGGTGCTATAGAAGGTGGGCGCCCATTGCGTTCTTTCACTGGATGTAAAGATCGGCTGAGGCATCTGGAACTCGTGGAGTTCGCCCGCCATGTGAACCAGATACTCCTCTGGTTTAGCGCCATCAGCCTTTTGTTTTAATGCGTCGCCCAACGGGATCAGCGTGTCGAGAGAGACTAAGCGCTGACCATCCAGGACAGATCGAATCTTGTCAGCCAATTCGCGATGAATCTTTTTGCCCTCGGCTGTGCTCTGCGGAGGACCGGCCAGCAGTTCAACAATTTCATCTTGCGATATAGACGGGCTCCCGGTGACCGCGTGGAACCACTGCGCCAGGGAGAGTCGTCCCGCATCATATACTTGACCTTCCGATCGAACTTCGGCAAACGGTTTGAGCACTCTTCGCCAGGTTTCATCCAGCTGGAGCGTTGGAATCTGACCCTGGCGCGCCAGAATTTGCCAGATTCCTACATTCGCTTGAATGAGACCGAGAGCGTCGCCCCGCGCTGGTTCAGGAATCTTCTCCGAACGTTCGGCAATCTCCAGGAAGAGCACGATAGAGGTATCGCTCAACTGCGGAAATTCAGTGAAGATCCTGTATGGGTCGCTGAAACCAGCGAACTTGAGGCACATCAAACGCACGGTTTCGGGCTTCAATTCCTGGCCGGAGGATCGCCTGCTGTCGAGTGCGCTTAGAGCCAGGTAAGCCTGCAGAGGCCCGTAGTCGGTACTTTCGCGAGAGATAGCAAACAGATATTCCAATAAGTCATCGGGATTTCTGAAGGAGTGCTTGTCCAGTTCTCGCATGCGGCGAGAGGAGTTTTTCCAGCGCGCAAGGACTTCTCGCCACACCTCGATATTCCCGGGAACCAATGGGTTTCCCTTTGGATCCCACCGAACTTGACTCGCCAAAAGCAATAACCACGGCGCTGGTCTGAATACGCCGGTTGTCGCACTCGTGGATGGAGTTGGAGGGCGCATTGCAGCATAAAACCGCTGCAGCCGATGTGCTTTAACGAAATATTCCTGTTGTCCGCGACTCACGCTGGAAAGCACGTCATAGTAGGCGGCCAGCCATCCCCTGTCTTTCGAAAGCAATTGGGAAATGAACTCGGTGGGGGATCCCGGGCTTGCGCCTGCCAAGTCTTCCCACGCTGACTCTGCTTCCACTCCGCCCGGAACCAGGACACGTCCACGGCGGACGCAAATGTGGCTGCCGTAGAAATCAAGCTCGGCGCCGAACTGAAACAGCTTTCGAATTCCAAGAGTGCGGTGAAGGAAAAACCTAGTTTCCAGATCCATCTTGGACATTGCCCAATACAGGCGGGCGAGCGAATGATCGCTCAAAATCGCGTCCAACAGCTCCTTGCTGTCTTCCCTGCGATTCCTCTTGTTGCCAATGCCGATCCACTCACGCTCCCCGAAAAGCACCGGCACACTGGTAGAAGTGAACGAGTACTCGAAAGGCTTGCCTCCCTGCAGCGTCTGCTCAAGGTCCGTGAGAGGGAACCCTGAATCGATCGTAAGGAAAGCTCGTTCGGCATTGGCCGTCAGTAGCGAGTTGTCAGGCCGTCCACAGCTCGATACCATGCGGTAGCCGAGGATGTGCAGAAGCGGCGTCGCATTGCTGCAATCGACTCGAATAACTCCGCCGCTGCCCACTAAATTTGCCAACTCCCTCGCCTGTGTTACATAGCGAGTAAGCAGTATCAAGTATTCCGTCGGATGATCGGAGCCCTGATAGCCGAGTGTGGACACGTTCCAGGCCAACAATGGGAGAACGTCGTCGGGTGAGATCTGCCGGCTAATTCCCGCCATCCGCAGAAATGAGCGTAACGGACCCGGAATCGGAAATTCGGAGGACGATGAAGCAGATTCATCCGAAGACAAGGCCACAACTCCATGGGGTTCTGAGGCTGGATCGATTGGGCCCGCGATTGCCGAGAAGTCGCAACAGGTGACTACACAAACCAGTGCCAGGGTCAGGAGGCGAAAAAGCAACTTCATGGCTGGCTTCCTCATGGACTCCGAGGCATCATGTATCTACTACAAGACGGTTCCCGGAACAACTTATCCGATCACTTTATCGGATCATTGCTCCGCGAATCTAAATGGCTCCCAAGCTTGCGAGCACATGCAGCCTCGATTTGAAAAAAACCGCATTGCCGGTCAACATACTCCGTCTCGGCAGATTCTCCAAGAGGGATTTTGTCAATTTTTCGACGAGGGGGCCGTTCGGTCCGAATCGGCACCCGCGATATGCAATTTTGAGCGTTCGATCGCTTCTCCACCTGCCGCACTTCCGCCCTTAATGCCATCTAAAAAGATCCAAAGAACAGGGTTTCGTATCAGTTCAATTTTATCGACCACGACCGACAGCAAGATCACAGACGAGATGTCAGTGGTGAGTGCCCGATTTCTGCTCTCAACACCGCTATAACTGCTGATCTAAATCAGATTCAACAGTACGGGAATCCCGACTCCTGGGGCACTGTCTTAAATAACGGGGCATAGGCGTGCAATTAGATTTTTGCGGCTCCGTAAGGTTCCGCGTGGGATGGGGAGCAGGCACCCAAAGGAGCTATCATTTGACCGGAGGAATTTCTATGCCAGATGAAGCTTTTGTCAACAAGTTCACAAACTTCTTAAAGGGTGAAAACGGAAAGGCCGAACTAGAGAATAAGCGGCGAGTGCTGGAAGCTGAGGCGATTAAAGCGCACGCTCCCGAACAGTGGCAGCAGCTACGGGCATGGGTGAAGTCTTTGTGCGAACAAGTCAATCGAGACAGTCAATCTCAGGCAATGACTCTTCGCGACACTCCGAACACACAGATCGTAGCCGACGTTAAGTACGGCAACCATCCACGGCTAATACAAGCCAACTTTCACGAAGGGACAAACACTATCAGTTACGACAACGCAAGTCGTAAATTTTTCGCCCTTGTGGACTCGCAGGGCTTTGGATTTACGGATGGCAATCATCGCGTATCTGTCGAGCAGATGGGGCAGTTATTTGATTAGTTCTGCAACCGATATGCGTTAGATCGCTGCTATGGGGTGCCCACGCTTTAGCCAAGGACTAACTCCCCAGAAAATGGGCTTCTGGGAACGACGAACTCGGTTTTCCAAACACGCCACAAAAGTCAACCGCTTTGCCCAGATCCCCGGCCTCGAGATCGCATTGCATTCGCCTGCTGCCCTTATTGAAACCGGACTACGTATGTGGCCTCCGGAGAAAAGGCGGGACGGTGACCCCTTCGCCGACGAGCAGTGCGTTCTCTGTGGTCCGGTTTGCCTGTCAGTAGTCGCGGAATGCAGGCATTATTCGCATATTTCAGCGCAGAGCGAGCGGAAATCCTCTGCAGTTCAGACTGCGTGGCGGAGGAAGAGAGATTCGAACTCTCGGTACGGTTTTGTCGCGCTAAAGCTCGACGTGTCCGCAAGTTGCAGATAGCAAAACCCTACCAGAGAATTTCACTCGAAACTAGACATCAGAACTGGGCAATCAGTCCGGTTTCGATTCGCCATCTATTCGTACGTGAACGGCGAATACAAGGCGATTCTGTGGCAAGAATGGTCACGTTGCGAGGTCCTCCAGGTAGCCTGATGGGGTTCGCAGGTGACTGCCTGCCTACCGCACAGTCCGAAAGCGAAAAATCTATCCGCAGGGAATCTCTAAAGATTCCCATTTATTTATCTTTACATGGAGCACTCCATTGGCGTGGGTGAAGCGGGGAGGGCGTCTACTACTCTAACTTCCGTCAGCACACCCGCCAGTAAACCTATACAGAAACTATTGGCGCTCAGAATCGAGAGGCTCAGAAAATGTCAGGTGTATCTGTAACGATTCGACATACATTGCCACTACATTAGGACGAACAAAGGGTCAGATCGTGGACAATGTCTTGGCTCGAGGCTATTGGTACCGGAAGCGAAAATGCTGAAACCCGGAGATGTGATGAAAAACAAACGGGCCATCAATTACTTTTTTGCTTGTGCATGCTTACTGGCGAGTGTGCTGGCAGGGACGAGAGTTGTAGACGCCCTCCCCGCTTCACCCCAGTTACTTTCAGTGATCAACGAGCACGCGCCGAAAGTGATCCCGGGGCAGTACATCGTTGTCTTCAAGCCAGAGACCGCGCGAGTGGCTTCCAAAGCAGGCTCTGCCCGACAGGCTCTCTTGGCCGCAGAGAGGGCGGTCGAGAAACTTGATGGCACGATCCTATTCACCTACAGTTCGGCGTTAATCGGGTTTAATGCTAAATTGCCACCGCGAGCGTTGGAAGCGGTTCGCGCGATGCCGGGCGTGGCGTGGATTGAAGCTGACCGGATTGTATCGAAACAAACGATCCAGACGATGGCACCCTCAGGTCTGGATCGCATCGACCAGCGGCTCCTGCCGCTGAACGGCCTCTACACCTACAACGATACCGGCCTAAACGTGAATGTGTACGTCATCGACTCGGGCATCCTGAGCACGCACGTAGACTTCGGAGGCAGGGTTTCCGGAGGGCAAGACTTTGTCGGCGACGGCAATGGAACCACCGACTGTGACGGACACGGTACGCATGTCGCGGGGGTAATCGGCGGGCAAGTCTACGGTGTTGCAAAACAGGTTAACCTTCATCCTGTACGGGTACTCGACTGCATGGGCGGCGGATCGCTTGGCGCGATTGTTATGGGCGTGGATTGGGTTACGGCGAATGCGGTCCAACCTGCCGTCGCCAACGCAAGCGTTGGCACTGCCCAAACGCCAACGCTGGACACGGCAGTGACAAGCTCCATCGCGTCGGGTATAACCTACGTAGTAGCTGCAGGGAACCAAACTGACGACGCCTGCAACTACTCGCCGGCCGATGTGGCGACGGCCATCACGGTCGGCACGACCGATCCCACTACTGACATAACCGATCCGGCCACGAATTTCGGTACCTGCGTGAAACTCTTCGCCCCCGGCATGAATATTACGTCGGATTGGGACACCAGCGACACGGCTACGAACACTACCTCCGGCTCGTCGGAGGCGGCTCCACATGTTTCGGGCGTGGCGGCTCGCTATCTGCAAACTCACCCTATGGCAACACCGGCAGAGGTATGGGCCGCGATTCACGCCGCGGACGACGTCTTTCCGGGCACGCCAGGCTGGCCCGGTATAACTAGTCTCGGGCCGGGCTCACCCAACGAGTTGCTGCATTGGGGAGCGCTTAACAACGGACAAACCGACGGTGACCCACACTTAATCACTGTCGATGGGACCCACTACGACTTCCAGGGCGCGGGCGAGTTTGTCACCTTGCGCGACACGGATGGGATGGAAATTCAGACTCGCCAGACCCCCATCGCCACCACCTTTGATCCGGGACCGGATAGCCATGACGGGCTCGCCACCTGCGTGAGCCTCAATACCGCCGCAGCAGCCCGCGTGGGCAAACACCGGGTCACCTATGAACCGAATCTCAACGGCGTGCCCGATCCGAGCGGTCTGCAGCTCCGCGTGGATGGAGAGCTTAAGACACTTGGCGCAACAGGGCTCAATCTTGGGGACGGCGGTCGCATCGCCAAGACCTCAGCATCAGGCGGAATTGAAATTGATTTCCCGGACGAAACCGCGTTGTTTCTGACGCCGACCTGGTGGGCTTCTCAAAGCAAGTGGTATCTCAACGTGGACGTATCTCATACTCCAGCCTTGGCCGGGATTTTAGGCGCGATTCCGCAGGCCAGTTGGTTGCCCGCACTCCCGAATGGCACCTCGATGGGGCCAATGCCCGGCTCGTTACATGACCGCTACATCGCTCTTTACCAGAAGTTTGCCGATGCATGGCGCGTAACCGCAAAAAACAGCTTGTTTGACTACGCGCCGGGCACATCAACCGACACGTTTACAATGCGCAGCTGGCCGCTGGAGCAACCGCCATGCAGGATCGAAGGAACCAAACCCGTGGAGTCCGTCAGCCAACGTGTCGCACAACGAGCTTGTCACGCAATCACCAACGACAACCTGCACAATGACTGCGTATTTGACGTAATGGTCACCGGCAATCTCGACTTCGTGCAGACCTACATGGCCAGCCAGAGGATCCAGATCGGCCCGGCAACTACAACGACGGTGTACGACCACAAGGATCCCACCGAGGTCGATGAGCCAGTGAGATTCACCGCTACCGTGGTGGCCGGCAACGGCGTCCCGACCGGAATGGTTCAATTCACGCTCGACGGCCACAACGAGGGTCAACCGTTCCCTCTCGACTCGAGGGGCCAGGCAATCTGGAAGACGTCAAGCTTGAAGCCTGGGAAACATAACGTGACGGCGACCTTCACCCCCAACCCGAACAGCGAGTTTCTGCCCAGCACCAGCCCGGACGAGATACACACAGTCAGAGGCGAAGACGAATGAAATTGAAATTACTGTGAACCACGTCCTGACCGCTCTTCTCCCAGGGTTAGTGAGGCTGGTGTTCGTTGGGAAGAAGGCAAACCAGCGACTGGCCGCGAACCAAGCAATCCATCACCCGCCAAGTACTTTCGCAGTTTTAGCGCAAGGTTCCCATTTCTGTGCAAATTTATTCGTGCCTAACTCTTCGCTTGCGATAACTGCGAGCCGTACACGGATAGGGGTCGCTATTCGCAAACTGTTCAGAAACGACCTTATGGGAAGCGTGGAGCCGATTTTCAAACGAGCCAACAAAAGTCAACCTGCTGTGGCCGAATCCCAGACTTGAGATCGTATTGCATTCGCCTAAGCCCTTATTGAAACCGGACTGCACAGGTGCCCTCCGGAGAAAAGGCGGGACGGTCACCCCTTTGCCGACGAGCAGTCCGTTCTCTGAGGTCCGGTTTGCCTGGGAATAATCGCGAAATATGGGCATTATTCGCGTATTTCGGCGCAGAGCGAGCGGAATTCTCCTGCAGTTGAGACTGCGTGGCGGAGAGGGAGGGATTCGAACCCTCGGTACAGGTGTTAGCCCGTACAACGGTTTAGCAAATGAATCATTCTCGCCGCCCTCACTCGCAGTAAAGCACTTACAGTCGGACCCAACGCCTCCAAG
>JBAPOI010001084.1:0-4891 GCA_049279555.1 Candidatus Sulfotelmatobacter sp.
GCCGCCTCGATGACTACGCAGGTTTCAGGCGAGGTCATCCCATCGGAGATCCCCGGCAGCCTGGCGTTCTCGATTCGTCAGCCGGTAGGTGTTGTTCTTGGAATTGCGCCATGGAACGCGCCCGTCATTCTGGGAGTGCGCGCGATAGCAGTGCCCCTCGCCTGCGGCAATACCGTGGTGTTGAAGGCGTCAGAAATTTGTCCCGCGACCCATCGCCTGATTGGAACCTGTCTGCGCGAAGCTGGGCTGGATCATGGAGTTGTAAACGTTCTGACCCACGATGCCGCCAGCGCTTCAACCATCGTCGAAACTTTGATCGCCCACCGCGCCGTGCGCAGGATTAACTTTACGGGATCGACTCGCGTCGGCAAGATTCTCGCGGTCTCTGCTGCCCGGCATCTGAAGCCGATCCTTCTCGAACTCGGAGGCAAGGCTCCGCTCATCATTCTTGATGACGCCGACCTCGATGCTGCGGTAAACGCAGCCGCGTTTGGGGCATTCATGAACCAGGGACAGATTTGCATGTCCACGGAACGCATCATCGTTGATGAAAAAGTGGCGGATGCTTTCGCGCAGAAATTCGTGGCGAGGGTGAAGACACTGCCCTGCGGCGATCCTCGCAAAGGTGAGGTCGTGCTTGGTGCCGTTGTGGGTACGCCTACGGTGGATCGAGTGCAAGCTCTGGTTAATGATGCCGTTTCCAAGGGCGCAAAAGTTTTACTGAACGGAGACGCGCAAGGCACCATCATGCCGGCGGTGGTTGTCGATCACGTTACTCCCAAAATGCAGATATTTCGTGAAGAGTCTTTTGGTCCGTCGGTTTCGATCACTCGCTTCAAGACAGTGCAGGAAGCAATCACCCTGTCCAACGACACCGAGTACGGCCTTTCCGCAGCCGTGTTCGGCCGCGACATTGCCCGCGCCGTAGAAGTCGCCAAGCGCATTGACTCAGGAATGTGCCACGTGAACGGACCGACGGTGCACGACGAAGCACAAATGCCCTTCGGAGGGGTAAAGGGAAGCGGCTATGGCCGCTTTGGCGGAAAGGCCGCAGTCGCCGAATTTACCGAACTACGGTGGATTACGATCCAGACGACGCCGCGGCATTATCCGTTCTAAATAGCTTCTAGCAATTGCAATGTACTGATCGGGCGGACGTTCATTCAGTGCCAATTTCATCGCGAACTCAAATCGGGATTGTAGGGGCAGGGCCTGCCGGCCTTGTGCTTTCTCATCTTTTGTATCTCCAGGGGATTGACTCCGTCGTAATCGAAAATCGCAGCCGCCAATATTCGGAACAGCGCGTTCGCGCGGGCGTGTTGGAGCAAGGAACCGTCGATCTGCTCACACAAATGGGTGTTGGCGGAAGGATGAAAGCGGAAGGCCTGGTTCACTATGGAATCGAGCTACGCTTCGGAGGCCGCGGTCACCGCATTGATTTTCAGGAACTGACTGATGGGAAGGGAATCATGATTTACGCGCAGCACGAGGTTCTGAAGGACCTGAACAACGCGCGCATCGCCACAGGCGGCCAAGTCTTGTTCGAGGTGGAAGACGTCAGCGTGCACGGCTTTGATGGCCTCAAACCGAAGATTCGATACAAGAAGGATGGAGGCGACTTTGAGCTGACATGCGACTTTATTGCGGGCTGCGACGGTTTTCATGGAATCTGCCGGCCCAGCATTCCCTCAGGCGCGCTCACTCACTATGAGCGTGAATATCCCTTCGGATGGCTCGGCATTCTGGCTGAAGCGCCGCCTTCGTCGCATGAACTGGTTTATGCGTATCACGATCGCGGCTTCGCTCTGCTAAGCATGCGCACGCCGAAAATCGGTCGGCTGTATCTGCAATGCAAACCGGACGAGAACCTCGATCTGTGGAGCGACGAAAAAATTTGGACTGAACTTCAGATTCGCCTGGCCTCGGATGGATGGAAGCTCACCGAAGGTCCAGTTTTGCAAAAAGGCGTAACCGGCATGCGTAGCTTTGTGGTTGAGCCCATGCAATTCGGCAGCCTGTTCCTGGCCGGAGACTCCGCACACATTGTTCCGCCGACTGGGGCCAAGGGGTTGAATCTCGCGGTTTCCGACGTTCGGATACTCGCGCGCGCCCTCAAACACTTTTATGACACAGGCAACCGTGACTTGCTCGACAGCTATTCCGGCACTTGCTTGCGGCGTGTCTGGAAGGTGCAACGCTTTTCCTGGTGGATGACTTCAATGCTGCACCGTTTTCCGGATGAGAATCCCTTCGACCAGCGCCGCCAACTGGCTGAACTGGATTATGTCACCAGTTCTCGCGCAGCAGCCAAGACTCTCGCGGAAAACTACGTCGGCCTACCGTTGGAATGAAGGCTTCGCCGTAACTACGCCCGCGCGCGAATGCGCTCCGGCACAACCGAGCGAACCACGTCGGCAATTTTTTCTTCAGTGGGCAGAAGATAGCTTTCCATCGGCTCGCTGTACGGCACCGACGCATCGAGAGCCGTGACCATAACGATCGGAGCACGCAAATGCTCGAAGCCCTTCTCCGCAACTTCCGCAGCGATCACCGCAGCCGCCGAGGATTGCCGCGGAGCCTGATCGACTAACACCAGCCTGCCGGTTTTCTTGACGGACTTGATGATGGTCGCCACATCGAGAGGCGCCAGCGTTCGCGGGTCGATTACTTCGGCGCTGATCCCCTCGCGCTCAAGTTGCTCAGCCGCGGCCAGGGTCTTTTTGACCATCCAGCCTGTGGCAACAATCGAGACATCGCTGCCGGTACGCTTGATGTCGGCGACGCCAAACGGCACGAGGTGTTCGCCCTCGGGCACGTCGCCAGTGTCAAGCGTCAGCATGTAATGATGGAGGTACACAACCGGGTTGTTGTCGCGAATGGCGGAGGCCAGCAATCCTTTCGCATCGGCGGGCGTCGATGGAAGCGCGACTTTCAATCCGGGAATCCCCATCATCGTGTGATAAATGCAATTCGAGTGCTGGCCTCCCCACCCGGCCGCGAATCCGTAGCCGGCTTTCAACACTAGTGGAACTTTCACCTGCCCGCCCGACATGTAGCGCAGCCGCGGAGCTTCGTTGAGCACCTGATCCATGGCGACCAGCATAAATTCGCTCATCCAGAGTTCGACGATGGGACGCAACCCCGTAAGCGCCGCGCCCACAGCGATGCCGATCTCTGCGGTTTCAGAGATCGGCGCGATGCGAACCCGGTTTCTCCCAAACATCTTCAACATCGGGTCGCGTTCGGTCATCGCCATGTTCTGACCGTAGAAAACGACGTCGGCATCGCGCTGCATTTCTTCGATGATGGCTGTCGCCATCGCTTCTCCGTACATCATTTCCTTGGCCATAGAATCTCCTAGGCGAAAACGTATTTGGTGGCTTCTTCCGGTGCCGGCAGCGGACTGGCGAGTGCAAACTCTACTGCCGCATCCATCTCGGCACTTGCGTCGTTGTCGATGTTTTGCAGCTCCGCTTCCGTGAGGGTGCTTTGGCTCAGCAAGTTCGCGCGGAATCGCGGAACCGGATCGTTCTCTTTGGCCACACGATACTCCGCTTTGTTCCCGTAGACTCCAATCGCTTCGTGCTCGGGAAACTGGGTAGGCACCGGCGGCACAGTAATCGCGTTGCCGTGCGCGCTCAGTCGGTAGAACTTCGACTCAATCAGACTTGGGCCGTGTCCGGCGCGGGCACGTTCCGCGGCTTTCGCAACTTCGTCGTACACGAGCAGCGGATCCGTGCCATTGACCGTTACGCCCGGGATACTGAATGCGGCCGCCTTACGCGAGAGCGGATCGCCGGCTTGCGCGTTCGCATCCTCCAGGCCCACCTGCGTGTACGCTTGATACTCGTTGTTCTCCAGGATGAACACGACGGGAAGCTTCCAGATCGCTGCGAGGTTGAGAGTCTCGAAGAACGCCCCTTGTTTGCTTGCGCCGTCCCCGAAGAAGCAGTAAACGATCTGCCCCGTGTTCTTGACTTGAGCCGTCAAAGCGGCGCCTGCGGCGTGCGCAATGCTCTGGCCGACCATGCCCGAAGTACCGGGAAAATAATGTTTCGGGTCCGCGAGGTGCATCGACCCGCCAAAACCCTTGCACAGCCCGTCTTTTCGGCCATAGAGTTCCGCCATCATTTTATTGGGCGGCGTGCCAAGCACGATGGGTTGAGCGTGGCAACGATAAGTGGGCATGGCGAAGTCGGTGGAGTTTCGGGTGGCAAGAGCGCCCACGATCGAGGCTTCGGCTCCGTCGGCGAGATGAGTGTGGCCACGCATCGCTCCGGGGTGTTCGAGAAAAGTGCGCTTGACGCGCTCTTCGAATTCGCGGATCCGTCTCATCTGTGTGTAAATCCACTTCAATTTATCTTTACCCAAAACATTTTCAATCGCCATGCGTTACTCCTTCTCCCCAATGGAGTCTTGAAGAACCTTGTCGCTCGGCTGGCCAATATGACACAGAGGCCCGCCAACGGGCACTTGCGAACTTTCTCGCGCAACAATTTTGAGCAGGACACCGGCGATGGGCGACTCCAGTTCGTAACTGACTTTATCCGTTTCCAACTCCACGACTGCGTCGCCCACTTGCACAGGATCGCCCTCAGCTTTGAGCCAGCGCAATACGCTGGCTTTCGTCGTAGGGATCCCACCGGTTTTCGGTACTTTCAGCGTGGTAAGAATGACATGCTCCTGGGCGGACGCTACCTGCTTGATCCGCTACCTGCCTAATCAGTGAACCGCACGCTCCGCAGTTGGCCAAAACGGTTTCCGCATTTCTTTGCGATCGAACTTTCCCGCAGGAGTCTTGGGAATTTCCTTAATGAAATCCACCGACTTTGGAGATTTAACGCCGCCCAGTTTTGTCTTGCAATGCGCGATGACTTCACTCTCCGTCAAC
>JBAPOI010001085.1:0-2407 GCA_049279555.1 Candidatus Sulfotelmatobacter sp.
TGCAGCCTCATCCGTGCAGCCCAGCACCAACGCTTGCGCGACTGATGTTGCCAGCTTTGCGTAGCCAAACTCGCGGCCCATGCGGATGACCGCGACCATGGACCGCGTTCCACTCTGGCGGCCATGCGTCTCGTTCATTAACTCCCAGAGCCGGTCATAGCTATCCGTCCAGCGGCCCTGTGCCCGCCACTGCGCCAACGGCTTCGAGCCGCGCAATGCTCCGGGCTTTCGTTCGAGCACTTCGAGGTAGTGTTCGAGATCGAGGATCTGCTGCGAGCGCTTGTAACTGCGCTCGTGCTGCGCCACGGGCACGCCGTTCTGCCGGAACTCAACCACGCTCGAATAGGCGCGGGCCTCAACCAGCGAGCCTGGCTTCAGCGGCACCGAGTAGAAGTTCGTTAGCACCTTGGCACATCCCGCCTGATCAACCTTCGGAAAGCTAACCTCGGCCAACTCGAAGTTCTCCACCGGGAGCGGTCGCAGATGTTGCTTCTCGGTGAGTAACAACGCGCCCACACTCTCGGTGCGGCCCGCTATGATCCGGCTCTCATCGTGACGGCAGTCAGCCAGCAGCTTGGCGTTCAGTTCCGCCAGATCGCGGGCTGCCGGTATGGGAACCCAGTGGTTGCGCCGGAAGTAGCCGCCTTCGCCTTCTACGCCGCCCTTTTCGTGGCCTTCGCCGGGCGTGCAGAAATCGGCTTGATACTGCCAGTGCGATCGGAAGGCGATGAAGCGAGCCGTCAGTTCGCGTTCATAACCGCGAAGGATCTTCTTCACCGCACTGGAAAGGTTGTCGTAGCGGAGACGGCGGAAAACCCCGCCAAAGTAGTGGAACGCCAACTCGTGCGCTTCCAGAAACGCCTGCTGCGTGGCTCGCAGATAGGCGCGATGATAAGCCGCCCCGCTGGCCATCGAGCGCATCTCGAACACCTGGAGCTTTATCCGTTCGCCATCCAGATCGGCATAGGCTTCATACCAATCGACTTGCGCCTCGACGCCCCAGTCGTAGCTCTGCGGCACAAAAGTTTCGCGACGGGCCAACCCCAGCGCCTCTTTCCGCTGCTCCACATAAAGCCGCACCGTGCGCTCGGCCGCCGTACATCCCGGCACCTCTTTGCGAATGCGGTCCCAGATGCGTTTCGCCGTGTGGCGCTGCTTCCGCGGGGCCTTGCGATCGGCTTCCAGAATCGCGTCGATGAACTCCGCAGCCGCAGCCATCTTCACATGTGGCCGCTCGGTCTTCTTCCGCCGTGCTGGTATCGCGCTCTGGATCGCTTCCCGCACCACCCGCCGATGCACCCGCAGTTTGCGCGCCACACCCTGAATCGTGCCTACCCCGAACTCGTACTCCAACCGAATCTGCTCGAATAGCTCCACCTTGGCTCTCCAGTCCAACCCCAGCCTCCAGATCCAAGCTCACGCTCAAATCCAGAGTAGAAGTTTGCTGTGTCCAGGGGTGGGCCAAAACAAACTGCCGAAGTGGGCCACTTCAGAATGCCAAAATCATATTGCGAGCATTGTCACGCAAGTTGCACTGACACGGTGACGGATTGCTGGTCACAAATCGGTCGCGCACCATTGCGATCACTGTCGTTATTGCCATGGAGTAACGACGATCGTGTTGGGTATTTACGCACACCTTTTCCCATACCACTGGGAGCAAACGAGCACGTCCGGATTCGCTGGGGCTATTCCGTGTCTCATGTATACAGCCATCCGGGAGAAAACTGGTTCGACTGATATCCGAGAAGGCCTTACCCAAAGTTCACCTTGGTACTTACGTTCCACGACTCATGGCAGCTGTACAATGCGCGGTGCATCCCTTCGCCGGAGACAGAAAATGTCCCCCCACCTCAAATACGAGGGAACAAGATTTACTTCAGCGTGATGGGTGCTAAACCGGGGCGCAGGTATAGGATCCTTTTTGAGCTGTCTCCACGCTGGAAGGTATGACAGTTTTGCACACGGACCTACTTCCAGGAACTTGTCGGCCGCGCGGAAGTGGTGCCAGACTTGCTGCTATTAGTAGTGGGAAGTCTGCATCGCAACTGGAATTTCGCGGGCGCGTCCCAGCGTGATAATGGGCGTTGTGATCGGCGTTTCCTGGTACCAGTCCAGAGACTACAGCAGGCACACTCTCACAGACTTCGGGGCAATTCACGATGTTGCGATTGGTATCCACTCAGAATGTCACGCATCCCTCAAATCCAAGTAGCTGACCAACCCGAAGTTCAGTGACCGCTGGGGCGTTTACCAGCTTCCCGTGCCCTTTTGTGGTACCGTGAATTCATGAAATTGGATCAAGCGATCAAGTACTGGAAACTGCAGCTAATGGCTGGTAAGCCTATCTACCGAGTCCGCGTTCGACGAATCCTTGAAATGGATGGCGCTGAACGTCGCGGTATCG
>JBAPOI010001086.1:0-11368 GCA_049279555.1 Candidatus Sulfotelmatobacter sp.
CACAAGGCCTTGGCATCTTTCACCATGGTTCCAGTTCTCACTCCATAAGCCTTTGCTTCGTAACTTGCCGCCAGGCAGCAGGTGGAATCTGTATCCACTGCCACTACGCCTACTGGCCGACCGCGCAATTCGGGCCGGTCCTGCTGCTCAATCGAAGCGAAATAGGAGTTCAAGTCGAGGAAGAGCCATCCCACGGTAGGGTATTGGCCCTCGGAAAAAGCTGGCAGCGAGGCGGGCATGACTAAGAAATTAAATATCACAAAAGCGAACAAAAAGCGAATATAATTAAAGAGCTTTTGACGGCATACATAACTAAGGAGACTCCGATGGGGATCACTCAATCTGCTCAATTACTGAATGATGATTTCTTCTTTCTAAATCAAGTGGATCACTCTGAGTGGTATGGAATTGTTATTAGCCATTTTCAGACGCACCGGTTAACAGAAAATTGTCTTGTGATGTTCAAATCGGACAAGTCGAAGCTTCTAATGATTGAATTCGACAATCCTCATCGTATCTCGTCTGTTACTCCGGTGGGCATGACTGTCGATGAACTCGAAACAATTCGACGGGACATCAAAGATAAACTTATCGACAAATCAGTATCGTCGGCTTCCGTAGGTGTAGTTTCAGCCGTCGGATTCCTTCAATGAGACAATGCTTCGTGAATAACTAGCAACCGATTCATCCAGGCAGCACAATAGCGAACAAAAAACGAATTTGCTATAATTTACAAAATGATTGTGGAGAACCCAGATTCTCATCCTTTGTGTCATTATTTTTTGTCGGAGTATTTGACCCAACGGCAAGATCAAGAAAATTTTCCACCCGACGAAGGCTCCGCTGTTTTTGATCGGTATGAGAGTATTTTCCAGCGCGCTCTAGATACCCTGCAGTTCTCCAAGGAAAAATTGAAGAGTAGGCCGGAATTTAATTTTGGCAAAGCCGACCCCGGAAACCTCGAAAGTGGAATCGCGGTTCTCAGAGCTGTTGAAGCTTTACGATCACAAGGGTTTTTAAATATAACCCTACTGAAGCCGCCTGGTGCAGATATTAGTTGTGAAAAAAATGGTCGTAAAGTGTGTTGTGAAGTTAAAGCCATTACCAAAGCAAGCGTGCCTAAAAAAGACTGTTTTTTCGCGGACCAAGTGTATGAGAAAGTGCTAGAAAACATCGGACATGCGAGGCAGCAACTTGCGGTAACTGCGAAGAACTTGCAATGTACAGTGACGATGTTTATATGTGTCAGCAATTGGTTCCATCAGGCGATTTTCTTAGGGGAACAAGACTATCAGTACGTAGTAAATCGATTGGAAAAGGATAAGCTTGAAGGTCAAGACAATTACATGGAGTCTCTCAACGGCGTTGACGTGGTGCTCTTCGTAACAAAGGATGGCGACATTTACTCCTTCGTTAAAGATGAACTTCGAGCGTGGCTAGGAAATGCTTCGGAAGCTACCATGAACCAACGCTTATGGCGTGTTATAGATACTTCCTTTCTAACTTAAGTTTCACCTCCGGCCACTCTGTATCCAGGATGCTGAAGTAAACCGAATCGCGCACGCGGCCCGTCCATGTGATCACATGTCTGCGCAGCGTGCCTTCTTCTTTCGCGCCGATGCGCAGGATCGCGTTGCGCGATTTCTGATTCAGCGCGTCAGTTTTCAGTTCGACCCGAATACATTTCCAGACCTCGAACGCATGGCGCAACATCAGATATTTTGCTTCGGTATTGACGACGGTGCGCTGCCAAGCGGGAGCAATCCAGGTCGAACCGATCTCGACGCGGTGATTGGCGCGATCGATGTTCATGAAGCGGGTGCTGCCGATCACTCTGCCGGAGCTGCGCTCAACAGTGGCAAAGACCACCGACTCGCCGCGCTCCTGTTCGTCAAGCGCCTTCGCGACGATCTGTTGAAAGTCCTCTTGCGATTTCATGCGATAAGGAATCCATTGGAAGATGTCGTCGACGCTATCCTTCGCGACATTCCAGAAGAGTTCGGCGTGATCTGGACGAATCGGTTCAAGACGAACGATTGAGCCTTCCAGTGTGAGAGGCCCACCAATATGCGGAGGCGCGGTAGAATTCATTGTGCGTTCTTGATGCCTTCCTGTCTTGGGTTCTGATTTCGATCTCGCCAGCGTTTCCGGCGGCCAGCCACCATTATCTTGCATCTTGAACCTATTTGTGGGCATCTCAACTACGGGCCACAGAATGACGCCATTAAAACGTGGTAGCGTTGATAGGCGTGACGTTGACAAGCAATGATCTCATCCGTCCAAACCCGTACCGAATGTCGATGTCAGGAGAAGCTGCGGTGAAAGCGCATTGTCTGCCGTTCGCCCAAATTCCGCAGACGACTCGCCTTTTCACCGACTTCCTCGCATACTCGCCTAGCGTCCAACCTTTCTATCCGCATTGTCCAAACTTCAGTGAGTGGTTTAAGAAGGAAGCATTGGCCGTGCAGTACGATGCTTCACGTCGGGAGCGGATGAGCGCGATTCTCGAACGCCAGAACAAGTCCTGGGGCGCTTCGGCGCAAACTCTTGCCAACCTGAAACGCCTGCGGGACAGCGCATTTGCGGTGGTCACGGGGCAGCAAGTCGGTCTGTTCGGCGGCCCCATGTTTGCCATCTACAAGGCGATGACCGCGGTGAAGCTTGCCGAGGAAGCCACGGCGGCGGGCATCGATGCTGTTCCCGTCTTCTGGCTGGCTACGTACGATCATGATCTGGCGGAAGTGAATCACATTTCCTTCCCCGGCCCTGATGGCGCTCTCCGCACGTTCACGACTTCCAGCCACGGCGTTCCGGACGCGCCCGTGAGCAACGTGCGGCTCGGCGACGAAATACTGCCCGTCGTAGAGGAAGCCGCCACCTTGCTGGGCGATACCGAGGCCGCGCAATTTCTCCGCGAATCTTATCGTCCCGGCGAAAATCTTGGCACGGCCTTCGCCCGCTTTTACACGCGCTTGTTCGCGCCCTGGGGAGTGATTCTGCTCGATGCCTCAGATCCAGAATTGCACCACGTTGCCGCGCCGGTCTATCGGACAGCGATTGAACGTGCGCAAGATCTGGAAGCTGCGTTGATCTCGCGAGGAGAATCCCTGGACAAAGCTGGCTATTACCAGCAGGTGAAAGTGACTCCGTCGTCCGTGCTGCTTTTTGGATCTCGCGAGGGCGCTCGCACTGCGATTCACCGCCGTGTCAATGCTTCGAATCGGGCAGTGGAGTTTGCGATTGGCGCCGACTCAGGCGCACAAAAACTTTTGCCGACCGAACTGCTAAATCAAATCGATGCGGAGCCGGAAAACTTCAGTCCTAACGTTCTGTTGCGTCCCGTGGTGCAGGACTATCTCCTTCCGACATTGGCCTTTACCGGCGGCCCAGCTGAGGTCGCATATTTCGCCCAAGCAGGTGCGGTCTACGAGGCGATTCTCGGTCGAGTGACTCCGATCATCCCTCGATTCTCGGCCACAATCATCGACCCCAAAGTGCAGGGCAAGATGCAGCACTACGGCATCACCGTGCTCGACGCATTTCAAGGACCTGACGCTCTGCGCAACAAGCTCGCCTCGCGTTCGTTGCCAGCGGGATTGCAGCAGGCCTTCGATCGGGCCAACCAGTCGGTGGAAGAATCTTTTTCCAGTTTGCAGGAATCGCTAGCAAAGCTTGATCCCACGCTAGTAGAAGCCAGTCAGACGGGTTCCTCTAAAGTGCGCTATCAACTCGACCGCCTGCGCGAACGGGCCATGGCCGCAGAGTTACGCCGCAGTGAAGTCGTAGCTCGGCATGCGGACTGGTTGAGCAATATGCTCTATCCCGCCCGGGCTTTGCAGGAACGAGGTCTCGGGGCCGCATATTTCGTGGCTCGCTATGGAGCTGAACTGCTGCAAAGCATTCACGATGTAATTCGGACCGATTGCAACGATCACCAGATTCTGGAGTTGTAGGCAACGCGCGAGGAGTTTGCCTCTCAGAGGCTAGGACATCTGGCGAGTTGCTGCGTCAACCTGAGGTGACATCAATAGCCACGCAGTCGTAGTGAAGCGATTTGTCGGATTGTGCGTGAGTTCGTCGAGTTTCCTTGCTATCGCGGCTAGCACTGGGTGCCCGTCCTCCTCCAGTTCATCCTTGAGATGCATCGTATGAACTTGGAAGCCGCAAGCTACTGCGATGCCCTGTCTAGACAGAAGCGGTCGATGGAGGAGCTCTATCTGTATTGACTCGCCTGGCTCGATGTATTCGGTAGTTTTCATGATCTGACGAGGTTTTGGGAATCCATTCCTCGGCTCAGGACCGTCCTTTTCCATGAGATCCTGGCTGAATGGAACCCACTCGGAAAACGTGGGAACACTCTCCATTTGAGCAGTCTCGTACGAAAGAATCTGCAGCCACGATCCTAGCTTACGATCGAGTTTGATATGCACCTTCGATGTGTTCTCCGCGACGAGCCTGATATGGACAGTGCCTGGCATTTCCTTTGACTCGGCCATCTCAATCTTCAGCCGAAGAACGGGAAACAGTTCGTGATTGAACCAGACGAACAAGACCACCACCGCAAACACGCCTAACAAGGTAAGGAGTGACGTGATCAGCTGAATCGAGTGGAGCGCGGCGTCAATATACTGAATGGTGTTCGGCATGTGTCCCTTCGGCCTTGACAGAAATGATTCTAGACCGTGACTTCCGCTCGAATAAAGTCTCTGCAAGCCGCTGTGAAGTTTACTAGGATCTGGATTATTGTGTCCCGCCTACGCGCTCTCGCTGGCCGCCAGGTATGCTCCCAGTCCGATCATGATTGCGCCGGTGACTGTTCTCTGCCGGCGGCGGAATGCGGCCGACGAGCGAATTTTGTTTCCCAGCGGCCCAGCCAACAAAATCACGATCAGATCCGCCGAGGTATTCAGAACCACCGAAACAGTTCCCAGCAGTACAAACTGAAAGAACACGTGTCCCGCCGCACGGTGGACGAACTGCGGAATGAAGGAAAGAAAAAACAACGCCGTCTTCGGATTGAGCACTTCTGTGGCCACACCCTGCCACAGCGGATTTCGAGGCCGGGCGTCGATCGCCTCGGGGAACTCATCTGGGCAATCCTTCTGTTTCCGCGCATCCAGAATCATTCTCACGCCTAGAAAGCACAGATAAGCCGCTCCTGCGTATTTCACAGTTGCAAACGCCACCGCCGACCGTGCCAGGATCACGGAAACCCCTAGTGCAGCAGCGAAAACGTGAACCATGCCTCCCAGGAAAGTACCTAGGGCCGAGAGTATGCCTTCGCGCCTTCCTCCGGCTAGGCTTCGTGCAAGCACGTAGAGCATCCCAGGTCCCGGCGCCACCGCCAGCAAAACCGCCGCCGTCAGAAATAATAAAAGTCGCGTCGAATCGATCATGGTAAAAAGATTTTACGACGGGAGTTCATCCCGTAGCCACGTTTCAAATTGCGCTAGCGATTCTACCCGTGGGACTTCACGGTCCCGGTAAGCGCCAGCCAGATCGAACAGCACAGCCTGCATGCCCGCCTCGCGTGCTCCGACATAATCGACAGAGTAGACATCTCCGAGGTAAAGGCTTTCCTCCGCCGTTGCTTTCATCGCCCCAAGCGCCGCTTCGAAAATCTCGCGGCGAGGTTTCTCGATCCCAATAACTCCTGAATCCGTGATGCTCTCGAAGCAGCCGGCAATGCCGCAACGCGAGAGTACCTGCTCAATTTTGCCATCGGCATTCGAGATGATCGCAATACGAAAGTTCTGCCCGATGCGCTCAAGCGCTTCGCATGTCCCCGGCAGAATCTGGTCCCAGTTGGCGGAGTTCTGCGTGTTCTGCACCAGCTCGGGCAACAAGGCGTCGCGGGAGCTGGCATTTTCGCCAATATCTTCGAGCAGGGAACTATGAAACATCCACCAGAAGCTGTGGTCGATTTTGCCGCGTTGCATGCCCTGGTCGAACTCCCGCTTTGTTCGCCGCTCCCGGGCTTGCCACTCCGCAAGCGTAGGATGCCGGTCACTCGCGATCGGAGCCAGCATCCTTGAGCGATTCGGGAAGAGAAGCGTATTACCCACATCAAAGAAGATGACTTGCGCCCTAGCCATGCGTCCATCTTACTGAAAGCGTCCGAAGAAGAGGGAACTGTCCGAGCTCAACGAATGGCCCCGCTTCGACAGTCAGGCCCCTTGCTTGGGCCCGATCCCATTCGTAGGCTCTTCGTGACCCGCACGCGAAAAAAATGTAATATCCACTACTTGGGCCGACGGTGCCCTAGTTGTATATCCGTTATAAGTTATGTCGCTTTCTTCAACTTCAGTGCTGATCGCGGGTTTCACGCGCACCACATGCGCCGCACTGCACAACCTCAGAAGCGCTCAATCCATGCTGGTGGCAACCTTGGTGTTGTTGGAACGCTCCTCCAGCCACCATACTGACGTTTACAACATCCTCTGGGCCGTCGTTTTCGGGTTTGCCACTCTGAATATTCTGAGCCTTGCGGCGCGGCGCTCGGAGCCCAATCGCCGCGGCCTGAGCTTCGGAGAGCTCCTGGCCGTCATGGTTGTGCTGCTCTCGATCTTCCTTCTGGGAGCGGAATTGTTAAACTTTGTCCACATTTTTCCCATCAAGATTCAACGCTGACCGCTCAACCTTTCAGCGTTTTGCGGTATGATTCGCAGAATGGCGAAGACCCGTGCCAATTTTGAAGTCACCTGCCCATGCTGCGGTGCGCTGTTGAAAATTGACACCGCAACCGCCTCGGTCATCGCGCACACACCCGCGGTGAAACCCAGGATGTTTAACGACATGGAGGAAGCCGCCCGCGCCATGAAGGAACAGGACAACCGCCGCGAATCGATCTTTCGCCAGTCGGTTGAAGCGCAAAAGCATGCCTCGGAACTATTGGATAAGAAGTTTCAGGAGGCCGTAAAGAAGGCCAAGGAATCTCCCGACACCGGTAAGCCCATCCGCGATTTCGATCTGGATTAGCCATCGACACCAGTAAAATCAAAAGCGATGCGAAACCGTGCATTGTTGCTGGGCCACCGCGGGGCACGCGGCGTCAAAGATGTTGCCGAGAATACGCTGGCTTCATTCGATCTTGCTCTGTCTCAGGGCTGCCACGGTTTCGAATTCGACGTGCGGCTCACAAGCGATGCGCAAGCCGTAATCTGCCACGACGCAACTATTCGCGACCTCGAAATTTCCCAGCACACGGCGCAATCATTAGCTCTGCCTTCCTTGCGCCAGGTCCTGGCCCGTTACCAGAGCACGGCGTTTCTCGATATCGAACTGAAGGTTCCGGGCCTGGAGCGAATCATCGTCGATCTGCTTTGCGAGCGCCCACCGAGCCGCGGTTTCGTAGTCTCCTCCTTTATTCCGGAAGTGCTCACCGGAATTTACAACCTCGACAAGACCATTCCGCTCGGCCTGATTTGCGAGACGAAAGTCCAGTTGAGCCTATGGAACGAGTTGCCGGTTTCCTACGTGATTCCGCACTACAAGCTTCTCTCACAAAGACTCTTGCGCGAGATTAGCAAACGCAGGAAGGTATTCGTATGGACAGTCAATGCTCCGGCGGCGATCAATCGCTTCTTAAGCTGGGGAGTCGACGGAATAATCTCCGATTACCCTGAACGTCTGTCGATCACGCTGGCCCAGCAACCTGCGTCGCAGCTGTAAGTGGCCTTCCGCAGCAAAAATCCAATTCAAGCCAGCTCCCGAGTGATCGCCGTTCTTCATCCGCTATATTGGATGGAGAATGAAAAGCGATTCCCAATGCATCGTGCGGCCGGCACGCAACCTGCGGGGCAGCGTAAGTCTTCCGGGCGACAAATCCGTTTCGCACCGTTATGCCATGCTGGCGGCGATTGCCGAAGGATCGTCACGTCTTGAAAACTACTCAACCGGCGCGGATTGCGCCAGCACCCTCGGATGCCTGCGTTCGCTGGGCGTGAGCTGGGAGCGTAAGAATCATGACGGCGCGGCAAGCGTAATCGAGGTGCAGGGAAGAGGCCCATCGCTCACCGCTCCAAGCCGTTCGCTGGACTGTGGTAATTCCGGTTCGACCATCCGCATGCTGAGCGGCATTGTGGCGGCCCAGAACTTTGTGAGCGAAATGGCGGGCGATGAATCGCTTTCCCGTCGGCCAATGGAACGCGTGATCACTCCGCTGACCGCCATGGGTGCGCAAATCGCCGCGCAGAATAGTCGCCCTCCATTGCGCATTACCGGAACTAGACTTAAAGGTATTAATTATAAGATTCCTGTAGCTAGCGCACAGGTAAAGACTTGCCTTATTTTTTCTGGTTTGCTTGCCGAAGGCGAAACCTGCGTCGAGGAGCCTCTGCGCACCCGAGACCACGGCGAAGTCGCACTGCAGGCCTTCGGGGCGCATCTTGATCGCAAGGGAAACCAGGTGAGGATTCGAGGCGGCCAGCGCCTGCGCGGCATCGAAGCCTGGGTTCCCGGTGATCTATCGAGCGCCGCATTCTTTCTCTGTGCCGCTGCTCTTTTTCCTGAATCTCAATTAACCATCCCAGCCTTGCTGATGAACCCGACTCGAGCCCGCCTGCTCGACATCCTCATTCAGTTGGGATTGCGCATTACCGTGACGCAACTCGAAGAAATGCACGGAGAACCCGTTGGCACGTTGCAAGTCGAAGGCGGCCGCCTGAAAGGCGCAACCATCGCAGGAGCCGACGCGGCCGCGCTGATCGACGAAATTCCGGTGCTGGCTGCGATCGCGCCGTATACGGAGCTGGGAATCGAGATTCGCGATGCACGGGAGTTGCGGGTGAAAGAGTCGGACCGCATCGCCTCCATTGCCACGAACCTTCGTGCCATGGGTGCGCAAGTCAAAGAAAGTGAAGACGGCCTGAAAATTCCTGGAGGGCAGACGATGCGCGGCGCGGAAATCCAATCTTTTGGCGATCACCGCATTGCCATGGCCTTCAGCATTGCTGCGCTGCGAGCCCGCGGAGAGACCCTGATTCACGGCAGCCAGTGTGCGGCAATCTCATATCCGGCATTCTTTTCCACATTGGAAGGCCTGGTGGAGCGGTAATTGGCTTAGGCGCCTGGTACCCAGACCTTAAGCCCCATATGGTAAAGTAAGAAGCCATGGAATTGGGCACTCCGTGGGAGCTTCAACCATCACTTGAACCTCAAAGGAGCCGTTTATGTCCTCCCTCCGCGACCTCATAAAAACCCGCAAAGTTTACTCCATCGACGCTACCGGCACTGTGCTGGAGGCTGCGCGCTTCATGATGGAACACAACATCGGCGCCCTGCCCGTGGTTCGCAACGGAGAATTAGCTGGCATCTTTTCCGAGCGCGACATTATGAACCGCGTGGTCGCCGCAGGACGCACGCCCGGCCACACGGCCGTTTCCGAAGTGATGACCGCCAACCCGCGCTCCGTCAATCTCGACGAAAGCATCGACGAGTGCCTCTTTATCATGCACGAGTTCGGCTTCCGTCATCTGTGCATTGTCGAAGGCAAAGAACTCCGAGGCTTGGTCTCGCTCCGTGACATCCTCATGAATCAAGCCGGAGAGATTCAGCGTAAAAGTCAGCGCGCCGCTTCGTAACAGATCTTCGTGATTCATCCAGTGATTGGTATTCGCACTGCCTAGCTGCGAAGCGGCGTCAGAATGCAGCCCAGGGCGTAAGCCCTGGGTTGAGGATGGACAAGCACCAAACCCCAGCGGGGCGAAAGAACCGTTCGGGGGCTGAGTCTTAACCCCTGTGATACGGAGCGACTGCGATAGCTGACTGCCGCGCCGCTCACTCCCGCTTCCGCAACAGCACCTCTCCTTTACTAGGTGGCAAACGGAAGGGAAATTCGAATGTTTTTCCGTCCAGCGGCAAGCGTAAAACAAACTCTTCCTGCGCCTTCCATCCTCCGATCCACTTATTATTCGTATTGAAAAACACCCACCCGTTCGCTTCTGGATTGCCCGGGTCGAGGTGCGCCGGACGCATGCTGTTCTTGGTCAGGAACTCGATCAGTTCGCTCACCGACTTCTGATAATCCTGTAACCGCGCCTCGCGAGCCTGTTTTTCTTCGGGATGCTTCGCCAGCGCGCGCCGCGCCTCATCGTCGAGTGCATCGGCATCGCTTTGAATTTTCTGAGCGTAGTCGTCGGGGTCCAGGGCGGACTGCACCACTTTAAAATGCTTCATGAACTGCAGGGTAATCGTGCCCGGATCGGCGTCCACACCGCCAGTGCCGCGGTAACGAATCGTCATCAGCACGCCGAAGATGGACTCGATGCGATGCCGGATGATCTGCACCTCTCTCGCATCCACCGCCAGCACAATGCCCAGATCTCCCAACCAAAGCCCATAGCGATACTTGCCGTCATCGCTGCGAGTAAAGGTGCAGCCCGGCTGGGCCTCATCCCAGCGCACAATCATCGGCCCGCTCTTATTTTTTTTATTTTCGTCGCTCGAATTACCGGCCGCCGTCGGCGAGGGCATACTCACAGCCTCGCTCAGCAGGGTCGAGGCCAGCAAGATCGACAGGAAGACGGTTCGCCACATGGTTCAGGATACTGTTTCAATCCACCCTGACGGTCACAGTCGTTCCAGTCGTGGCGTTATTACTCGGCGCGGCCCCGTTTTCATCGACCCCCGTGATGGTAAACGTGTAGCTGCCCTTTGGAGTCACGCTGCCGGTTGGCGATGTTGGACTGCTGTTGGAACTCGTATTGCAAGCCGGCAGGAAGAGGAATCCGCCGCCAACCGCCAGCAACAAAAGCAGCCCAAGGGCGTTCTTCCTGAGTTTTCCCTTTGCTCCCGCCCCAACCAGCGCCAGCCCCGGAACCGCCAGCCAAAGCGCATAGAACAATCGTACCGTCCCCATCTTCGCGGTCGTAGTGTTCTGAGTTCCGAAGGTCGTAACGGTGAGCGTGGCTGTCGGTGGAGCACCGCCTGCCACGGGCACCGGCGACGGACTAAACGAGCACACTGGCGCAGATAGAACCGCCGGCGTAACGGATAGACAGAATAGCGTTACATTCCCCGTGTAGGTGCCGATTGGAGTAACTGTAATCGTAGCCTTAGCTCCAAACCCCTGTGCCACGCTGCTGGGGACTGCCGGGGTTGTCACGCTGACCGTGTAATTCGCGCTGACCCCCACCACGTTCAGCTGTAACACAAGCGGTGACGAGCCGGTAGAGTCAGTCCCAGTCACGGTAACCGTGTAAAGCCCCGCTACCGTGGCGGGAAGGGAAACAACTGTAAGCGAAGGTTGGGCAGGTGGCGTCGCCGTTCCCGGGCTCACCGCGCACGTCGGAAGATTCGTCGTGGTCTGGGTGGAGGTCACAGCGCAACTCAGAGTAACCGAAGCGCTCGTCCCCTGTAGGCTCAGACC
>JBAPOI010001087.1:0-2983 GCA_049279555.1 Candidatus Sulfotelmatobacter sp.
ACGATTGGTCACATCGACCATGGCAAGACCACGCTGACGGCGGCGATCACCAAGGTTCTGTCGAAGCACAATCCGAAGAACACGTTCCGGTCGTTTGATTCGATCGACAACGCTCCGGAAGAAAAGGCGCGCGGCATCACGATTGCGACGGCGCACGTCGAGTATGAAACGGCGAACCGGCACTACGCGCACGTGGATTGTCCGGGCCACGCCGACTACATCAAGAACATGATCACGGGCGCGGCGCAGATGGATGGCGGCATTCTGGTGGTTGCTGCGACTGACGGCCCGATGCCGCAGACGCGCGAGCACGTGCTTTTGGCGCGGCAGGTGGGCGTGCCTTATCTGGTGGTGGCGCTGAATAAGGTTGACGCAGTGGACGACCCCGAGTTGCTCGAACTGGTCGAACTCGAAGTGCGCGAGCTGCTGAAGAGCTACAAGTTTCCCGGCGACGACGTGCCGGTGGTGCGGGTTTCGGCTCTGGGCGCGCTGAATGGTGAGGCGAAGGCAGAGGCGCAGGTGGACGCGTTGATGGAGGCGGTGGACAAATATATTCCGCAGCCAGCGCGCGAGTTGGACAAGCCGTTCCTCATGCCGATTGAAGATATCTTCTCGATTCAAGGCCGTGGCACGGTGGTTACGGGACGAATCGAGCGCGGCAAGGTGAAGGTCGGCGAAGAAGTGGAAATCGTCGGCTTCCGCGACACGCGCAAGACGGTAGTGACCGGCGTCGAAATGTTCAAGAAGCAGCTCGACGAAGGCATGGCGGGCGACAACGCCGGGTTGCTGCTGCGCGGTATTGCGAAAGAAGATGTCGAGCGCGGCATGGTGCTCGCGAAGACGGGCTCGATCACTCCGCACACCAAGTTCAAGGCGGAAGTTTATATCCTGACCAAAGAAGAAGGAGGACGGCATACGCCATTCTTCAAGGGATACCGTCCGCAGTTTTATCTTCGCACGACAGATGTGACGGGCGTGGCGGAGTTGCCGGCAGGTACAGAGATGGTGATGCCGGGCGACAATGTGAGCCTGGTGATCGAACTGATCACGCCGGTGGCGATGGAGAAGGGCTTGCGCTTCGCCATCCGCGAAGGCGGACACACGGTGGGCGCGGGAACCATTGCGGAGATTGTGACGTAGCTGTGTAGCCGCGGACGCATTCGTCCGCGGGCATGCAGCATCAAGAATTCGCGGACGAAAGCGTCCGCGGCTACATGAGCAGTAGCGGCTTGCATCCTGCCGCTGGTTCTTTCCTTCCGGAGATGCCGGGAGGGGTTAGAGAGAGTGAAAACGTGATTGGAAAAGAAAGAATTCGCATCCGGTTGAAGGCTTACGACTACCGCATTCTGGATCAGTCGACGGGCGAGATTGTAGAAACCGCGCGGCGCACCGGGGCGCAGATTGCCGGGCCGATTCCGCTGCCCACGATGCGGAACAAGTACTGCGTGCTGCGTTCGCCGCACGTGGATAAGAAATCGCGGGAACAGTTTGAGATCCGCACACACAAGCGGTTGCTCGATATTCTCGAGCCGACGCAGCAGACGGTGGACGCGCTGATGAAGCTCGATCTGCCGGCGGGCGTGGATGTGGAGATTAAGGCATTCGGGAAAGAGCATAAGTAACGCAGGCAGGCGCGGGCTGCGCCCGCGGAACGGACGAATGCGTCCGTTCCCACACGAGCACATTAGCTCCCCAGCCAATAGCGGTCGCTTTATCGGTGACTTGCCACGCTGGGCATGGAGATAGAAATGGCAACGAAGGTTACAGGCATTCTGGGCAAGAAGGTCGGCATGACGCAACTGTTTGACTCGAAGGGCGATGTGCGCCCGGTCACGGTGCTGCAGGCTGGTCCTTGCGTCGTGACGCAGCATAAGCTGGCGGTAAAAGACGGCTACGAAGCGGCCCAGATTGGACTGGTGGAGTTTGTGAAAGAGTCGCGGCTCACCAAGCCTGCGCAGGGCCACTTGGCGAAGAATAATCTTCCACCGGTGAAGTTTATGCGGGAAGTGCCGCTGGAGAGCGACGGCGATGGTGCGGAAGGAAGCTCGGTGAAGGCTGGCGACCGCGTGCTGGTCGACATTTTCGAAGGCGAGAAGTTTGTCGACATCGTAGGCGTGAGCAAGGGAAAAGGATTCCAGGGCGTGGTCAAGCGGCATCATTTCGGCGGCGGTCCGAAATCGCACGGCTCGATGTTTCAGATCACGGGTTCGATCGGCTCGTCCGCGTTTCCTTCGCGCGTGTTCAAGGGAATGCGCATGTCGGGACACATGGGTCATGCCCGAGTCACGCAGCGCAACCTGCGGGTTTTGGGTGTGGACAAAGACGAGAATCTGCTGGTGGTCGAAGGCAGCGTGCCGGGGCCGCAGGGTGGATACATTGTGATTACGAAAGCGAAGAAGCCGCCGAGAGAGCGCCGCGGGTTTGCGGGTTCGGCTACGGTCGATCCATTGAAGGCTGCGAAGAGAGCAGCGAAAAAGGCGTAAGTGTAGGGCGGGCGCCCACGCCCGCGTGCAGCATTGTAAGGGATCGCGGACGAAGGCGTCCGCGGCTCCACGAGAAATACTATGGCAACGATTGACATACACGATTTGAACGGAAAGAAGGTCGGGAGCTTCGACCTCGCCGACGAAATTTTCGGCGCGGTCAACGAAGATCTGCTATGGGAGGCGGTGAAGCATTACCGCGCCGGGCAGCACCGCGGCACGCACGCCACCAAGGCGCGCTGGCAGGTTTCCGGTTCCGGCAAAAAGCTGTGGAAGCAAAAGGGCACGGGGCGCGCCCGCATCGGCTCGATCCGGTCGCCACTGTGGCGGCATGGCGGCACAGTGCATGGCCCGGTGCCACGCTCCTATGACTATGCGTTTCCGCGCAAGAAGCTTTTGGGCGCGCTGCGTTCTGCGCTGGCGGCTAAGTTTGCCGACGGCAAGCTGATCGTGGTGAAGGCGTTCGACATGAAGGAAGCGAAGACCAAGGAGTTTAGGGC
>JBAPOI010001088.1:0-11232 GCA_049279555.1 Candidatus Sulfotelmatobacter sp.
ACTTATGCCCTTTACTTCTGATACACGAAGTGGCCGCGGCGGTTTTGCTGCCAGCAGGCTTCGTTTTCTTCCATGCAGAACGGTTTTTCGTTGCCGGGTTCGTGTTTCGTAACAGAGTTCACTTTCGTTGCATTGTGAACGCGAATTTATGCAAGACTCCCGTGCAACTCAGTCCAGAAGTGGGCTGGATCCTAAGGTCAATCGGGAAAAGAAGTCCTCTCAGAAAGGAGATTCCATGAGCCAAGTAATCAGATTGTTCAGAGGCATATTGCCTGTCGTCGCGCTCTCGGTCCTGCTGCTGGCAAACATTTTTGCGCAGGCCCAGCGAGGGAGCATCAGGTTCACGCAAATCAATGTACCCGGTAGCGCCAGCACCGAGCTGGACGGTATCAACAACCAAGGAGAAATTGCAGGGTACTTTGTGGACCAGTCGGGCAAGCAACATGGCGTCGTTTACGAAGGCGGCGTTTTTACCCAGCTCGACTTTCCCGGAGCTACCGCCACTAAAACCGTGGGCATCAACAATCTCGGGGACCTGGTGGGTGTCTTTACCGACTCTTCCGGGGAGCAGCACGGACTGGTTCGTGAGTTCGGCAGGTTCACTCAGCTGGATTTTCCGGGGGCTACGGCCACGCAGGCGCTTGGCATCAATGATGAGCGCCAGATTGTAGGCAGCTTCACCGATGCCTCGGGGCATATCCATTCCTTCCTGGAAAGCTTGGGGGTCTTCACCCAATTTGACTTTCCCGGAGGCACAAACACCATCTCCTTTGGCATCAACGATTACGGCGAGATCGCAGGGTCTTTTGTGGATGCGACGGGGATACAACATGCCTTCCGCAAACAAGGCGGGACCTTTACTGAAATCAATCCGCCGGGATCCGTCACCTCGGTTGTTTTTGGACTGAATCTGTTGGGAAACCTTGTGGGCAGCTTCACCGATGCCGCCGGAAATGGCCACGGTTTCTTTGATCAGGCCGGCAGCTTTCTTCGGGTGGACTTTCCCGGAGCCGCCTCCACTGATGCCAACGGAGTCAACGCGCTCGGGTTTTTCGTCGGAGACTTCTTCGACGCTTCGGGCGTGGAGCATGGATACATCGCGGTAAGATGAGGGCCAATAATGGGACGCTCTGTGGATGGACTCTTCGCACATGGCGTCCCATGTTGGAGGGTTTTCCTACCTGCCCGAAGCAATATTAAGCGCAGTTTCATGCCGCTCGCATGGGACATGGCTGATGCGATGCCCCATGCGAGTATAGAGACGTTACCTCTGATAGACGAAGTGGCCGCGGCGGTTTTGCTGCCAGCAGGCTTCGTTTTCTTCCATGCAGAACGGTTTTTCTTTGCCGTAGCTGATGGTCTTGATGCGGCTGGCGCTGACTCCAGCGGCGGTCAGGGCGGTTTTCACCGCGCTGGCGCGCTGGTCGCCGAGGGCCAGGTTGTATTCGGTTGAGCCGCGGCTGTCGCAGTGGCCTTCGACCGTGAAGTTGATGCCGGAATGCTGGTTGAGGAAAGCAGCATCGGCCTGAATGGCAGCCATCTGGTCGCCGCGAACGGAAGACTGGTCATAGTCGAAATAAACATCCTTGATCGTCTGGCCGAACAAGTCTTCGTCGGTAACCGAAGGAGTAGGTGGCGGCGGTGCTGGCGCGGGCGTTACGGTGAGGCGCGTGGTGGCGTCCTGCGTGCCGCCGGGGCCTTTGGCCACGAGGTGATACGTGATGGAATCGGTGGGAGAAACCTGCTGCGATCCGCTGGGCTTCACCGCACCGATGCCGTCGATGGAGACGTCGGTGGCATTGGAAGTCTGCCAGGTCAGCGTGGAGGATTGACCGGGTTGAATCGTATCCGGGCTGACGGAGATGGAGGCGGTGGTCGAAGCCGGCGGCGGGGGGGGCGGCGGTGGTGGGGGCGGAACCGCCTTCTTTTTGCAAGCGCCGACCATCAGGAGGGCGGCAAAAACCAAGGCGGTTGAGAATACCTTTAACGATTGACGCTTCATGTTGCTCCTCTTCACGTTGAATCCTCCTGCGAACCTGGGAACTCTTTTCTTCCAGTTCAAGCTTCGAGTTTTAATCCCCGGTTCAGACGAAGTGTTTTATTTCCAACTCCAGTTTGGTTGCGAATTACGTCCTGTAAAAGTTAGTTGATGGAGCTTGGTGCCGTCGGCCAGCATCTCCCATATTTCTTCTTTACCGGAACGGCTCGACTGGAAGACGATGTGGCGGCCATCGGGCGACCACGAGGGAAAGTCATTGCGTCCGCCGTCGTGGGTAAGCTGCACCCATTGTTTGCTGGCGATATCCATCAAATAAATATCGGAGGAGCCGGGCGCACCGGGACCATATTTACGGGTCCAGGCCAGAGTGAGGAATTGGCCGTTGGGCGACCACCCGGGGGAGACAGCGTATCCCTGATCGGTCATGCGCTGCTGGTTGGTGCCGTCGGCTTCCATGGTGTAGATCTGAGGCAAACCCGTGCTGCCGCTAACGAAGGCAATTTGCGATCCGGTCTTGCGGTTCCAGACAGGCGAAACATCGGGGCCGCGCCCGGTGGTCATGGCATGAAGGCCGCCGCCTGCGGAATCGCAAAGAAAAATTTCAGAATGGCCGCCGCGTGAAGAGGAAAACGCGAGGCGCGCGCCATCGGGCGACCACGCCGGAGAAAGATTGGTACCGCCGAAGTGCGGGAAGCTGACGAGGCGGTTAAGATCCATGGAATACATAAGGATGTCCCAGCCGGATTTCGTCAGGGAACTGAAGGCAACGCGCGATCCGTCGGGCGAGACGCGGGGCGAAAGAGAAATCGTATTTTGGTGCGTGAGCTGGCGCTGATTTGAGCCGTCGTAATCCATCATCCAGATTTCTTTGCGGCTGCTGCGATCGCTGACGAAAAAGATTTTGCTTTCGGCGATGCCCTGGATGCCGCCGCCAAGCCGGAAAATGATTTCGTCGGCGAACTTGTGAGCGATGAGGCGCGCACCTTCGTCGGTGGCAACGTCTGAGTATTGCTTGCCGAGAACCTGCGGCGAAGCCGTGTTCTTAACGTCGTAGAGCCAGCCCTGAACGGTGAGTTTGCCCGAGGCTACGCCGAGATTGCCGAAAGCTAGCATCGCTGCGTTGGGCGGGGGAGAGTTCCAGATTCCAAAAGTGACTTCGGCGGGAAGGCCGGGCGTCTGCAGGGGATAGAAACTTTTCGAGACGAGTTCGAGAACGCCGGAGTTGTCGAGGTCTCCCCAGAAAGTGTCGTTGAACGTTTTGAGCAGGGCGGTGTTTTGCGGGTCGGTGTTCGAAGGTTTGAAGTCCGGGACGGCGAGGCGGACTTTCTCTACTCCGAGGCCGGACCCGGTGCGAACCCAATCCTGCGCGAGAGCGGGCATCGTGAAAAGCGCCAGAAGAATGAAAGCGCAGGTAAAGGAAAAAATCTTGGCGCGTTCGCTGTTAGAGTTGTCTTCCATCCGAGTGAAGCTGGTGCGCGAAACGGAGCGAAAGGATACTCCGTACGACAATATCGTAACCCGATACGTTCTCATTGGCAAGTTATTGATCATCATTTCATGAAAAAGGAAGTTTAAGAATAATCAGGCGGATGCCCATGCTTACTGTTGATGTTTCATGTTTAAAGAGAATCTTATTTCCGGTAGCGCGTGTCTTGGCTTGCGCACGGGGCCGGCGAAGCGGGAGATCCTTCGCTTCGCCGGGAAAACGGCTACGCTCAGGATGACAAACGCTCAAGTAGACGCCGTGATGTAAAAGGCCGAACTGCGCCACAACTTTATTTCCGGTATTTCCAGATATTAGCGCATGAGCGCCTCGACGAAACTGTGAGCGCACAAGTTTACTTCCTGCTGTAATCAAACCAATACTCGACTGAAATCTTGTTGCCGTTATAGTCGGGGGGCAGCGGGCCGAAGGTGTCGATCCGCTGCAGGGCACGCGTGGCAGAGACATCGAGCGATGGAACTCCGCTGGATTGCTCGACCCGGACATTGAAAGGATGACCGTCGCGGGCCACGTCGAAGGTAATGTAAACCCGCTCCGCTGTACTGATCCGAGGATCGACTTCGTATTTCAGCCAGTTCTCCGAAACTTTTCGCTGGATAATCTGCACGTACCATCCATACCTGGTGCCGAAATCTCCACCGCCTCCGTTCACGCCGAAGCCGCCTTTCGCGCCACCGGCGTCAAAAGTGCCATAAGGCCCGCTTACAGGGCCGCCTTCGCCGAATGCAACCTGATTGGTTTCCTGCTGGGGTTCGGGTTGAGGCTTGGCTTTGGTGGGCGTGGGAGGCTTTTTCGGCTTGACCTTGGAATTCTTGCCTTGAATCTCGATGGCGTCGGGCTCTTTTTCTTCAACTTTTGGGTCGGACTTGGTGATGCCTTTCGATTCATTCGCCAGAACGTTCTGCTGGGGCGCGGGCGTGGCGGGCAAGGGAACTGTGCTGACCAGAGTGACGCCCATAGCTGATCCACCACCACCCGACCCCCAGCCTGTCCCGGAAGGTCCGGTGAAAAACCACGCGTAAAGCACAATCAGAAGGGTAATCGAGACGTGAAAACCGGCGGACCACGAAAGGGCACGCGGCCAACTATCGTGTTCGAAAAAAATCTCAGCGTTTGCCATTTTGTTCCAAAGGCTGAGTGACGATGCTCACGTTGGTGATGCCTGATTGTTTCACCGCATCCATGACGGTGGCGAATACGCCGAAGGGCACATTCTCATCAGCGCGGATGAAAATCGATTGATTGCGAGGGTCGCGAATTTTCTGGTGAAGCTTGGCGGACATCTCGTTGATATTGATGGCGTCGTTGCCGAGAAAGACGCGCTGATCTTTATTAATGGTGATGACCGTGCGCTCTTCGGTGATTTCCTTGACGGTCCGGGTCTTGGGGACGCTGACTTCAATGCCGGACTGCAGAATCGGCGCGGTCACCATAAAGATGATGAGCAGAACGAGAACGACATCGACCAGCGGAGTGATATTGATATCCGCGAGGGCGGTCTGAGTGCGGCCGTTGGACGAGGTGAAAGCCACTAGCGCCTGACCTCAGCTGGGAATGTGGGCGCGGGCTGCGGCTGGATGTGCTCGATGGCGTTGAGGACTTCAAGGGTGAAATCGTCGCCGCGCGCGGCGAAGGTGCGAATCGAATTGCCGATCAGGTTGTAGGCGATGACGGCGGGAATGGCGGCGGCGAGTCCGGCGGCGGTGGTGATCAGCGCTTCGGAGATGCCGGGGGCGACAGCGCGAAGAGTTGCTCCACCGGCAGTGCCGAGTCCGTGGAACGCGTCAATGATACCCCAGACCGTGCCGAAAAGGCCGATGAACGGAGTGACCGCGGCGGTGATGGCAAGCCAGGGGACGTTGCGCTCGAGGCGTGTGATTTCTTCCGAGGCGCCGATCTGCATGCCGCGCTGCACGGCGACGAGACTGCGGAGCGAAGCGGCCGGCGTGGAAAGTTGACGCTTGTACTCCTGGAATCCGCCTTCGAAAACGCCGACCAGCGGGCTGGGACGGAATTGATCGGCAACGGTGGCAATATCCTGCAGGCGCTGGGCTTTGCGGAAGGCGCGCAGGAAGCGTCCGCTTTGCAGGCGGGCCCGGCGGAGAAGACTCCATTTCGTGAGAATGATGGCCCACGAGATGAGGCTGAATGCGAGCAAGGTGATCAGGACGAATTTGGCGACCGCACCCGTGCTGGAAACAAGATCGAGAATTTCGCCGCCGATAAAAAATGCGAGCAGAGAGGAAAGTTGCATTCTGGTTAGGAAAATTCCTTTCTCGAATTATAGATGATGCGGGAGTTGCGACCTTCGGGGGCGTATCTGAAGCATAACGAGCGCGGCGATGTGGCCTGAGATCGGCGGAGCTTCCAAACACTGAAGGGCGCTTTTCACCGATTCTGTCATCCTGAGCGGAATTTGTCTCGCCGAAGCGCGAGACAAATGGAGTCGAAGGATCCCTGCGCTACTTGCGATCCCAGCCGGACGCGAACGGCATGGCATACTCGTCCTCTCGTCGCTCATCGAGATGGGCGGTTGTGTGGATGGGCGCAGCACGAAGGAAGACCGGTGGAAGAAAATCATCCCGGCGATCAGCCTCGGAACGCCTGTATCACGAGGCTCATGACGCCGAACTGCCACTGGCAAACGCCTTTTTCACCGCCTCTTTTTTGCCGCTTTGATTCGAGGTTCTTTTAGTGGCCCGTCGGGCGTAGATACAGCCATCAACCATGCCTCAAACCCGAATGCCAGGCCGCTTGCCGGCTTGAGTTCGCTTAACACTTGAGCGGCGTCTAACAATACAGCGCCATGTAGGAACGCCCAAAGCGCTACAGAGGCCTGAGGAGCTCGATCCGAACCGGCAATTCGTTGCACCTGCTCGACTGTGAAAGCCCAGAGGCTTTCGTGCAGTGATGCGTCGTGCTCCGGCGCGTGGAAACCAATCATGGCCTCGTAGAGGCTTCGGTTGTCCCTTGCGAATTTGATGTAGGCGGATGACATCTGTCGGATAGCCACCACCGGTTCGCATCCTTCGGCTGCCTCCCTCAACGCCACCTCCATTTGCCTAGCAGCTTCGCTCGATATAGCAGCTTCGAGTGCTCGACGATCAGAAAAATACCTGTAGATCGCATTAGGTGCCAGGCCTAGTGAAGCAGCGATGTTCCTGAGCGATAGATCCCGAATACCTCCTTTAGCAAGTTCTTTGAGTGCGGCAGAAAGGATCATTCGACGGTCTGTTTTCGAAGGATATGGCATAAGAACACTGTACACCTTGACACCCCATCTACCAAGCTGTACGCTGTACATAGTGAAGATGTGTGGTGTTCATCTTCGGGAGGGACGTGATGACGAACAGTAAAGATGTGGTGGTTACCGGTGTTTCCACCGGAATTGGTCATGCAACCACGAAGGTGCTTGTTGAGAGAGGGTTCCGCGTATTCGGTTCTGTACGGAAGCAGGTTGATGCCGATCGTTTGCAGCGAGAATTCGGCGACAACTACATGCCTCTCATCATGGATATTTCGGACTCCGACGCTGTGCGTCAGGCTGCTCAGCAGGTGAGGAGTATGATCGGCGACCAAAATTTGGTCGGCCTTGTGAACAATGCCGGAATTGTGGTGAGTGGACCACTGCTCTATTTAAGGCCCAGCGAGTACAGGCGGCAGTTGGATGTCAACTTGATCTCTCCGCTTGTCGTAATCCAAGCCTTCGCTCCTCTATTAGGGACAGACAGAAAGAGGCAGGGTTCCGCTGGGCGAATTGTGAACGTCACTTCTAGCGGCGGGAAGGTTGCTATCCCGCTTCTCGGGGCTTATACCGCCTCCAAATTTGGTCTCGAAGGAATGTCGGACGCGTTAAGACGAGAACTCATGCTATTCGGCATCGATCTCGTGATCATCGAACCCGGCACCGTGAACACAGAGATGTTCGACAAAGGCGAAAAAGAGGATCTCAGCGAGTTCAAGCAGACCGAATACTGGGAGGCGGTGCAAAAGTTTCAAAAGTTCATCGTCACCGAAGCCCGTACTAACGGATTGCCCCCCGAGCGTCTAGGCGAAGCCGTCCACAGAGCACTCACGACGGCAAAACCGAAGGCGCGCTACGCCGTCATTCCGCAGCGCTTTAAGAACTGGACTTTGCCCCGACTCCTTCCGGCCAGAATGGTTGACGCCGCTCTAGCAAAGCAACTCGGGCTCAAAAAGAGGTAGCAAGTCGACCGAACTTTCCAGCATGCTTCCGAAGCAGCAACAGAGAAAGGCGGTTATTTCCCATCTTTCGACATCTATCCTCGTGAGCGTCGAGAATCGAGAACTAGTAGGGATCCTTCGACTGCGTGAGTGCTGCGCGAAGCGCAGCACTCACTTTGCTCAGGATGACAAAACTAGCGAGGTCCCCCCACGTGAGTTTATTCTCATCATCAAACTAATTTTGATCGCTATACCTCTGCCGCGAGAGTGGCATCCAAGGGTGACGAGAATTGGCGAATCAAAAATTCTCACCGGAGGGAAGAACTTATGGCGCAGCATGGAATGCTAAGGGAATACCGCTTCACGAAAGCCACCGAGGATATTCGCGGGTCGAAGTTATACGGTCTGAAGGACGAGAAGCTGGGCAAGATTGACGACGTAATTTTCGATCACAACACGGGAATCATTCGCTACGTAGTGGTCGATACGGGCTGGCTCACGACGAAGAAATTTATCGTTCCGGTTGATCGGCTCCGGGCCTCCGCCGAGCACGAGAATGATTTTTCGGTCGATCTGACCAAGGCCCAGGTGGAAAACTTTCCGCCTTATGAAGAAAAAGATCTGGAATCGGATGAGCAGTGGGCCGACTATGAGGGAAAGTACCGGTCGAAGTGGGACGCGAGTCCGGTGATGCACCGCGAGGGCACGGACCGGAACATTACTCCGACGACGCAGCAGATGCCGGGAAATTTGCCCTCGGCACGGGCTGCGGATGCGGCGGCGACGATCGAAGATACGGAATTCATCGAAACCAAAGGCATGAAAGATGCGGGCGCGTTTACCACGGGCGGGTTTGCGGCCAGCACGGACTCGGTGGAAATCAGCAGCGGGGCGATGGGAATTGGGCCACGCTGGGATACGTTCCAGAACCAGTTGCGAGAGCGGCGCAAAGAGGTGATCACCTCGGGCTCGACGCCGGAAAGCGCGGATCGGTATCGCAAGGCAAGTTAGCACGCAGGAGAAGATTGTTGAGAGAGCCACGGCTGCAGCCGTGGCTTTTGTTTGTTCCGCGGCGTCAAACGTTTTGTTTTGACGAAAAGGTACGCAACATAAATAATCCTCAGGCATGTTAAAGATTCTGGGGCTACTGGTTGTCCTCTTGCTGGTCACGATTTTGCTGATCGTGGCCATCGGCTATTCGTTGCCAAAGGACCACTTGGCGGCGCGCGCAATCTCATTGCGACGGCAGCCGGCAGATGTCTTCGCGCTGATCTCCAATTTCAAAGACGAACCTTCGTGGCGGTCGGATGTGCAGCAGGTTGAGATGCTGCCTGAGCGGGACGGACATCCGCGTTTCATCGAAAAGAGTAAAAACGTCACGATGTCTTTTGAAGTGGAAGAATCGATCCCGCGGCTACGAATGGTGACGCGGATTGACGGGGAGAATCTGCCGTTTGGCGGGAGATGGATTTTCGAAGTTTCTCCGACGGCAGAGGGATGCCGGTTGAATATCACCGAGCGTGGCGAAGTCTACAATCCGGTATTTCGATTTATCTCTCGATTCATTCTCGGTTATACCGGCACGCTTGACCGGTATTTGACCAGCGTCGCGAAAAAATTTGGCGAGAGTGCGGCACCGGTGGAGGGCGCTGCCTCCGATCAGTAAATCCAGATGCATCATGTTTTTCATGCTATGCTGCGCGAAAGTTCCGAACATCATCCACTAGTGAGATTTAAGGAGCGTCCGTGCTGGTTGAACTGCGGTTAGAGAATTATGCGGTCATCGACAACGCGGCGGTCGAGTTCGCTCCGGGGTTGAACCTGCTTACGGGCGAGACGGGCGCGGGCAAATCGATTCTGATCGATGCGCTGGCGTTGCTGCTGGGCGATAAGGCGTCGAGCGAGGTGATTCGCTCGGGCGCGGAGCGGGCGGTGGTGGCCGGAGTGTTTGAGTGCGAGGGCAAGGCTGAGAGTTTGATCGAGCAAGTGCTCGAGAATAATGGCCTCGACGGCGCGGAGGATGGATCGCTGATTGTTCGCCGCGAGATTGCGGCCGGAGGCAAGGGGCGGGTGTTTGTGAACAATCAGCCGGCTACAGTTGCGGTGCTGCGGCAATTTGCGCCGCATCTGGCGACGATCCATGCGCAGAACGAATCGATCCTGCTGTTCGATGGTCCGGCGCGGCTGGGATTGTTGGACCGGTTTGCGGGAAGCGAGATGGAGCCGCTGGCGGCGGCTTACGAAGTGTGGAAAAGAACGCGCGCTCGGATTGAAGAGTTGGAACAGGGCGAGCAGGACAGGCTGCGGTTGGTGGATTTGTGGATGTTTCAAAAACGCGAGATCGAAGAGGCAAAGCTGCAAGCGGGTGAAGACGAGCGCCTGGAAACCGAGAAGCGGGTACTCGCAAACGCCGAGAAGATTTACAACGCGGCGATGCAGGCTTTCGACTTGTTATATGAAGGAGACGCGTCGACCTCTTCTTCGCTGCGGGCGGCGCAGAAGCAGATTGAAGGGTTGGCGCGATATGAGCCCAAGTTTCACGAGGCACTGGCAGCGCTGGAGACGGCGCGAATCAGCGTGGAAGATGTGGGGGCGACTGTGCGCGACTACGCGGGCGGAATTCATGCCTCGCCCGAGCATCTGGCGGAAGTGGAAGACCGGCTGGCGATGCTCGATCGATTGAAGCGAAAATATGGCCCGAGCCTGGATGATGTGATTCAGTTCGGAGCGGACGTTGGGCGCAGGCTTTCGGAGATCGAGAATAAGGATGAGATTCTGCGCGAACTGCGGGTGGAGTTGGCGAAGGCGGGGGCGCAATATTTGCGCGAGGCGCGAGCGCTCTCCGAAAGGCGGCAGCAGACAGCGCGAAAGTTGGAGAAGTTGGTGGAGGCGGAGATCAACGATCTCGCGATGAAGTCTGTCTTCCGGATTGAGGTGACGGCGAGCGAACAGGAAGGGGACTGGACAGGGACGGGAGTCGATGAAGTCCTTTATAAGATTGCGACGAATCCCGGCGAATCGATGCGGCAGTTGGAACACATCGCTTCCGGAGGAGAGTTGTCGCGTGTGATGCTGGCGCTGAAGGTGAGCGTGGAGATGGGCGGTGGGCGTGCGGGTGCAGAGAAGAAACGTGAGAGTGGTGGTGCGGCTCCCACCCTCCCGCAAAAAACGCGGGAAGGATGGGGCACCCCCATCGTTGGTGCGAATGCTCTTCGCAAAGGCCGTGCGAGAGCTCAGCGGACCATGGTGTTCGACGAGATCGACACTGGCATTGGCGGCCGAGCGGCCGAGGCCGTGGGGAAAAAATTGAAGATGCTGGCGCGATCGAATCAGGTGCTGTGCGTGACACACTTGCCGCAGATTGCGACGTTTGCGGATCATCATTATGTAATCGAAAAGAAGGCGTGGGGCGGGAGGACGCGGACGAGTATCCGCGCAGTTGAGGGCGAAGAGCGCACGGAAGAGGTGGCGCGCATGTTAAGCGGGGCGAAGCTTACCGATACCTCACGAAAACACGCGGAGCAGATGATTAAAGCCAACGGGT
>JBAPOI010001089.1:0-7083 GCA_049279555.1 Candidatus Sulfotelmatobacter sp.
GACGATGATTTTTTCCATCATCATGGCCCTCACCGCCGGGCTCACCGAAAATGTCGACAAGCTCTCTCTGCTGCACGCTCCGTTCTTCCTTGGATTGATTACCGGCGGCGCAATGATTTACTGGTTCACCGGCGCTTCCACCCAGGCCGTGACCACGGGAGCCTACCGCGCAGTCGAGTTCATCAAAGCCAACATCAAACTCGATGGCGTGGTCAAAGCCTCAGTTGCCGATAGTAAAAAGGTCGTCGAGATTTGCACCAAGTACGCGCAGAAAGGCATGTTGAACATTTTCATTGCCGTCTTCTTCGGCACGCTCGCTTTCGCGTTCGTCGAACCATTCTTTTTCGTCGGCTATCTCATCTCCATCGCCATCTTCGGTCTCTACCAGGCTATCTTCATGGCCAATGCCGGCGCTGCCTGGGACAATGCCAAGAAGATCGTCGAAGTCGAAATGAAGCAGAAGGGAACTCCGCTCCACGACGCGACCGTTATTGGCGACACCGTCGGCGATCCTTTCAAAGACACGTCTTCGGTCGCGCTCAACCCCGTGATCAAGTTCACAACGCTCTTCGGATTGCTGGCCGTAGAGTTGGCCGTCACACTCACTCACGACCAGGGCCCGACCATTACGAACGTTCTCGCTCTGGCATTCTTCGTGGTCTCCTTCTTTTTCGTTTACCGCTCGTTCTATGGAATGCGGATTCGAAGCGACAAGGCGGAGTAATGTGCTCGGGCTTTCTGGAATCGAGGTTGCATATGGCGGTGAAAAGTAGTGGCGCAAGATTGGCGTTGATAGTTCTGCTTCTTGTAGTTGCGCAAATCGGCCTGCTGCTTCCAGCTTATGCAGCCGACATGAAGCCGGAAGATCTGGTCGCGAAGCATCTCGATTCGCTCGGAACCTCGGACGCGCGCGCCGCCGTCAAGTCGCGCGCGGTCCAGGGAAAGCTAATCTACAAGCTGCTGGTCTCCGGCCATGGTACGGTCGGCGGCTCTTGGGGGCGAGTTTCGGAGGACAAGAAATCCAACTTCGTAATGCGCTTTGGTCTCGGGGGCTATCGGGGCGAACAGTTCGTTTTCGACGGAAATAAGACCTACATCGCCGCTGAAACTGCATCGCACATACGGTCGCGTTTCGGCGATTTCGTCCACAGCCAGGACTACATTATTAAAGAGGGCTTGCTGGGCGGTGCGTTCTCCACAGGCTGGGCCTTGGAAAGTCTCGACCAAAACCATCCCAAGCTCACGTATGCCGGCGAGAAAAAGCTCGATGGCCGCCCAGTATACGATCTTGAGTATCACTCAAAACACAGCAGCGATATGCAGATCCATCTCTTCTTTGATACGGAAACGTATCGTCACGTCAAGACTTTGTATTTCATGGCTTTCTCTCCGAACATGGGCGGAACCGTAACTTCGAGCGTGAATCAACAGGAAATTCGCTACACCATTGAGGAGCGTTTCGCCGACTTCAAAACTGCCAACGGTCTGACCCTGCCATCGGTGTACTCCATCGAGTACACTGAGGAACGCCAGAGCGGCCGTACGATGGTCGATCGTTGGGAAATGACAGCAGATCAAAGTTCCGACAACATTGGTCTAGACCCAAAGAATTTCGACACGAAGTAGAGATCGATTCGAAGTAAAGATGGGTCCGAACCATAGATAGATCCGTAGACCAAACCAAAAACCGCCATCCGTAACCTTCGGATGGCGGTTCTCAATTTTTGGATCGCGCCAGCGGGCTCCGGCTTCTAAATCACTCAATCACCCGATGATTCAATCGCTCAATTCAATCATCTTCGGTCCCAATACAAATCCCGCCGGTCGCGATTTACATCCCGATACTCACGTGACAACTCTCTTCGCTCATGCCGCGCTGCTCTATAATTTCCGCAATACAAATCGCGCCGCAACTCTCCCCGGTCATGAGCGATCCTTACTTCGTCGTGCCGAATGTCACGCCGGTCGCGCCGTGCGTCGTCAGCAAACATCGTTCCCGCACCCATTCCCAATAGCAACAATACCCCAGCAATTGTCCGTTTCATATCGATGTCCCTCCTCCGCTCCCTGCGGATTCTATTGAATAGAAACCCCACGCCCAGCGCGGAGTTGCGCTGACACAGTCCACGTCGAATGGGCCGCAGTTACAGTAGCTTGCGAGGAGTCACTCAGTGCTAGACAATTTTGGCCTTGGAATATTCAACAGAAATGCCCGGTGCGTAGGCGGCCATAACAGCTTGCGTAGCGCTAAGCTGGCTTGCCAGCGTGGGTACCTCAACCAACACACAACGGACAACGGTGCTCGTTCCGCTCCGCGGCTGGTTCATCTTCATAAAACTCAGAGCCGATTGCAGCGGCGAGAGGCTGGGATTGTAGGCCGCATTCTCCGCGTAACGTCCCGCATAAATTGAGTTGTCAGCGAGTTCGACCGCCACGCCAGCGTATCCATAGGACGCGTCAGTTTTATAAGGCGCATAGCTGCTGCAGGCCGCGGCCAGCGCCGCTGCGATCACCGGGTCCGTCGGCGGACCATCGTCGAGGGCGAGGTTGTGCGTGCAGAACTTAGGATCCATCAATCCACCAGCCACGCCAAGATCGCGCGGTCCAAAAGCATTGGGAAGAAATGCGGTCAACGGCGTCGAAGAGTATGCCGTCGGATTCTGGTTGTCTGGCAGCAGAATCGACAACTGTTGCGCGCTGACTAACTCATAGAGAAACTGACGGCAGTACCCGCAAGGAGCCGCGCTGATAGCAATTGCTTGAATTCCTTTTTCACCATTGAGCCAGGCATTATTAATCGCGGATTGCTCTGCGTGCACACTGAAACTAAGAACAGCGTTCACAAACTCGAAATTGGCGCCTAAGTATAGGCTGCACCATCCAGTTCCGGGCGCCGCCATCCCCGCTGCGACTGCGCCAACCCGATAATGTGACACGGGGACTACCGCGTATTGCTGTGCCACCGGGAGCAACTGCATCATCAGCGTTCCAATCTCAACGCCGAGGGACTCAAGTATTCGCCCCACAGTATCGGCAGGCAAAAATCCATGACCGTCCCACATACCGTCGATATCGGGACGCACATCCTCTGGAAAGCCACCGACAGCATTCTCCCAACCGATTGTTCGTTCGACGTGATCCTTAATCGGAATCTCCAATCCTGATTTGCGCGTGCTCTCGACGGTTTTCAAATCTCCCGATGACTCAATGAGTCAATCGCTCAATTGCAAAATTACTCAATCCTTCAGTTCGGCCCTCTCATTTTCTCTTTGACGCTCTTTGCCAGCTTTTCAATCTCCTCTGCCTTTTTTAGGACCTCAAACGACAGAACATTTTCGTTCGTCTTGTCGACATATTCTTTTAGCTCCGTGGAAAGCTTAAGCAATTTGTCCGTATCGGCTTTCAACACCGCCTGCCGCTCCACATTTGCCTTCTTCGCCATTTCGCGAGCTACCCTGTCGCGGATTTCATCCGGGTCTCCGGGCGCAACAGTCCCGTCGACAGTACGTGAGGATCCTCTCGGAGTAGTGCTCTGCGCATTGCCAGGAATCACCGACAACAATCCGAGACAAAGTATCCAAGCTATTCGTTTAGGCCGCACGGCATCCTCGAAAGCGGGCGCGAACCTTCCACCCGTTCTCCAAAGTATGCCACTTCCTTCGAAAACCTATTGCAAAATTTAGGGATCAAGGGCAGAAGGAATGGACAACGACGGCGAAAGGAACGGCACGACAGCAAAAGAAGGAAAGAGCGCACCCGCGAAAGAAGCAAGGTTGTATGAGGCGACCGCACGACTACTAAACAAGGCAGACGCGAAGTTGAAAGAAGAAAAGAGCGCAGAATCGAAAACAGGGAAGGGCACGACCTTCAGTCGTGCCGCCATCTCGATGCAGGTGACCGCGGCTTTAGCCGCTGAGGTATGTCGGAGCTCGCGGAAACCGGACGACGACTTTCTTACAGCGAACTCATATTCGACAAAAACTCCGAATTCCCCTTCGTTTTGCTCAGCTTATCGATGAGCAACTCCATCGCTTCTACAGGAGACAACGGGTTCAGCACCTTCCGCAGCACCCAGATTCGCGACAGATCTTCCCGCGGAATCAGCAACTCTTCCTGACGCGTGCCCGACCGCTGAATATCGATCGCCGGAAACACGCGCTTATCCACCAGCTTGCGCTCCAGAATAATTTCCGAGTTGCCCGTGCCCTTGAATTCTTCAAAGATCACGTCGTCCATGCGCGATCCCGTATCGATCAAAGCGGTTGCAATAATAGTTAAAGACCCGCCTTCTTCAATATTCCGCGCCGAGCCGAAGAAACGCTTCGGCCGCTGCAACGCGTTCGAATCCACGCCGCCTGAAAGCACTTTGCCCGATGGCGGAACGATCGTGTTGTAAGCGCGTGCCAATCGCGTAATCGAATCGAGCAGAATTACTACATCGCGCTTGTGCTCGACCAGACGCTTCGCCTTTTCGATCACCATCTCCGCGACCTGCACGTGCCGAGCCGCAGGCTCGTCAAAGGTAGAAGAAATTACTTCGCCCTTCACCGACCGCTGCATGTCCGTAACTTCTTCTGGGCGCTCGTCGATCAGCAACACCATCAACACAACTTCCGGATGGTTCGTCGTAATCGAGTTTGCCACATTCTGCAGCAGCATGGTCTTGCCGGCGCGCGGCGGAGAAACGATCAACCCGCGCTGTCCCTTGCCGAGCGGCGTCAGCAGGTCCATCACCCGCGCGCTCGCGTTCTCTCGCGTCGTCTCCAGCTTAATGCGCTCCTGCGGATACAGCGGCGTCAGGTTGTCGAACAGAATCTTGTTGCGCGCCTCATCCGGCGACTCAAAGTTCACCGCCTCGATCTTCACCAGCGCAAAATATTTTTCGCCTTCGTGAGGAGGCCGCACCTGGCCGCTGATGGTGTCGCCAGTTTTTAAATCAAATTTGCGAATCTGCGACGGCGACACATAAATGTCATCCGGCCCCGGCAAATAGTTGTAATCCGGCGAGCGCAAAAATCCGTATCCATCGGGTAGGATTTCCAGCACACCTTCAGCGAAGATGTGTCCTTCTTTTTCGCTCTGTGCCTGCAGGATTTTAAAGATGAGATCCTGCTTGCGCAGTCCGCTGGCACCGGGCAACTCCAGGGTCCTTGCGATCTTGGTCAGCTCGGTGATGTTTTTCTCTTTCAGTTCAGCAATGGTCATGATTTGTCCTAGAAACGACTCAACTAAGCCCGGTCACTTCAACGTATCCGTTTCAGCGTTTTCGGGAGATTTCCAAAGGAAGGATATTCAGGGAAGACAAAACAACTACCAGGCAGGCGGGCGGGGCTGTTTTAAGCAGCCCGCCGTTGTGCCTCAGCAAAATTCTCCGGCTCCGACAATACTTCCTGCCGCTCCGCGCCCGCGATCCGGTCCAACACACCATTCATCGTTTCCTGGATTCTGGTGCTCGGCCGGTGGAACTTCCGCGTGGCCTTGGAGGCAAGCTGACAGAGCATATACCGGTTCCGCAACGTTTGTAAAGCGTCAAACACACGATCAGAGCGCATGTGACTTTACTCCTTCCTTATATTATGTATTGGGCATTTCGCTTTCGCCCTCTTCCCGGGAACCCGGCTAGAATCCAGCGGCCGCCCTAACCTACTGATTCCACACAAGATTGTAAGGAGTTAGCGCAATTCCTACCCATAATAGATGCGTGACAAGACTCCGAAGATGCTCGTTTTTTCCTGATTTGGGCTCACAGATCGAGGCGCCTAACAATAGACCTGGAGACTCGGTACATCCACGGAACAACACACTTTATCCGGATTCCAGAAACACGTCAACACTTTTCTGACCCCTTTACACAGCTTTACTCACTCCTGCAGTATCATTTCGGATTCCTCGTCCAGACTCCGAAATCTGTACCCCTCGTTGGGGGACGCTGGCACTCCCCGTTCCCAAAACTGAAGCAAAATCAATGTCATTCCGAAAAGACTAGGAAAACCAAGACTAGGGGAAAACCAAAGCCGCTCCTGCTGGCACTAGGGGGACCTGCTAAAGACCCCTAGTTTGTCATCCTGAGCGAAGTGAGTGCTGCGCGAAGCGGAGCACTCGCGTAGTCGAAGGACCCCTATTGCGCCTCAGTTGCAGTTGCAGCCTCTGGGAGTTCTCTCTAGGTTGCTCTGCCAGCATCGCACTTTCCGAGCCACTACCGATGAAAAGAGCGGCCGTTCAAGGCCACATCAGTAGTTCAAATATCTGTCTGGCTCAGCCCGTGAAGAGAAGGCCCAGACTAGGAAAGCCAAAGCGCGAATCATTTCACCGTGACGGTGACGTAGCTCGTATGAATCGGCTTGTAGCCGTTATTCGGGTTCACATCCAAAATCGCCAGCCGGTAGGTTCCGGGACCGGGCAACGTAACATTCTGATTGATGAACGCGCTATTCACGCCCACCCCAGTAACCGACTCGCCCAGTTTGGTCCCATGCGTATTGTCCCAAACTTCAATATGATCGACGAGAGGTGTGTTCGATCCCGCCTGTTCGTAGGCATAGGCGCTGACCGGCACGCTCGCGGTCGACCATGTGGAATTATTTGCCGGCGAGTTCACATAGACCCCTGTCGTCGCGGCAACCGTAAAGCTGACGTTGCTCCGATGAATGGGCTGGCTTGCGCCGCTGACATCCTCTACCGTCAAAGTGTATTTTCCCGGCGCCAGCGAATACCACTGATTAATCGTGGTTCCCGTCGGCGAATCCCCAAGCTTCGTACCGCCATTCCAAACTTCGATGTGGTCGATACCGGAACTCGACTCCTCCGCTCCCGCTTCTACCGCAAATGCGCTCAACGGAAACAGCGACCCCTGCGTCGAGCCGCTCGCTGGAGTCCCTACGAAAACTCCATATCCTGAGGACACCGTATAATTCGTGACTTCCTTGTGCAGAATTGGATAATTCGGTGCGCCCCCAATATCCTGGACGGTCATTTGATGCGAGCCGTTCCCGCTCACCGGAAAAGCCTGGTCGATTGTCTTACCGTAAATGTTTCCCAACTTTGTTCCTTTTTTACCGAACGTGTCCCACACCTCCATGTGAT
>JBAPOI010001090.1:0-28108 GCA_049279555.1 Candidatus Sulfotelmatobacter sp.
TCCTGCACCACATCTTCCGCATCCTCGCGGTTTTGCGTGATATGTTGCGCGATCCGGAAAACGTTGCGGTCATAGCGGCGAACCAACTCTTCAAAGGCTGAGTCGTCGCCTTGCTTGGCTGCCCGAACCAGTGTCAGCTCATCACTGACAGGCCCCTCTAGTTTGTTTTGGATGGCTTCCATTCTCTCGGCGATGCAGTATTTTGCGGAACAACTGCGACACTGAAGTGCAAGCTGTTATTCTACTTGGTAACCATGAAGTTTGCCCAACCGCTTTCCATTTCGCTCGCGGCATGTTTTGAGATAAAGTCGAGGCTGAGGATGGTAACGCGGTCGAACACGTCCTGAAGTACTCTGGGACGCTCCCACAAGTGCCGTATAATCAGCAGTTAGGGGCGTTGTTTCTACGGACGGTAACTGACAACGATTCGCTCCGATAAGTTTCGAGCAATCTTTCAAAGGAATCGACACTCTTTCAATCATGGCGGAACAGAACGCAGAACGCAACACCGCACAGCCGGATGAAATTCGTCCGATGATTGAACGTGCCGTCGCGGAAGCCTTACAGCAGCAGCTTCCGCAGCTGCAGGCACAGGTTGTGCAGCGCGTGCTTGAAGCGTTACCGGTTCAAGGAAGCGACGCCGCCGCTACTAAAGAAACTTCAAGCGCTCTGGTTCAAGCGGTTTCAAACATTCATGCGGGCTCAACTCAAAAAGAAATTTTGCGTGCATTGCTGCAGGCAGGCAGCGCACATTGTTCGCGAATCGCACTGTTTGTTGTGAAAGCGGGAGTCGCTTCGGGCTGGCAGTCCCGCGGATTCGGCGACGACGAAAGCACTGCCAATTTCACTCTCGACCTGAACTCAGGTCCTGCCGCGCACGCGTCTCAGAACCGGGTGGCAACGCCGGGCAACGTCGCTGAAATGGACGCTCGCTTCGTCGAGCATTTCGGCAGTCCCGCCAACGAACAAGTTTTGATTTTGCCGCTCACGCTGAAAGATAAAGTAGCGGCGCTCATCTATGCCGACGGCGGCGACAGCGACAAGCTTGACTCCGCTGCCCTGGAGTTACTGGTCATCGCAACCAGCGCATGGTTGGAAGTAACTTCGCTGCGCAAGCAGGCGGCAGCCAAGCCGGATCGAGAAGCGGCGCCTATCGTCGAACGCCCTGCTCCTCCTTCACCGGTTCAGACGGTATCATCTTTTTCGGATCCATTCGCCGCGCACTCTCCCAAGCACGTGCCCGCAAGCCCCGAACCTCAGCCACAACCAGCCGAGGTCGTAGAGGTAGAAGCTCCGGTACACGCGGCCGCCGCCGCTGCGCCCGCTGCAGCCACCGATCCATGGGCTGGACTCTCAGCCGAAGATGCCGATGTACATCGCAAGGCGCAGCGCTTCGCGCGTCTGCTGGTGGATGAAATCAAGCTCTACAACCAGGCCAAAGTTGCCGAGGGGCGGCGCAACAAAGACTTGTACGACCGTTTGAAGGAAGACATCGACAAGAGCCGCGGCACGTTTCAGAAGCGCTACGGAAGCACCGTAGCCGCCACCGCGGATTACTTTCAGCACGAACTGTTGCGCAGTCTGGCCGAAGATGACGTTGCCGTCATGGGCGCAAATTTCCGCCACTAAAATTTCCGCCACTAAACATGGCGAGTTTTCTGCAGTAGCGTCTGCGATAAAACGCGAAAAGTACAAAGTGGTTCGATCAGTTTCCAGGTGGGTACTCGCAGCTGCAATTCTCTGCGGAGTCTTTGACGCTTCGCTGCCGTCGGCAGAGGCCGCGTCTAGTTTCTCGTCCCGCACCGCTCAAACCCAAGCGGCTTCTCCCAGTAGCTCGGACCAGAGTTCCGCGGCCCCGGCAAAACCCGGTACTACAAATCGCAAAACCAGTACTAAAACAAGTTCTCCAAAAAAGCCCGACGCAGCCACCACCAAACCTCGCACAACCAAGGCCCGCAAGTCTCACACCATTTCTCCTCGAGTGCGGCGCATGCGGCAAGCTTTTGTGGCGTCGGCAAGCCTGCGTCCCATGGCGCAACAGCTTCTGCAAGATCGTTCACTGCCGGCCTACGCAGGAGTACAGGCATACGCGCGAGTTCACTCCAAAGAAGATGCCGGAGCGCTAGCATGGCTGGTGCTTGGCTATGCCCACGTGCTTGATCGAGATTATGCGAAGGCAATCGACCCGTTGAGCCACGCCAAGGTTCATGCGGGCGACCTGGGCGACTACACCGACTACTATCTCGGCACTTCGTACCTGCAGACCGGACACAATGCCGAAGCCATCGCAACCCTGGCCGATTTTGCAAAAGCGCATCCAGATTCCCTCTTGGTGCGCGATGCGCGCGTGAGCTATGCCGACGCGCTTCTGCTCGAGGGGCAACCCGCGGAAGCCGTCACCTTATTGGAACAAATTCGTGTCCCGGTGCGGTCCGATGTCGAGTTTGCGCTGGGGCGCGCTTACGCTGCCGCGGGGGAGAACACCAAAGCCGCCGAAACCTTCTCGAATATTTATTTCACAATGCCCACCGCGACCGAAGCGGACGCAGCCTACTCCGAGTTGAAAAAACTGCCATCCGTGCCTCAGCCAACCCTCACGCAGCACAAGACCCGCGCTGACGCCTTGATGAGCCATCACCGCTATGCTGAAGCGGCCGACGAATATCGTAGCCTCATCAACCAGGCCGGTGCGAACGGGAACGATCTGCCTGTCTTGCAACTCGCTCTCGCGGACGCGCTCCATCGCAGCGGAAAAAACCGCGACGCTAAACCTGTCCTCGCGGTATTGGGCAATTCCACCGGCGAGGTCAACGCGCAGCGACTCTATCTGCTCGGTCAGATTGACTTCGCCTCCAGCGACAACGACGCTTTCTACCGCTCGGTCGATGAACTGCGGCACGCAGCGCCCACCAGTCCATGGCTAGAGCAGGCGCTGCTTTCCGCAGCCAATCTGCATCTGGTGCATCACGAATACGATCAGGCGCTCGACGCATTCCGCGAAGCTCAACAACGCTTTCCGACTGGGCCGCGTGCTTCTTACGTCCACTGGAAAGCCGCCTGGCTCACTCTCCGGTCAGGTCGCAACGACGATGCCAAGAAGGCGTTCGAAGAGCAGATCGCCCTCTATCCCTCCGGCGCAGAAACGCCAGCGGCTTTGTATTGGCGCGCCCGTCTGGCTGAGGAAGACAATCAACCCATCATGGCGCGAGCGTACTATCAAAAGCTTTCCGACCGTTACCGCAACTTTTATTACGCAGAGTTGGCACGGCGAAGGCTGAAAGCTCTCCCCGCAACCGCGGATACGACCACTCAATATGCTTTGCTTGATCGCGTGCCCCCGCTCGACAGCAACGTCAAAATCACTGACTCGGAACCGCCTTCCGATGAGTTGCACGTGCAAAAAGCGGAGCTGTTAGGCAATGGAGGCTTGGTCGATTTCGCGGTGCGCGAACTGCAGGCTGCCACTGCAACCGATGGCGGCAGCTGGGGTCCGGCGGAAACAGCGCAGTTATATCTCGAAACCGGACATTACAACCAGGCCATCGAATTCATGAAGCACTCTGCTCCCAATTATTTCGCCCTCGACATTCCCGACATGCCGCGAAAATACTGGGAAGCCCTTTTTCCGAAAGCTTATTGGAGCGATCTGAAACGTTCTTCGGCGGTCAACGGATTGGATCCGTACCTGGTTGCGTCTTTGATCCGCCAGGAATCGGAGTTCAATCCCAACGCGGTCTCCCGCGCCAACGCCGTCGGCTTGATGCAGTTGCTGCCAAAGACCGGCAAGGCCGTTGCCAAAGAAGTGAAGATGAAGCGCTACAACGCCAGCCAGTTGTACACTCCCGCGGTGAACCTGCAACTCGGCACGCGCTATTTCAAAGGCATGGTCGACAAGTTCGGCGGATCGTTCGAATACGCCCTCGCCGCCTACAACGCCGGCTCGGAACGCGTCGATGAATGGTTGAGCCAGGGCAAGTATCGCGACCCGCAAGAGTTCGTCGAATCGATTCCGTTCACCGAGACCCGCGAATACGTGCAAGCCATCATGAGGAATGCCAGCGTGTATAAGCAGCTGTATGGGACGCCGTAGGAGAATGTGGCGGAGGAGGATTTTGACTTCCTTTCCTTGTGCGGCATTGAGAGAGTCCGAGCCCCCTGTTTCTGTGGGATGTGCACGTATAAGGACAACCCCAAGGTAAGATGTACTGCCGAAAGGCTGAGCTGGCCTCAGTGCACTTAGGTTGCTTTATAGGTCGAGTGAAACCCATGCCCCTAGAAAACATCAGCCAAAATGATCCGACTCTAGGGAGCAACCATCTCAGCACAGCCGAGTTACAGGGCCCGCCTGCCTCAGCTCAGGCTGAGATTCAGCCAGTCAAGACCCACTGCGGAACAACTCGCAGGACGGAGAAGGATTGGTGGGACAAGACGAAGCCATTCATTGAAATAGGCGGCATACTCCTGCTCGCCGTGTACACGGGATTTACGATTGCCATTTATCGAGCTAGTAGCAGAGCCGCTGATGCTGCGCACGATACGGTTGCTCAAGTTCAGCAACAGACCAGCTTGATGGTAGAGCAACTAGTTGGCACATTGAGCGCGATAGTTGAGTTCCGCCAGCCATATTGGGATGATGAGCACAGCGACCGCATGGTAGTGAGAGTCAATAACGTGGGGCATATGATCTCGCCCAATGTTAAGGCGAACTTTACGGTTACGCGTCTAACTTTTCCACGTTTACAACAAATCGGAAACCCACAGAATTTTTACGAGATGATCCCCCAACTCCCACCAAACGAGTGGACTAAGAGCTATGATGTCATCCGGCCAGCGACAGAGATATCTCTGCAAAGAGATACGGTTCGGGTTGAGGGGGCCGTTAACTTTGACAATGGGTTTGGAACTAGAATATCCCAAACCCCGTTCTGCTTTATGTACATCGGCCGCGGCAACGTACAAACCGCTATCCCGGGAGTGCAATCACAATATATCGGCCAGTTTATGGACTGCAGACTTCTCGAGGGACGATTGAACTACATCCTTGCCCACTTGACAAAATAGCCTGTCACGGCAATTAAACTCGAGTAGACGTGTGGGTGAGTCGACTGTGTTGTCGCCTAGCTAACTAACTCAGTTGGGGGCTGGCCCAGCTTTGCCTTTGTATTCGCTGCCACGAAAGAGGCTGCCCCAGCTTCCTTCAGTTGGAAAAGCCTGCCCTGAACGAAGCCGAAGGGCTGGGCACCACGAACCTCGACCTCCGTGTTCATAAATCACGCCGCATCGGAGTTTTAAGACTGGCCTGCTTTGTCAATATAGCAAGCTCCTCTAGCCAAGTTCATGGCCGTGGTGGGACCGGGAGAACAATATCTCAAGGATGAGCAGTCCCGCGCCCACCACAATTGCGCTATCCGCCAGATTAAACACTGGCCACTCATACCGCTGCACATAGAACAAGAGAAAATCTACTACCCGCCCGCTCCTCAGGCGATCCCAGAGATTTCCTAACGCACCGCCCATAATCAGCGACAAGCCAATCCCCGTGACGATATGAGTAGGGCTGTTTTTCCAAAGCAGCACCGAGACTACGACTAACGCAATTACCGAAAACGTCACCAGCATCGCCGTTTTCCACGGAGAAGGCGAGTCGGCAAACATGCTGAAGGCTGCGCCGGTGTTTTCGGTGTGGGTAAGGCGAAAAAAACCCGGGATCACCTGGATGTGAGCGTAGAGAGAAATACGTCCTGCGATCACGTGCTTCGTCCAGCGATCGAGCACGACTACGATCATGGCAATCAGCAGATAGAGAGTCCGGGCAGAGTTCTTGCTCATTCGTATAATTCAGGCTCCGAAAACATCTTAAACTGCCGGAAGGCTTGACGCTCAGCGGGCTCTCGATCTTTCATCTTTCAAGTTGACTTTCGCTGTTCCCCACCATTAGCCCTTCCCACAATCATCCCCAGAAACCAGATTTTCTCTCGATTCGACGCTTTTTCGTTTGTCCTGACTCCTGTAATGCATTTATGCTGTGGCGTCGCTCGCATTTGTAATCGCTCCATTTATATGTTTGCGAAATGTGCCCATGAAGCTTCTCAAACGCTCGAAAGGCCGGATTCTGCTGTTCCTGGCGGTAGTTGGGCCGGGGATCATCACGGCGAACGTCGACAACGACGCCGGCGGCATCCTCACCTATTCGCAAGCCGGGGCGCAATACGGACTTCTTCTGCTGTGGACTATGATCCCCGTCACACTGGCGCTGATCGTGGTGCAAGAGATGAGCGCCCGCATGGGCGCTGTAACCGGCAAGGGTTTGAGCGATCTCATCCGCGAAGAATTCGGATTCCGCATCACTTTTCTCATGATGCTGGGAATTCTGATCACGAACTTCGGAAACGTGATTACCGAATTTATTGGGATCGCAACGAGTCTGGAACTATTCGGGCTTTCGCGCTATGTCACTGTGCCGGTGTGCGGCGTCATCGTGTGGCTGATCGTGGTGAAGGGGCAGTATAAGAGCGTCGAAAAAGTCTTCCTGGCCGCGTCGTTCTTCTACATCACTTACATCTTTGCCGGAGTCCTCGCGCATCCCGTCTGGAAAGACGCTACCCTTGCCACGTTCAGACCGCCGGGATTGGCCGCGTTTCGTCAGCAAGCTTATCTCTTCATGGTTATCGGAGTAGTCGGTACCACTATCGCTCCGTGGATGCAGTTTTATCTTCAGGCCTCGATTGTCGAGAAGGGCGTAAGCCGGCGGGGGCTGAAAGATTCACGCCTGGACGTGATCGCGGGCTGCATTTTTACCGATGTTGTGGCCTGGTTCATTATTGTGGCTTGCGCCGCAACGCTGTATGTGCACGGGTATCGCGACATCAAGTACGCCGCCGATGCGGCGCAGGCGCTCAAACCGCTGGCCGGACAGTACGCTTATATTCTTTTTGCCGTGGGTCTCTTCAATGCTTCGTTATTTGCAGCATCGATCCTGCCACTCTCCACGGCTTACACCGTATGCGAAGGCCTGGGCTTTGAATCGGGCGTCGATAAAAAGTTCGGCGAGGCTCCGTTCTTCTACTGGCTTTACACGCTACTGATTGTCGCAGGCGGAGCCGTGCTCCTCATCCCCGGCCTGCCGTTAGTGAAGATCGCGGTAACCTCACAAGTAGTGAATGGTGTGGTGTTACCCTTCGTGCTGATCTTCATGCTGCTGCTGATTAACAAAAAAGACTTGATGGGCGAGCATGTTAACACGCGTCTGTTCAACGTTGTAGCCTGGGTTACGACAGTCGTAATGATTGGGTTAACTCTCGCATGGTTCTGGACGCTATTCGTCGGCGGCGGCTAGCGTGTCGTTCCGAGGAGACGCCGATGTAGTTCGGTTCGTGATGGTGCATCACGGTCCATCGAATACGCGCATGCTTTACGCCGCGTGCAGTGTTCGGCACGCCGATATAGGGATTCTGCCGTAATTGTATTTCGCGCATACGGGTGCTACCATCCGGTATCGGTACGGGAGAGGCGGGAGGTAGCGAAAATGTCGGAAAATAATGGCAGCAATAGTTTTGTATGGTTTTTAGCGGGGTTGGGTTTGGGCGCATTAGCGGGCGTTTTGTATGCGCCGCGCTCGGGCGATGAGACGCGCGACGTACTGCGGGCTCGCGCAGAAGAAGGACGCGATTACGTGCGCACCCGGGCCCGTGAAGCCCGCGATCAGGCTTCGCAGTGGGTGGATCGCAGCAAAGACGTGGTGAATCAGCAGAAGGATCAGTTCCGCGCCGCCTACGAAGCCGGTCGGCAAGCCTATCAGGAAGCTACGACCGAGACCGGCGCACCGAAAAACCTGTAACCAGTCGCGTCGGTTTCAAGGGCCCATTTGTGCTGGAGCGAGCGAGAATTGTCTATGGAAAATCTGATTCCGCTGTTCATCGCGCTGACCGGCATCGCAGTACTTATGCAAGCGGTCGTGCTCCTATGCCTTTACATCGGAGTTCGCAAAAGCAGCGCTCGCATGGAAGCGCTGGCCGATGAGGTCAAAACTAAAGCTCTGCCCGCTCTCGAGGCGGCGCAAACACTGCTGAAAGAGCTCACTCCCAAGCTGCATATCATCGCGGAAAATCTTACGGAGACAACCCACTCGGTGCGCGCGCAAGTGGAGCGAGTCGATGCCACGGTAAGCGACGCAGTGGATCGCTCGCGCCTGCAAATCATTCGTGCCGACGAACTGCTCACCCGCACGCTCGACCGGGTGGAAGAGACCTCTGAAATGGTTCACAAGACCGTTGTTTCGCCGGTGCGCCAGGTCTCAGGGCTGATTCAAGGCCTCACCGCTGGCATCGAGTTTTTTGTCGGCGGTCGCGGTCGCCGTAACGGCGGAAGTCGCGAGGCACGCCGCCCCGTCCCTCAGGACGAGATGTTCATCTGACGATACGGGTGATCGCCAATTAGTCTCTGACGCTTGGCGGAATTTTCCATCGTGATGGAAACTGGCTCTGATGTCAGGCGATTCCATTCGACCGCGTTTCGTCCCTCTTCTTCTCACTCTCGCTTGCATCCCCAAGAGTTTCATTTATGACCGGCGAGGGCAAGCTGGTGGCGTAATCCATCGACATGCGAACGCAGAAACAGTTTCTCGATATGTTGGCGAAGGCAGGGTTGCAGTAGCCACAGAAAGAAACGGACCCATGTGGGGACAGCCGCCCTCGGCTGTCCATCGAGCGAAGCTCGATTACTTTTTGCATCAAATTCAGAAGACTAGGAATCACCCAAAGATGCGTTACTTGGTTCGAGCCCGAATGAAGCCAGGTCGCGAAGACGACCTTCTCCAAGCCATCTCCGACGAAACTCTCGGCCAGGGTTCGGTTGCAGAAGGCGAATATTCGCGCAATATGAATGAAGCGCGGCTTTGTGCCGACCAGACGGTGCGCTGGGTGGAAGTCTGCTATTGTCCCACTCCGCTGCAGGAAGAACGGCCCTACTGGGAAGAATACTTTGACCTCACGAAAGTGCAGGACGCGCACGACCGCCGCAAGTGCCGTGACGAAAACGGTTCCAAGCCGTGGGCCTGCGGCGATTGCGATTGCACCGAGAGGCTGGAGCAGAAACTGAAGAAGGCCGGTGCTCCTTTTCTTGACTCACTTCGACGCGAACAAAAATAGCGGCAGTCTTCTCTGACTCATCCCAATCCCTTAGAACATGACAAATACTTATAAGCTGACATTCAACACGCTCATGGACGCCGCACGAACCACGGTGGCAGCAGTAGTGTCTTTGCTCCTGGCCCGCATTCTGAAGCTTCCGGAGTTTACTGGGCGCCGATTTCGGCCATCGTAATCATTCAGTCAACCATCAATCCGAGGATGGTGGCCTGGCAGCGGTTTGCCGGAACTGCGCTGGGCGCGGCCCTCGGGGCATTAGTCGCTACATTTTTCTCCTCCAGCGCGCTGGTGTACGGGGTTGCACTTCTTTTGTGCGGGGTGCTTTGTGCGATTCTACGATTGGACGGAGCTTACCGTTTTGCTGCTATCACGCTGAGCATCGTTCTATTGATCGCACATCAGCGTCCGGCGTGGATCGTGGCTTCGCATCGCTTTGTGGAAGTGTCCGTGGGCATCGCGGTGGCACTCGCTGTAGCCCAACTGTGGCCTGGTCGCGGTGTGAATTCCTAGGCGATCCCGACCGAGCGCTCCAGATCAGACAATCCACCCGCCGCCGACAACAATATCGTCGTCATAGAACACCGCAGCCTGGCCCGGGGTTATGGCACGTTGCGGTTCGTCAAACGTAACTAGAATCTCGTCGTCGCCGACTCTCTCGAGCACCGCGGCCGCAGCCTCATGTCTATGCCGAATCTTCACGGACACCCGCATTGGCTCGCTTAGATCGTCAACCGAGATCAGATTAATCCGACGTGCCCGCAGGCTTCTCGAATAGAGATGCTCATCGCCGCCGACTACAACCTGCTTGTCGGCCCCGTTGATCTGGATCACATACAGCGGCGATCCGGTCGCGACTCCCAGGCCTTTGCGCTGGCCCACAGTAAAGTTGTGAATGCCACTATGCGCGCCGATCACTTCCCCGCTCGCAGTCACCAGTTCGCCCGCAGTATCCGGCAACGCTTCGCCGCTCTCCGCAAGATAAGCGTCGATAAACCGCTTGTAGTCGCCACCCGGCACAAAACATATCTCCTGCGAATCCGGCTTCTCAGCCAGGGCCAGGCCGTGCTCACGCGCCCGCTCGCGAACTTCCGGCTTGGTCATTCCGCCGAGAGGAAAGAGCGTGCGGCTCAATTGCTCCTGCGTGAGACCAAAAAGAAAATACGTCTGATCCTTACTGCGGTCGGCGGGGCGCTTGAGCAACCAGCGGCCACGCACATCGTCATACTCCACGCGAGCGTAGTGCCCGGTTGCGACCGAGTCGGCGCCAATCTGCTGAGCAACCACCAGCAACTGGTCGAACTTCAAATGGTTGTTGCAAAGACTGCAAGGAATTGGCGTGCGCCCCGAAAGATACTCTGCGACAAACGGACGCACCACGTCACGCTCGAATCGCTCCTCATGATTGACCACATAGTAAGGAATCCCAATATGCTCCGCCACGCGGCGCGCATCGTAAACATCGTCCAGCGAGCAGCAGCGTCCCGTCACCTGCTCGGGCATTCCTTCGTGGCCCGCCAGCCGGCGTTGGTTCCAGAGCTGCATGGTCAGTCCAATGACGTTGTGCCCCTCCGCGCGCAGCATCGCCGCCACGGTGGAAGAATCCACACCGCCCGACATGGCAACGGCAATCGTCTTTCGATCTGGCATGTGTCGTTTGGAGCAATTAGCGATTGGCAATTAGCCTTTAGCTAAGTGCTAATTGCTGCCCTCTTATAAACCGGCGAAATCTCGCGCAACCGCGCCACAGTCTCCGGTACGAGGGCGAGAGCGAAATCGATATCCTCGTCGGTATTCTGCTTGCCCAGGCTGAAGCGAATGCTGGCTCGCGCCCGGTCTGCTCGAAGTCCCATGGCAGTAAGCACGTGCGAAGGCTCAATCGCACCCGAGGAACACGCAGCACCGGTAGAAACCGCCAGTCCCTTGAGATCGAGAGAGATCACCATCGCCTCGCCCTCGATATGGTCGAAATAAACGCCAGCCGTGTTCGGAACTCGAGGCGCGCCATCGCCATTCACGCCAGCCTCCTCGACTTGCGCCAGAATCCCGCGCTCTAGCCGGTCGCGCATCCCGGATATTTTTTTATCGTCACCGCGCTCGAAGCCCTGCATCGCCAACTCGGCTGCCTTGCCAAGACCCACGATTCCCGGAACATTTTCGGTCCCGGCCCGGCGCGAGCGTTCATGGCGTCCGCCATAAAACAGCGGCTGCAGATGCGTCCCCCGGCGCACGTAAAGCGCACCAACTCCTTGCGGCGCATGCATTTTGTGACCTGAAATCGAAAGCGCGTCACAACCAATCTGCTTTACATCGATCGGGACTTTGCTCGCAGCCTGCACTGCATCGGTATGGAAATATACATCGGCCTCTGCGGCAATTTTTCCGATCTCGTCGACGGGCTGAAGTACGCCGGTTTCATTGTTGGCCATCATGATCGAGATCAATTTCGTGTTGGGCCTCAAAGCCCGCCGCACATCTTCGGGATCGACCAGGCCACGGCCATCCACTGGCAGAAACGTCACCTCGCAGCCCGTTTCCTCCAGATGTTTGCACGCGTGCAATACAGCGTGATGTTCGACGCTCGAGGTAATAATATGATTGCCCGCGCCGGCCAATCCCGCGATCGCCAAATTGTCGCCTTCGGTGCCTCCGCTGGTGAAGACAATCTCCGCGGGCCGGCAGCCCAGCAGCGACGCCATGGAATCCCGCGATCGCTCGACCGCAGCCCGCGTCTCCTGTCCATGATGGTGAATCGACGAGGCATTGCCAAAGTTCTCGACAAAATACGGGCGCATCGCCTCCAGCACATCCGGCAAAACGGGCGTGGTCGCGTTATTGTCGAGATAAATCCGTCGCATCATCTTTACCATTCTACCCGCTTCTTTAGATGCTCCGGCTAGATGATTCGCAGCGAAGGGGAATCACACCCGAAAGCGCAGTTACGACGCCCGAGGCACAGGCTTGCTTAAGCAGGCCAAATGCTTAGCGCGGTTTTGCTGAGAATCTGCTGCTGCACCTCTTCGCTCAGCGGCAAGGCGCGGAAGTCATCCAGATTTTTCTTGATATCGGGCACGCCCGGTCCCGGCCAATCCGTCCCGAACAAAGTTTTGTGAGCGATCTCTTCGATGCGCGGAAAATAGCTGAGCAGCGTCTTCGGCGGAATTCCGCTGATGTCGAGATAAACGTTGGGGTGGCGGCGGATTAGAAAAAATGCAGTTTTCATCCAGAGCGGCCTCCCACCATGTGCGAGCAGGATCTTCAGCCTGGGAAAATCGACGGCGACGTCATCGACATACATCGGATCGCCATATTTGTTCCGCGCTCCAGGAAAGATCGACGTTCCTGTGTGAAACATCACCGGCAAGCCGTTGGCTTCGGCGGCGCGATAAATGATTTCAAGTTCCTTGACTCCGTTTAAATAGTCGTTGGGAAACAAGAGTTGATGCGGCGGATGAATCTTGATCATCCGAATCCCCAGCCGCAGAATTTGCTCCATGTCCGCCAGTACATTGGTTGTGTGGCGGGGATGCAGGCTGCCGCAAGAGAGCAACCGCTTGGGATCTTCTTTCACATACTCCGCGATAAACTGATTCACGCCGTTGGTGAACCCAATCACTTCGGGCGCAACGTAGTTGATGAGCACAGCGCGATTGATGCCGCACGCATCGAGATACTTAAGAAATGCCTTGGGCGAGCGGCAGAATTCAACGATCTGCTCAAAGTTCGGACGCTTCTGCTTCATCAACTCCAGCGCCTGTGGCTTGAACATCTTCAGCGGCGAGATATGAACGTGGCAGTCGGTGATCATTCAGGTTGGTTTCAGTAGGTCGGGATTGTCCCATCCACGCGCCGCGACCAGGCATCGATGCCGCCGCGCAAGGATTGCGCCTTCCCGAATCCCTGCTGCCGTAGCCATGCAGTCACGTTCATCGAGCGCACGCCATGGTGGCAAATCACCACGATGTGATCTTCAGGATCGAGTTCCTGATGGCCGCGCGACGGAATATCTCCCATGGGAATCAGCTTCGCTCCGGCCATTTGCGCGGTTTCAAACTCCCAAGGTTCGCGCACGTCGAGCAAAGTGAATGGCTCACCATGATCGAGTTTCGCTTTCACTTCTTCAGCAGTGATCTCGTAATCCATGATTCTTATTCGTCGACCTGAGCCTAACTACTTCCCGGACCACTTCGGCTCGCGCTTTTCCATGAAGGCGCGAATGCCTTCTTTTGCATCCGCCGTTCTCATCAACTCTTCGAGATAGATCTTTTCAGCCTTTGCCAGGCCTTTGTCGAAGTGTATGGCGTCCCACGCATAGAACGCTTTCTTGGTGACTGCCAACGCCGCGGGACTGAGCTTCAGCAACTCCCGCAAAGCATCATCGACTACGTTCAAAAGTTCTGCTTCCGGCACAGCGCGAGTCGCCAATCCAATGGTTTCCGCCTCGCTGCCGGTGATCGTCTGCCCAGTCAGAACCAATTCCGCGGCCCGCTTATGCCCCACCAATGCGGCCAGCGCTGCGCACGCCACCGGCGGATAACAGCCCAATTTAATTTCTGGAAATCCCCACTGCGCTGTCGCCGAGGTATACACGAGGTCGCAAACCATCGCCAACTCGGCACCGCCGCCCAGGCAATGCCCACGCACGGCGGCGACCGTTACCTTCTTGCTGGCCACTACGGCGCGAATCACGGTGTGAAACTTGAGCAGCATTTCCTCCACTTTGTCAGGAGTGTGGGCCGCGACATCGACGCCCGCCGAAAACACCGGCCCCTCGCCGCTCAGCACGATGACGGAAATCTCCGGCATCGTTTCGCTCTCGGTAAGCGCAAGCGCCAATTCCCCCATCATCGGAATGTCGATGACGTTCAGCGGCGGATTGTTCAAGGCGATCTTCGCGACGGGAGAGCTAATGTCGATCTTAAGGCGGGCCAGGCTGGATTCTGTCAAAGTGGAGGCCATGATTTTCTCTGCGTCTCTGTGCCTCGTGATGAAAACTCTTTTGACTTAAAGATTGATCGCCGACTTCCTCACCTCGCCGATGCTGGCCAGCGGATCGCGCGCTCCAGTCTTCTCGGCAATCCATTTCTTCTCGTTCGCGATGATTTCCAGCAACAGCTTCTTGTCTTCCGCCGAAGGCATGTATTCCTTCAAGTGCTCTTCATAGAAGCGATCGTCGATGGGTTCTCCCGTTTGCGCGTGGAACTTCTGCCCAGCCCAGCGCCCAATCTCGCGATTGAACTTGATGTGCGGCGCGTAGAGCTTCGGCTGGCTCTGTTTCAACGATCCGTTGAAGCGTTCGATCAGCCCTGACACTTCGTCGCGATAAAGATTCCGGTTGTAATCGTTCAAATCGTCGAGGTCCGGCGCGTGTTCGTTCTTAGGCTCGTCATAGCGTCCCTTCACACCCCAAACGTAGGCCCAGTGAGCCGATGAAGAATGGTCAGTGCCGAAGAGGTCGTAAGAGCTCGAAATCCATTTATTGAGATACTTCTGAATCAGCCAGCCAGGAATTACTCCCGCTTCCACAATGCGACGCAAGCCGTCGTTGCCCGTGCCCATGTGAAAAGCCTCTTCGCGCAGCATGTAGGACATCGACCGCCCCAGCGGAGCAAACGCCGAATACTTCAACATCTGCAACTGGAATTTTCCATCGCGATCGACAAAGTCGGTATAGGTGAAGAAGTCCATCCAGTTATCAACATCAACATTAAATGCACCCAGCAAGCGCTTGTTCTCGAAGGCACGGCGCTCAAGCATTTTCTGCGCTTCAACCTTGCCCGAGTAGCCGAAATGATCCACCAGCAGCGCACACATCTGCCAGCCGTGCCGCATTTCCTCGATCATGACGCGCGTGATGGCGCGCCGGTCCCAGTCTGTTGGCGCATTTTCGAGCAGGTTGCGCTGCTGCTCGACGCTGGCAAACTCAGTATCGCCCTGGTAGACGATCATGTTCATCAGCGCATCGCGCATTTGCTGCGTCGGAATCTGGCGCAGATTCTCCCACTTGCGGCGTCCTTTGTACGAACCGAATTCAATTTCGTCTGTATCGATTGCGCCGTAAAGCGTGTCGAAGTGAAAGGCCTCGATGTCTGCCGTGTTGACGCCGATGTCCTTGCGCCAGTCATTGAACATGCCGACCCAATCACTGAACGTCCCGATTTTCGCTACTTTGCCTGGCATTATGCTACTCCTTAGGCGGCTGCTACATCTAGCGTTTGGCACGCAGCGCAATGCTTGCCTAACTCGGTACTGGGTACAAGGTACTCCGGTACTACTTTGCCTTGAACGTCGCAGGCCGTTTCTCAACGTACGCCGCCAGCCCTTCTTTCGCATCTTCACTCTGGAAAAGTATTTGCTGATTCTCGCGCTCGACCGCCAGAGCGGATTCCATGGGAATTTCCCATCCCGTCTGTACCGCGCGCTTGATGCGCCCAACGGCCTTGGCAGCTTTATTAGGCGGACAGAACTGCTTGGCGTACTCCATCATATTTTCCATAAAGCCGTCGCGCTCGTAGATGTCGTTGATGATGCCCAGCTCTTGCGCTTCTTCAAAAGAAAACGTGTTGCCTGTCACCATCAACTCAATAGCCTTGCTCTTTCCCACGAGTCGTGAGAGTCGCTGCGTGCCACCCGTGCCGGGAAGAACGCCCAGATTCACTTCCGGCAGGCCGATCTTGCCTGCATCCTTGCGCGCGATGCGTATGTCGGCGGCCATGGCAATCTCCAGCCCGCCGCCTACGCAGTGCCCGTTGATCGCTGCAATCACCAACTTGGGCGTATGCTCCAGCCGCAGCAGCATTTCGTTGGCGTGAAGGCAGAAATAGTACTTAAACGTGGGATCCACGCTCGATAACATCTTGATATTCGCACCCGCTGAAAAAAACTTGTCGCCCGCACCGGTCAGCAAAATGACGTAAACGTCATTCTCCATACGCGCACGCAGGATGGCCTCATCCAGCTGCCGGTTCATTTCGTAGGTGTACGTGTTCGCTGGTGGATCGCACATCTCGATCACCGCTACCCCGCCGTCGGTACGGTAGTTGACAAGCTGCTTCGTGTTTTCGCTAGTGGCCGGCTGCATTGTGGTCGCCATGTGTGTCACTCCTTTATATTCTTTGTACTGTCTTCTTAATCTCGAATTTTACTCTTGTCGTTCACTCATCCACTTGTCATTCCGAGCGAAGCGAGGAACCCTAGTTTCGCTGGGAAGCAGCACAACCTACGCTTAAGCGCCATTCCTCCGCGCCTTACCGCCTGTCGTCACGCCGCGCAGAAAAATATCGCCCATATTTCGAGCAAGTTGCTCCGCATCGGCATCGACGCGCGGGTTATGCCAGGTATAAATCCAATTCATCATGCCGAACAGGCTAAGTACAGCGACGCGGGTTGAAAACTCCAACCTGTGGTCGCGCTTCAATTCATCCAGCAAGCCCACGCAGATCTTGTAGTATTCCCGCTTAATGGCGGCGACTTCGGAAGCGAACCCGTCTTTCAACGCCTCAGCTTCGTGCGTCAGAACCTTCATCGCCGCTGGGTTCGCCAGAAAATATTCGAGATGATTGAGAATGAAGATGCGAATTTGTTCTTCCGGATCGCTTACATCCTCAAGCCGTTCTTTCAGCCTCCGCACGACCGTGGTAAACGTATGTTTCTGGATCAGGAAGAGCAACCGCTCTTTGGATTCGAAATAGTAATAAAGCCCCGCGAGAGACATGCCGCTAGCGCGCGACAGATCGCGCATCGAAGCACCTTCGTATCCCTTCTTACAGAAGACGTCAGTCGCGTGGGCCAGGATCTCCGCCAGCCGTCGGTCAAAGCGCGTGACCGGATCAACTAAAGAGCGACGACGGCGTGACGCGTGAACTCTCGCCGCTGTGGACGGACTCGCCATAGAAATTGAACAATCTGTTTCGAACGTTCGTTCGAATCCAGTGTACTAGAAGCCGGGGCACGAAAGCCAAGAAAATGGGACGGCGACTAGGTCTCGACCATGTTTCCGCGGCGGCCCGATTTCCTGTAGGCGCGGTCCAGCCACTCGATCGCGGCGCGCAGATCGGTGTCGCAAGACATCTCAAAGGTAAACCAGCGCGCCTTTTGCATCTGAGTTGAACCAATTCGAGGATCGTGCCGCAAAAGGGCATTCATCCGCGCTGATGGGGAGTCCAACTTGAAGGCCAGCGCATTCGGAGTTTCCATCGCGCGAGTGCGAGGCAGAAGCGCGAAAATCTTATCCCGCCGATAGAGAGCGGTGAAACCAAAGAAGGAGCGTCTAGTAACCTGCGGCCAGTTTCCGGCTTCGGTCGAAAGCGCAGCCGACCAGATCTTCATCTGTTCAGAAACTCGCGGCAGCTTCGGACGAGTGCTTTTCACGCTGGTTGGCTTGGACGCTTTCACATCCGGCCTTGCTTAGTTCCTTATATCCCCCAGCAGCCGCTCGACTTCGCTTTTCATTTGTCCGGTCAGAGGCAGCAGTGGCAGGCGCGCTGGCCCACCGAAGTAGCCGTTGAAATCCATGCCGTACTTCACGCCAGGAATGCCTAGCTCGCCCACCACACGTTGCGCCGCGTGAGCAATACGTTCCTGCTTAAGCCGCGCCAACTCGGCATCGCCTTCTTTCCATGCTGCATATATCTCGTAACAAGAAGTCGGCGCGGCGCAGGCGAAGGCCAGAATCGCTCCCACGGCACCCGCATCGAGCGAGGCGTGCAACTTGTTCGCCGCGCCTACCAACACCTGGAACCCAACTTCCTTCTGCCGGGTTTTCATTTTCCCGACCACCGTAACCGCCGCCGAAGATGGTTTGACCCCAGCAGCGCCGCCCAACGCTCCCACTGGAATCAGTTCCCCGCCATCATTCCCAGCTGCGGCAGGAGCCAGCATGCGCGGCGTCACGGCCTCAAACGTCTCAGTAACCGTAGCGCTCCGCTGGATGTGCCGCGTTCCTTCCACCATTTTGCGGACCTTCTCCACGTCACCACTCGATTCCTTAATCCCGATCACGTTCGGATGCTCCGCCAGTTCAACGACCAACTCGGCGGGAATATCATAGCCAGTCGCTTGAGGAAAGTTGTAAATGATCACCGGCAACGGCGAGCGGTCGGCCACCATACGGTAAAACGAAAGAATGTTGGCCGGCTGCATTTGTTTCTTGTAGTAGTGCGGCGTGCGCACCATAGCAACGTCATAGCCAAGTTTGGCGGCGTACTCAGTGAGCCGCAACGTCTCAATCGCCGATTCGATTCCAGTGCCGGCCACCAACACCTTGTTCGGCGTAGTCGCCTCGCACGCGGATTTCAGCACATCGCGCCGCTCCTGATCGGAAAGCAGGATCGCCTCGCCAGTCGAGCCGAGCACAACAATGCCGGCACAAGTCGTCCGTGAGTAGCGCTCGACGTTGCTCTCGAGTTTCTTGTAGTAGACGTTGCCGTCAGGATAAAACGGCGTGGTGATGGGAGGAAAAATTCCGTTTAGCAGCATAATGGCCTCACATGTTCATTATGCCACGCGGCTTGCAGCCAAAATATCTGCTTACATGCTTTTCACGACTCTCTCCGACTGCAACTCCTGCAACGCTCGTATATTCACTTCCCCGCGTTGCAGCGCCGCGATTCCTTCTGCAGCCGCGCGTGCCGCCGAAAGCGTCGTAATGGTCGGAATGCGCGCCATCACGGCCGCGCGCCGGATCGCCTTTTCGTCAAACCACGGCTCAGGACCGGTAGGAGTGTTTACGATGAGATGAATGCGCTGGCCTTTAATGAAATCGACGACGTTCGGACGTCCTTCTTTCACTTTATAAACGCGCTCGACTCGCATGCCCGCTGCTTCAATTACGTCGGCCGTGCCGGATGTGGCGACCAGCTTGAAACCCATATCCACGAACTTGCGGGCGACTTCGGCAACGTGGGGCTTGTCGTGGTCGGTGACGCTGACGAATATCGTTCCCGTCGTCGGCAACTTTTGTCCAGCGGCCAATTGTGCTTTGCCGAAAGCCTCGCCAAAGCTGTCGCCCACGCCCATCACTTCGCCGGTCGATTTCATCTCCGGCCCCAGCACTGTATCCACGCCGGGAAACTTGTTCCAGGGGAACACCGGCGACTTCACATAATAGTGGCTGCCAGTGTCAAGATCGGCATGCCTGTCGATATTCTCCGGCAGGAATTCACGCAGCTTGCACCCAGTCATTAGCCGCGCCGCAATCTTCGCCATCGCCACACCTGTGGCCTTCGAAACATAGGGCACGGTGCGCGAGGCCCGCGGATTTACTTCCAGCACATAAACTTTTCCACCCTCGGCGCCGTTCCCCGATCCGCCACCGTTGCGGCGCGGAATGGCGAACTGAATATTCATCAGCCCCACCACCTTCAGCGCCCGCGCCAGCTTGAAAGTGTAATCTCGCATGCGCTCCATCAGCGGCTGCGGAATATCCACCGCGGGCAGCACGCATGACGAATCGCCGGAGTGAATGCCAGCTTCTTCGATATGCTGCATAATTCCACCGATCACGACGTCTTCGCCATCGGAGAGCGCATCCACGTCAACCTCGATAGCGTCTTCGAGAAAGTGATCGATCAGCACCGGACGATCCTGCGAGTACTCGACCGCCTCTTTCATGTATCGCAGAACCGATTCTTCGTCGTGCGCAATCACCATGGCACGCCCGCCCAGCACGTACGAAGGCCGAACTACAACCGGGTATCCAACGCGCTTTGCGCCCTCGATCGCCTCTTCGAGCGAAGTTGCCATCACTCCGGCGGCCTGCGGAATTTTTAGCTCTTCCAGCAGCTTGTTGAAATGCTTACGATCCTCGGCTAGGTCAATCGACTCCGGAGACGTGCCAATAATTTTCACGCCCGCCTGTTTGAGCGGCAAAGCCAGGTTGAGCGGAGTCTGTCCGCCAAATTGGACGATCACGCCCACATCTGCTCCCTTCGATGTCTCGTGCTGATAGATCGCCCACACGTCTTCGAAAGTAAGCGGCTCAAAGTAAAGCCGGTCGCTGGTGTCGTAATCGGTCGAGACGGTCTCAGGATTGCAATTGATCATGATCGTCTCGTAGCCGTCTTCGTGCAGCGCAAACGATGCGTGACAGCAGCAGTAATCGAACTCAATTCCCTGTCCGATGCGGTTCGGCCCGCTGCCTAGAATGATCACCTTCTTCTTATTGGTGGGCGCGGCCTCGTCTTCATCTTCGTACGTCGAGTAAAGATATGGCGTGAAGCTCTCAAATTCCGCGGCGCACGTATCGACACGCTTGTACACCGGCATCACGCCATGCTTCTTCCGAAGATGCCGCACTTTTTCTTGACCTTCGAGCCGCCAAATGTTGGCCAGTCGTCCGTCGGAGAACCCCATGCGCTTGGCCTCGCGCAGCACTACCGCCGGGACGGACTCAATCGGATGCTTCTCCAACTCAAGCTGCATGTCGTTAATTTCTTTGAGCTGGTAAAGAAACCACGGATCCATCGAGGTCATCTTCGCGATTTGCTTTACGGTGTGCCCCTGCCGCAGCGCGTAGCGCACATACGCCAGACGCTCGGGATGCGGCGTCACCAGCCGTTGCGTCAAAATCTTCGGCTCGATCTTGTCAGCGCCAACCTTCTTCCCTGTGTCGAGCGAGCGAATGCCCTTCATTAGGGCTTCTTTGAAAGTGCGCCCAATCGCCATCACTTCCCCGACGGATTTCATCTGCGGTCCCAGCGTGTCATCGGCGCCGGGGAATTTCTCGAACTGCCACTTGGGAATCTTCACGACGACGTAATCGAGCGTCGGCTCGAAACACGCCGGGGTCTTGCGCGTGATGTCGTTGGGAATTTCGTCCAACGTGTATCCCACGGCAAGTTTCGCAGCGATCTTCGCAATCGGAAAACCCGTAGCTTTGGATGCGAGCGCCGAAGAGCGCGAGACGCGCGGGTTCATCTCGATCACCACCATGCGTCCGGTCTCGGGATTCACGCCGAATTGAATGTTCGATCCTCCCGTATCCACGCCGATTTCGCGAATTACCGCAATTGAAGCGTCGCGCATGGCCTGGTATTCGCGGTCCGTAAGGGTCTGCGCCGGCGCAACCGTGATGGAGTCGCCGGTGTGCACGCCCATGGGATCGAAGTTCTCAATCGAGCAGATGATGATGACGTTGTCCTTCGTGTCGCGCATCACCTCAAGCTCGAATTCCTTCCATCCCAGCACTGATTCTTCAATCAGCGCCTCGTGCACCGGAGAAAAATCGAGACCGCGCGACAGCACTTCGATCATCTCCTCGCGATTGTAGGCAATCCCTCCGCCCGAACCGCCCAGCGTAAACGAAGGCCGCACGATTACCGGGAAGCCAATTTTCCCGGCAAACTCGATCCCATCTTTCGTGTTATTCACCAGCGCCGACTTGGGCACATCGAGCCCAATCTTCTGCATCGCGTCTTTGAAGAAGAGACGGTCTTCCGCCTTCTTGATGGCCGCAACGTTCGCACCGATCAAGTGGACATCGTATTTTTCGAGGACGCCGCCATCGGAAAGTTCAATCGCCAGATTGAGCGCAGTCTGCCCGCCCACGGTCGGCAGCACGGCAAACCCCGCTCCCGGCGCCATCTCCCGCTCGATGCGGATAATCTCTTCCAGATACTCAAGCGTAAGCGGCTCAATGTAAGTGCGGTCGGCAATCTCCGGGTCGGTCATGATGGTCGCCGGATTCGAGTTGGCCAGCACAACTTGATAGCCCTCAGACTTGAGCGCCTTGCAAGCCTGCGTGCCAGAGTAATCAAACTCCGCCGACTGCCCGATGATGATGGGACCAGAGCCGAGAATCAGGATTTTTTGTATGTCGGTGCGTTTGGGCATTTACGATGCAATCTTCCCGGAGTTAGTTTTCAGCGATACCGCGCCAGTGGTATCGCTCTTGGCAGGTCTGCTTTGAAAGGGAGCGGCTTCGGCCGCGCCGCTATGTTCCCTGTTTTGAAAGGGCGCGCCTTCAGGCGTGCCATATGAGCTCTCCAAAAGAATGGGCTTCAGCCCCTGAGGTACCGGGTCCAACTCGAATCCGGGATGCGCCGATGAATAGAGGTACTCTTCCGGTCGCTCGCAAAGGTTTTCACGAACTGGATTTTCCCGAATGTAATCGACGTGACGCAGAGAATCTGCCGCATCGCGAATACGATGATCCGAAAATCCCTTCTGCCAAACTTCCATGTTCGAACCCAGCTCTTTTTTGGCTCGATAAGAGAATCCCCCCTTGATGAATTGAACGGCCTTCTCCAGGCTCGTCTTTGGGGTAAGAAGAACATGAAAGTGATCGGGCATGATCACAAACTCGTGCAGAAGATAAGCTGCATCGCGATAGTGGTACAGGGTGTCGATAAGCAGACGCGCCCAGCGTTCGTTGCGAAAAAGATCGCGCCGCTCCCGAGTAGAGGAGGTGATCATGTATGTTTGACCGGTGTTCGTGGCGTGCTCTCTGGTTGGTCTCATTGTAGGCTCCCGGTGCCCTAGCGCTCTAGTTCGTTCAGGTTTGAAAGGGCGGGCTTCCAGCTGCGCCGGACTAGCGTTTCCTACTCATCTGGGCTTTAGCTTCGGAGGTTACTAACCTCAGCGACTAAAGCCTCGATTCCTTCTCTGCTCTTTACGGCGCGCCTTGAAGGCGCGCCCTTTCAAACCATCTCCTGACAGCATTTAATCGCCAAAACCGCCGCACTCACCCTTTCCATTCCTCCATCATCTGCACAAAATCCTTAAACAGATAATGCGAATCATGCGGACCCGGCGCGGCCTCCGGGTGATACTGCACGCTGAACAGCGGCAAATTCCGATGGCGCAGCCCTTCCAAAGTCTGATCGTTCAGATCGACGTGCGTCAGCTCGACTTCGCTCTCCGGCAACGAATCTGGATCGACCGCAAAGTTATGGTTATGCGCCGTGATCTCGATCTTCCCTGTTTTCAACTGCTTCACCGGATGATTCCCGCCATGGTGCCCAAATTTCAGCTTGAAGGTTTTCCCACCGAGCGCAATGCCGACAAGCTGATGTCCCAGGCAAATGCCAAAGATCGGCATCCGCCCCATTAACCGGCGAATCGAATCCACCGCATACGTACAGGGCTCGGGATCGCCGGGGCCATTCGACAGAAACACTCCATCCGGCTTCAGAGCCAAAACATCCTCCGCCAGAGTCTGCGCCGGGACCACCGTCACCCGGCATCCCTCACCTCGTAACTTCCGCAGGATGTTTTGTTTAATGCCAAAATCATAAGCCACTACATGAAATCGCGCCGGCTCGTCCTTCACACCCACCATCGCCACCGGCTCATGTGAACGCTCGCCGACCTCCCAAACATATGGCCCCTTTGTGCTCACCACTTTCGCCAAGTCCATCCCGTCCATCTTCGGAATCGAGTTCGCCTTGGCGACCAACTTCTCCGCATCGCTCTCGAGCGTAGAAACCACGCCGCGCATGACGCCGTGATCCCGCAGATGCCGCACCAGCGCCCGCGTGTCGATATCCGACAACACCGGCACCTTGAACTGCTCCAGATATTCTTCGGCCACCTGCTGCGAGCGCCAGTTCGAGCTCACCTTCGAGAACTCGCGCACGATCAGCCCTTCGATCCATGGCCGGGTGGCTTCATTGTCTTCCTGATTAGTACCGTAGTTGCCGATCTGAGGATTGGTCAGGACAACGATCTGCCCTGAATACGAGGGGTCGGTGAAAATTTCCTGGTAGCCGGTGATGGAAGTATTAAAAACGACTTCGCCGTAGCACTCGCCTTTGGCGCCGTAACCTTTGCCTCGGAAGACTCGGCCGTCTTCCAGCGCAAGGATAGCTTGCATTCTCGCTCCGGGGTGTGGATTTTATGAATTTTAGCAGGGATTACCGCTGACACCAAGAGGAGAAACGACGTAGGTGTGGAAAACGCCAGAGAATGTTGCCGATTGTTGATTGTCGATTGATGATAAAAACTCTTACTCGACGGTTTTCAATCAATAATCAGAAATCAGCAATCAACAATGATCTAGCGCACGCGTCCCAGCTTATCCATCGGCCAATACCCAAATACCGCCTTGCCATAGATATAGCTCTGGTTAACAGGCCCGAAATCCCGGCTGTCGTTCGACATCGACCGGTGATCGCCCAGCACAAGATAGCAATTTGGCGGCACGACCATCTCCGGATACGACCGCGAATCGGTGTACGCCGGAGGAACGTAGTCTTCGTCCAGCGCTTCGCCGTTCACGTAAACCTGCCCGCCGTCGATGCGAACGCGGTCCCCGGCGATTCCGATCACGCGCTTGATGTAACTCTTTGAAGGGTCTCGCGGGTAACGGAACACCACAATATCGCCGCGCGAAATCGGCTCCAGCCGGTATACGAACTTGTTGACGAAGATGCGCTCCTGATCCTCGAGCGAGGGCATCATGCTCGTGCCTTCCACCTTCACCGGCTGATAGATGAAGACAATGATGAACGCCGAGATCGCGAGCGACAGAATCAGATCGCGCAACCACACCGCGATCGCCGGACGCAGCCGCGCCGCAGACTTTGCCGCCGTATCAGGCGCTTGGGATGACGCCGGGGCGAGTGCGCCCCTGCCTTCCGTGCTGGGCATGTCAGGCATGCAAATTCTTATTGTATACAGATCGAGCTTCTCGGCGGCGAGTTATCCAAAGTTCTGCTCATTCTCGGTAAATGCCCAGTTCAGGCGCCCGCGTATCAACTCTCTCAACCGGCGCCTGGCTCCCAGAAAACGCGAAAAACGGTTAAAATCAACAGGTCTAGGAGATGCCCATGCTGCCGACCCGGCCCTTCAATCTTAAATTCGCTTACCACGCTCTAGCCCTGCTTTTCCTCTTATTGGTTACGCTGGCCACGTCGGCGCAGTTCACCGCCCAACAGGACGAAGGCGGCATCCCCGCCTATAACGCGGGCCCGCCCGTGAAAGGCACGAAACTGCCCGCCATTCTCACCAAGGATCAGCTCTGGGGAGCCGACGCCCAATATCCGTACCAGACCCATGCCTATGAGCTTGCTGCGAAGATTCCGGCCGTGATTCACCAACAGCCCTGCTACTGCTATTGCGATCGCATGGGCCACAATAGCCTGCGCAGTTGCTACGAGACCACGCACGGAGCGCGGTGCTCCACTTGCCTGAAAGAGCTCTACTACTCCTATCAGCAGCACAAAAACGGCAAGACTGCGGCGCAGATCCGCGCCGGCATCATCAAAGGCGAATATAAGCAGATCGACCTGCAGGCCGCCGCAACCATGAACTAGTTTTGAGTACCCAGTACCAAGTACCCAGAAAAACGGGAGACCGTTCCGAACGTGTTTTGCTGGGTACTGGCAACTAGGTACTGGGTACTGGCTCTCAATTGCCCTCTACCCGCACTTTGAGTGATACTTGAGTATCCGCTCTGCGAAGTTTTAAATTAAGGAGTTCCCTATTACGACGAGCACAGGAAAAATTCTTCACATGGCTCAAAAGGCTAATCCCAAGAAAACAGCGCTGGCGGACGATCCGCGCGTTACACAGGCTCTGCAAAATTACGAAGCCGGGCTAAGGGCACTGCAGGAGCACAAATACGACAAGGCGAAGCCGCTCTTCCAGAAGGTTCTCGCCGGCCCTACCAAGGAGCTGACCGACCGGGCTGCGATTCATCTCAGCATTTGCAACCAGCACCTGGAACGCTCCTCCACCACGCAGTTTAAAAGTGTGGAAGAGCACTACGACTATGCCGTCTCTCTCATGAACGTCGGAGATTACGTCACGGCTCGCGAACATATCGAAAAACTCATCAAGCAGTCGCCCAAGACTGATTTCGTCGTCTACGGTCTGGCCGCGCTCGACTGTCTGACGGGTCATGTGGAAGATTCCCTCAAGCATCTGGATGAAGCTCTTCGCCTGAATGCCAGCCTGCGCTTCCAGGCGCGCAACGACTCCGATTTTCACAACCTGGCCGAAGACCCTCGCTTTACCGAGTTGTTGTATCCGGATCCCGGCGCTGATCTTTCTTCCACAGACGGTTCTTACGGCGAGGACGAACCTTACTAGCGCGATCAGCGGCATTCCGCTATGGAACCAGATATCGCCGATCTCCTGGCTTCGGAACGGACTGTGCGCGAGCGCGGCCTGCGCGTGGTTGCGATCGGCGGCGGCACCGGCCTTTCAACCCTGCTCAAAGGACTGAAGGGCTTCGCTCTCACTCCAGCGGAGATTTCTATCACTCCGCCCGATACCCCCATTATTCGCGATCTCTGCGCCGTCGTTACCGTCAGCGACGACGGCGGTTCCAGCGGCCGCCTTCGCAAAGAATTCAACATGCTTCCTCCCGGCGACATTCGTAACTGCATCGTCGCCCTCAGCGAAGATGAGGCTCTACTCTCCCGGCTTTTCCAACATCGTTTTGCCAAAGGGTCCGGCCTCGAAGGTCACAGCTTCGGCAACCTCTTTCTCGCCGCTCTCACCTCGATCACTCACGATTTTTCCGAAGCTGTGCGCCTTTCTTCGGAAATCCTCCTCACTCGTGGCCACATTCATCCCGCCACCACTTCCAATATCGAGCTCGAAGCGCTGATGGAAGATGGCAGCCGCGTCCGCGGAGAGACCAATATCACCGCCAGCAAGGGCCGCATCCACGAACTCTTCCTCGTCCCACCCAACGTCGAACCCCTGCCGCAGACCCTTGATGCCATCGCCCGTGCCGATATCATCAGCATCGGTCCCGGAAGCTTGTTCACGAGTCTCATTCCAAATCTCCTGGTACGCGGCATCGCCGAGGCGATCGTCAGCTCGCCGGCCACAAAGGTTTATATCTGTAACCTGATGACCCAGGCGAATGAGAGTCTGGGCCTCACCGCCGCCGACCACATTCGCGCCCTCAATCGCCACGCCCATCAGCAGATCTTCGACTACGCGCTTATCAACCGCACTCCCGTTTCCAACGAACTCAAGGCAAAATATGCGCTCGAAGGAGCCTGCCAGATCGTCGCCGATCTAGAGGCCATCGAAGCTCTTGGCGTGATCCCCGTTCTCGGCGACTATCTCGAGGAGGCCGGAGTAGCGCGGCACAACACAACCCGTGTTGCCGCCGACTTGATCCAGTTCACAACGCGGGATGCGCATGCCGAGCGCAAAGCTCAGGCTCAGGCTCAGGTAAAGTCTTAAAGCTTCGCCTTCTCGCTTCCTTTCGTAACACTCGTTAGAATGTTCAGTATGAAGTTGTTGAGAATCATCACACCCATGAAAAGAACACGGAAGCTCACCCTGGCCACACTGCTGATCACGGTTTCGCTGATCGGTGGAGTTTATGCACAAAAGGACAAGGACGACGAAGCCAGTGCGGCTTTGAATTTCCTCGTGATTAAAGAAGATAACGGTAAGCCAGTACGCAACGCGGCCGTGATCCTGCATCCCGTCACCACGCATGGAAAACAGGCTCGTGGCGGCTTCGAACTTAAGACCGATCTCGATGGCAAAACCAACTTTGACGGCGTGCCCTATGGCAAACTAAGGGTGCAGGTATTGGCTTCCGGATTCCAGACTTTTGGCGAAGATTACGATGTCGATCATCCCAAGATGGAGTTCACCATCAAGCTCAAGCGTCCCCAGGATCAGTACTCCATTTATGGAGACGCCCCGAACCAGAAGAAAGACAGCAAACCGCCGCCGGATCCCAACGCCAAGCCGCAGTGAACAGGTCAGTGGGTAGTCGGTCAGTTCGAAGAAGCAGCGTGCACTTCTCCCGTCGGCGTCATCCTGAGCGTAGCCGCTTTTTAGGCGGAGCGAAGAGCCTGCCCTGAGCGAAGTCGAAGGGATCTCCTGCTTGACCGGCCCGGCGCGCAAGCCAAATTGCACCACCACCGAAATTAAAACCCTAGGAAATTCAAAACCTTTCTCCCGTCGGCGTCATCCTGAGTGTAGCCGTTTTTCAGGCGGAGCGAAGGACCTCCCGATTGACCGGCCCGGCGCGCAAGCCAAATTGCACC
>JBAPOI010001091.1:0-3021 GCA_049279555.1 Candidatus Sulfotelmatobacter sp.
GTTATAACCTGTCAATATAATATTGTAACAATCATATTAACATCTAATATATATCCTAATATGATTAGTGTGGTCGTATGGTTTTCAGCGACGGGGCATGCCGCCTATGCAGTGGTGTTTTCTCCTGCCGATACAGCCTTTGCATTACGCCAATCGGTGTCCTACGATCGCCTCACCCCAGCTTCTGTTGGACATTCCCCCAGAGAGACCTGAGTCATATCCCGACTGGTTGGAAGTTTTGAAGAGGATCGCGGATCTTGGACTCGGTCTCTTGGCTCCGAACGGTGATGCCGAGCAATTCTGTGATCAAGTCTGCCAGCTCCGTGCCGAAGTGATTCCAACAACAGTAAATAGAATGTCTGAACAACTCTCAAATGCATTCTACCCACGAGCACGGCGCGCGACGCATTGACCCAGCATCGACGCTGTCGTAGGCTAATGAGCGTCCGAAACCCATGACGTAGGACCATCAGAAATCTCACGTGCGAATCAGCATGAGCCCCGGATGTCACTATTACCATCGATAGGCGGTCTCGGTTAGCGACCATCTTCGCATGTTCTTATGTCAGAGCCGGAACGATTGTAGGTGCAGATGAGCGGATGGCTGCCTATTGATATTGTATTAGATCAGTATCCAGCCTTGGTTTGGCCGGGCTTGGTCCCCGAGGCAACTGTTCGCTGGATGCTATTCGGGAGCAAGCGCTTGAGCGAGCCCTTTTTTAGTCAGAGCGTGGCGCAGCTAAGAGAGAGCGATTGCCCAGCCTTGGAGATCAAGGCGAGCCGAAATTCTATTATTAGGGAAGGAAGCCGGAAACCCCTCCTTCAGCCGACAGGATTCATCTTTCATGTATCTCGATGCGGATCCACACTGATATCCAATGCACTCAAGGAAGTGGATGGGATCCAAGTTGTGGCAGAAGCACGCCCAATTACCAGACTATTTATGCCGTGCGAGCTCCCCAAAGGATTCATCTTTCGACACGGGGCGCGATGAAGAACGTCGGAACTCACCGCATCGACCTTCAAGATCGACCTCTCATCATCCATCGTCCAAACTATGCCGAATGGTGCGTCTAGGCGAAAATGTTCGAGAAGTGATCGGTTTTCGACGACTCGCCTGCCCTATTGGAGAAACGTCGAAACCCAAGAAGTGGGAATCTATCCCGTAAATTGAAGATAGAAGGGACAAAAGATGAGAATTCAATTGGAACTTTCCGAGGCCAGCGTCGAGCAAGTGAAACACTTGATGACGAAGGCGAACATCAAGACCTATAGTGAGCTATTTGGGAATGCTCTCGCTATATTGAATTGGGCAGTGCGAGAAAAGGAAAACGGCAGAGTAATTCTGTCGGCTGACCAAAACAATCAGCAAATCAAAGAGCTCGCCATGCACATTCTTGATTCCGTGGGCGGCTGAGCACACGCCGGTCCGACGAACGGCAATTCCACGTGTGAGGTCTCGGTGGACGCTCTGACTTTCGTTGAACGATTGATCCACGATTTAGCTTGGCCGCTTACCGTCCTCATCCTTGCATACCTGTTTCGCTTTCAAGTGGAAGACGTGATCCGTCGAATCAGTCGCTTGAAGTTCAGAGGAGCAGATTTCACCTTTGACCGGGAAAGGGAGGAACTCGACAACGTACGCCGAAATCTGCCTTCCCCGAAAGTGAGGATTCCCGATCTGGATTCCACTTCGACAACGAGACGTCTTCCTCCCGGCAGTCCTCCGAAGGAAGAGATTCAACCCGTCGAGGCCAAAGCTATCAGTGCACCTAAGGAAGTTGATCATTCGTTGTCACCGCGTGGAGTCGTCGAACAATCTTGGCTGCGACTAGAGTTGAGCCTTCGCGAGCTTCAATATCGAGAGGGTGAGTCAACTCCTAGGTCCATTAAGAGCCTTCTGGCCCGTTTGGTAGATCACCAGCTTCTGACGCCGGAATTGCAGACGGCCATCACACAATTGCACTCTACCTATGCTCAACTTCTAAAGGCGCGGGGGCATATACCTGACGGGATCGTGGAAGATTTCGTTAAGACTGCCGATCGAATTCAACTGAGCCTCCAAAATCAAGCGAACCTCTAGTCCCGAACTATGAAACTACAAACTCCAAGTGCTTTACCTGGTGTCGCTTAGGGAGCAGCGTGCCTCTTTTCTCTCGCTCAGTTGTACCGATCGTGTCCCGAAAGGAGGGAATCCGCAATTGTTGGTCAAACACTTTGGCGGTGGTCATTGGAAGGTTGGAAGGCGGGCAGAGAAAAGCTAACGGATAAAAGCGGAGAGAAGAGAATCTTCATCCTCGCGAAGCCCTCTGTTGTTGCAGCCGCTGAACTCATGTGATGTTTTTTCCTAAATGGGACTATACGTGCTTGGGTTCTGCCCAGTCCACCTTCGCACTTCCGCCACGTTCTTTTGTTCGCCCATTTTGAAGTGAACCGCCCGAGAGGTCGGTGATGTGGGATCGATTCGCCTGGTTTGCTCAATATGACTTGTATTCAGGGTGAAAGTCCTGCATGGACCGTAATGACCGGAACCTAGGCAACGGTGTCCGCCGTGAGGCTGGATCTGAAGAAGGCTGATAGCGAAAAACGCGGTGAAAATGCGCTCATTTGTTGCGGCAGCCGCAAACAGGGCGCCCTCAGTGAGGCCGCCCACGCTCATTGAGGTGAACTGCGGCACGCGAGGAGTTCGCGACTCCTCGGAGGACGATTCCCATATGGCCCCGCTGGAGAGCCCATTGGTGTCGATGAAGTCATCCATGGGGAGGCTCGTTTTATCGAGCAATTTGGAGCACAAAGCGGAGCACAATAACTGCCGAATGAGAGGCTCTGAGTCCGACTTCGAGGTGTTGAATCCGACTGTAAGTGCTGTACTACGAGTGAGGGCGGCGAGAATGATTCATTTGCTAAACCGTTGTACGGGCTAACACCTGTACCGAGGGTTCGAATCCCTCCCTCTCCGCCACGCAGTCTGGACTGCAGAGGATTCCGGTTCGCTCTGCGCTGAAATACGCGAATAATGCC